>JAJVIA010000122.1 GCA_022072245.1 Anaerolineae bacterium
CGAAAAAGCGCGGCGCGTTTGCCGCGCTTACTTTACGCCTTTTTCGGACGATTGACAAGGGGTTTTGGAAGATTGTCGGCGCTTGGCGCGATGTGCGCGGGACGCGCTTTTTTAGTTATGCGCCAAACTCTAACCAGCCAAACCGCGCGGGCTTGTGAAAATCGGCGGGGTCGGTGAGCGTGGGCGACCAACAACTGTATTCGGTTTCCGCATCGCGCGGACGTTCGATGCGATAAAAATTGGCGCGGCAGACGGAGGGCGTCCGACTGTCGGCGGTGATGCTGGACCACGGAATCGCAAACGCGCCCCACCACACATTGTGCGCGTCATCGCGGCGCGCCATCCAACGCAAACCGGGACACTGCCACGACGCATCCATTTTCAAATCGGCGCGCGTGGACGCCGGATTATAAATCGTCGCGTCAAATAAAATTCCATTCGGCGAAACCTGAAATTCAAAATACTGAATCGGCGCGGCGGCGCCGGGCGCGATAAAAACTTCGACCGCTTCTTCATCATAAATCGGTTCGTCGCGCTGGGTGTACGTGCCCCAAATATCGCGGTCGTCGCAATCGAAACGCACATACAGCGCGCGGTCGTCGAAACAGACGCGCACGCGCGTTTGCTGCCGCGCCGGACCGCTGCCATCGGCGAGCGCGAGCGGCGTGATTGCCGCGAACGCCTGCCAGGCGTTCGCATCGTCCAAGGCGAGCGCTTTTGACGCGCGCGCCACTTGAATTTTCGGCAAGGTTTGATTCATCCTGTCTCCTGGGAACAATTAAAAATTATTGTTGGACAATGCTTGGCCGATTGGCTCAACGAATTTTTCCGCGCGCGGCAATCTCGAATGAACCAATCGCCTCGTCGCCGCGCGTGGCGATAAATTGGTCGTGCAGATTCATCACCGCGCACGCGTGATTGGGAATCACCTGCACCTTGTCGCCAATGTTTGGCGCAGCGCCATCGCCAATAATTTTTACGTGCGCGTGTTCTTCCGACAAGGCGTAAATTTCCAAATGCGGAAATCCAACGACTGTACCAAACGTCGCCGCGCCATCGGGCCCTCTATCAGAGGACAGCGTTTTACTGCCGCCGTCAAAAATCAAACGGTCGGGATGTTTCGCGACGACGGTGAACAAAACCGTTTGCGCGCAATCGTCCCACACGCAAGCGAATTTATGAACCTGCATCGTATCGTAAAAAACGTACGTGCCGGGGCGGATTTCCGTCACGCCTTGAACCTGCGCGGCAAACCGCGCGGTCGGCGTTGAACCGACGCTCACTTCGGGCGTCGCGATGCCGTCCGCGCGAAGCATTTCCGCCGTTTCGACCATCAACGCGCCTTCATTTTTGCCAAGCGCCGCAATCTCGTCCAAGGTTTTCGCCGCATACGCCTGCCCGGCATGCGTGAGCAAACCGATAAATTCAATGCCGCGCAGTTTCGTCGCCGCGCGCACAAAATCGCGCGTCGCTTGACGCGGCGCCAAGCCGACGCGATGCAAGCCCGTATCCACTTCGACATAGAACGGAATTTTGATGCCGCGCGCCGCCGCCGCGTCGGAAATAGCTTGGGCGACCGGGAACGAATCCAAAGAAACGCGCACCGCCGCGCGTTCCGCCAAACGCAGCAAGCGTTCCATTTTCGCCGCGCCTTGCAAAGGAAACGCAATCAGCAAATCGTCCAAGCCCGCCGCGTTCATCACTTCGGCTTCGCCCAATTTGGCGACGGTGACGCCGCGCGCGCCCGCGCGCATCTGTTTGTGCGCGATGTACGGCGTCTTGTGCGTTTTTGTATGCGGGCGCAATTTCACGCCGTTATCATTTGCAATTTTTTGCATCGCCGCGAGATTGTTTTCGAGTTTATCAAAATCAATGAGCAGCGCGGGCGTATCAAGTTCAAATTTATTCACAGGCGCTCCTTGTTCGTTTGAATTGTAATAGGCATCGCGGCGCGTTGTCAATCGCAATTTTTCATTTTTCAATTTACCTTTGACCCCTCGCGCATCTTGCATTAGAATCTTTCAAGATGCAAGCTCTTTCGCCTCCTATTCCTCCCTTGAAAACAACCCATAATGACGAATTCATTCGTCCGCGCCCGGGGTACGTTTGAAATCGTCGCTACGTACCGCATGAGCGACTCGTATGAAAAAATCACAATCCAAATTTCTTCTCGAAGTGTGCGTAGCGGATGTCGAATCCGCGCGGGCGGCGCAGCAAGGCGGCGCGCAGCGCGTCGAACTGTGCGACAATTTAATGGAGGGCGGCACGACGCCGAGCGCGGGCGCGATTGAACTCGCGCGCAAACATTTGACGATTGCGCTCAACGTCATCATTCGCCCGCGCGGCGGCGATTTTTGCTATTCTCAACTCGAATACGAAATTATGCGCCGCGACATTGAAATCGCGCAACAGCTGGGCGCGGACGGCGTCGTGCTGGGCGCGTTAAAACCGAACGGCACGGTGGACCAGAAACGGACGCGCGCCTTGATTGAGCTCGCGCGTCCGCTGAGCGTCACGTTTCATCGCGCGTTCGACATGACGCGCGACCCGTTCGCCGCGCTCGCCACGCTGATTGAACTCGGCGCGGACCGCATCCTCACGACGGGCCAAGAGGCGACGCTCGGCGATGGTTTGGAATTGATTGCGGAACTCGTGCAACGCGCGGGGCAACGCATCATCATCATGCCCGGCGGCGCCAAAGAACACAATATCGCGCGCGTCGTCAAACAGACCGGCGCGCGCGAATTTCATCTCACCGCGTCTCACACGGTGGACAGCGCGATGCAGTATCGCAACCCGCGCCCGTTCATGGGCCGCGCGCTACGTCCGCCCGAATATGCGCGCGATGTCACCGACCCGCGCCGCGTGCGAAAAATTATTCATCTGGCGCGCGGCGCGCGGTAAAGCATTTCAAAACATTTTCGCTGAATGGAGTAGACGGATGGATTTACAAAATCGTGTGACGGTCATCACCGGCGCGACCGGCGGCTTGGGACGCGTGGCGGCGCAAACTTTTGCCAAGCGCGGCGCGCGGCTCGCGCTCGCGGCGACGAATGAGGAACGCCTCCAAGCGTTGGCGCGCGAATTGGCATTGCCGGACGAACGCCTTTTGCTGTATGCGGCGAATTTACAAGACGAAACGCCGATGCGCGAATTTGCGCGCGCCGTTTCGGAAAAATTCGGCCGCGCCGAAATTTTATTGCAATTTATCGGCGGTTGGACCGGCGGCAAGACGATTGCGGAATTTGAAGCGCGCGCACTGACCGCCATGCTCGCGCAGCACGTTTGGGCGACCTGGTATTTGCTTCAAGCGTTTGTGCCGCAGCTCGTCGCAAATCAATGGGGCCGCGTCCTCATCGTTTCATCGCCCTCCGCGCAGCAGCCGCGCGCCAAAAGCGCGCCGTATGCCGCCGCCAAAGCCGCGCAAGAAAATTTAATCCTGACGCTGGCGCAAGAACTCAAAGGTCTCGGCGTCACCGCCAATATCTTGCAAGTGCAGACGATTGACGCGCAACACGAACGCGACGCCGCGCCCGCGCCCAAAAATGCAAATTGGACGACGCCCGAAGAAATTGTCGCCGCGCTGTTGTACTTGTGCAGCGACGCCGCGCACATTGTCAACGGCGCGCGGCTGCCGCTCTTTGGCGGCGGTTGAAAAATTTTATGCTGGAATTGAATCTGTCCGAACATCCGCATCGCCGTCTCAATCCGCTCACGGGCGAATGGGTTTTGGTTTCGCCGCATCGCACCCAACGTCCGTGGCTCGGCCAAGTGGAGACGCCGCCGCCCGATACCACGCCCGCGTACGACCCGCAGTGTTATCTCTGCCCCGGCAATGAACGCGCGGGCGGCGCGCGAAATCCGCAGTACGAGCGCACGTTCGTATTCACAAACGATTTTGCCGCGCTCTTGCCCGATACGCCCGCGACAGCGTTTGCGCCCCATCCGCTGCTGCAAGCGCAGGGCGAACGCGGCACGTCGCGCGTCCTCTGTTTTTCGCCGCGTCACGATTTGCATCTCGCGCGCTTGCCGGTTGAAAAAATTCAGCCCGTCGTAGAACTGTGGGCAAAGCAACTTGAGGAATTGGGCGCGCGCTATCGCTGGGTCCAAGCGTTTGAAAATCGCGGCGCGGCAATGGGCGCGTCGAATCCGCATCCGCACGGTCAGGTGTGGGCGGGCAACGCGCTGCCGAATGAACCCGCGCGCGAAGACGTGCGCCAACGCGCGTACGCGGAAAAATACGGCGCGCCGTTACTGGTCGAATACGCGCAATTGGAAATGGCGCGCGGCGAACGCGTGGTTTTGGAAAATGACGCCTGGCTGGTCGTCGTGCCGTTTTGGGCGGTGTGGCCCTTTGAGACCCTGCTCTTGCCCAAACGGCGCGTCCGACGTTTGCCAGATTTGCGCGCCGATGAACGCGCGGCGTTAGCGGACATGCTCAAACAATTGTTGACGCGCTATGACAATTTATTTGAAACGGCGTTTCCGTACTCGATGGGTTGGCACGGCGCGCCCTTTGACGCAGCGGAGGATTCGCATTGGCAATTGCACGCGCATTATTATCCGCCGTTACTGCGTTCGGCGGCGGTGCGAAAATTTATCGTCGGTTATGAAATGCTCGCCGAGGCGCAGCGCGACTTGACAGCGGAACAGGCGGCGGAGCGTCTGCGTCGCGCTTCCGCCGTTCATTACAGCGAGCGCGGCGAACGATAAAAAAAAAAAGAGCGGCGCGGCGCCGCTCTTTTTTTTCCTCACTCGTCATCCGCGCCGCGATGCTTGGACAATGCCGCAATATGCAGGCGCAGCGTTTCAACGCGCTCTAACGTCGCGCGCATCATTTGACGCAATAGTTTCGCGCCCAGCGCGCAATCCTGTTCCATCAACGCGCGCAGCGCCTCCGCGTCCAGTTCCAAAAAACGGCTCACCACCAACGCGCGCGCGCCGGTGCGATAGACATACGGCGCCAACAATGCCGAAACGCCGAACGGGTCGCCCGAATTGATTTCGCCCGCAAACAAGGGCGTCGGATTCGTCGCGCTGACGGTGGTGTACAAATCCACTTCGCCGTCAATCAAAAAATAGAGCGCGCTCGCCGCGTCCTGTTCTTGAAAAATAACCGTATTTTCCAACACGGACGTATCGCGCGCCAGCGCGGCGAGGCGTTCCAATTCGTCCGTCGCGAACGGCGCAAAAAACGGATAGCGTTGTAACAAAGTAATGGATACCATAGCGTGAGACCTCTGGCAAACGGATAGGCGTATTTTCGCGCGCCGCCGCTTGACGGCGCAAAACATGACACGATGATAAACGCGATATGCAAGTACAACAAGTTGACGCCGACCAAGCCCCAAAAAAACGCGTATCCCAAGACAAATATATGTAATATAATAGCATCCGCACTTTACGCTATCCCGTTACAAAAAGAGGGCGCATGAGCGATTACGCCGATTTGGAATTGATCTTGACGCGGTGGGACAAAGAAAGCTATCGGGTTGAATTGCGTTACAGCCAACCGGGCAGCGAAGCCGATACGCGTCTCGACGCGCCCGCGACCGCGCGCCTGGATCGTGTCGCGCTGCGCGCATTGGAATTACAACCGGACGCGTACGGCAAAGCGTTGGGCGCAAGTTTATTCGGCGACGCCCAAATCAAAACCATGTTCGCGCAAGCGCGCGCGAGCGCGCAAGCGCAAAATTTGGATTTGCGTTTGCGGCTCAGCATTGACCCGACGGCAGCCGAGCTGCACGAGCTGCATTGGGAAACGCTGCGCGACCCCTCTGATAATTCTTCGCTCGTCACTTCCGAACGCATTTTATTTACGCGCTATCTCGCCGCGCAAGATTTTCGGCCCGTCAAAATCAAACCGCAAAAAGATTTGCGCGCGCTCGTCTTTATTTCCAATCCAACCAATCTTGGCGATTTGGATGGCTTTGCGCCGATTGACGCGGCGGGCGAATTGGAACGCGCGCAAAAAGCGTTGGGCAATCTCACGGTCACGACGCTGGCGCCGCATGAGTTTGCAACGCTCAATCGGCTCGTCGAAAAATTGCGCGACGACATTGACATTTTGTATCTCGTCGCGCACGGCGCGGCGGGCGCCGCGGAATCGGTTATTTTTTTGCAAGACGATACCGGCAAGCTGCACGATGTCGCCGCGTCGGCGCTCGTCACGCGCCTGAACGAATTGCAAGACCCGCCGCGGCTCGTCGTTCTCGCCGCGTGCCAAAGCGCCAACATGGCTGCCGCAACCGATAACGACCGCGCGCTCGCGTCGCTGGGACCCCGCCTCGCGTCCGCGGGCGTGCCGGCGGTGATTGCGATGCAAGGCAATATCACGATGCAAACGGTCGCGCAATTCATGCCCGTCTTTTTCCGAGAGTTGAGCCGCGACGGCCAAATTGACCGCGCGATGGCGGCGGCGCGCGCGGCGGTGCGCGACAACGCGGACGCGTGGATGCCCGTTTTATTTTTGCGGCTCAAGAACGGCAAAATTTGGTACGTCCCCGGTTTCGGCGGCGACAAAGCCGCGTTTCAAAAATGGCCCGCGCTGATGGCTGCCATTCGCAAAGGTCGCTGTACGCCGATTTTGGGGCCCGGCCTTTCGGAGAGCGTATTCGGTTCACGCAGCGCGCTCGCCGCGCGTTGGGCAAAAAAATACAGCTTTCCCCTCGCGCCCTATGCCGCCGAAGATTTGCCCGAAGTCGCGCAATATATCGCCGTTGACCAAGCGCGCTTTTTGGTGCATGACGAATTGGAACAGGCGCTGAAACAAGAATTGGAACGCCGCTTTGGTTTGCAGCTCGCGCCCGCGCTGCAAAACGCGCCCTTGACCGAGCTGGTTCATGCCGTCGGCGCGCTGACGCGTCAAAACGCGCACGACCCGTACGCGGTGTTGGCGCATTTGCCCTTTCCGGTGTACATCACGACAAATCCCGACAGCTTGATCATTGACGCGCTGCAAGCGGCGGGCAAAGAGCCGCAGGTAGAATTGTGTCAGTGGAACGACAACATCACGACACAAGCGCTCGCGCAAACGGCGAGCTCTTTTGTGCCGGACGAAAAACATCCGCTCGTCTATTGCCTGTTCGGACAATACAGCGACTCCGATTCGCAGGTCATCACCGAAGACGATTATTTTGATTATCTCATCGGCGTCACGTCCAATAAAGATTTGATTCATCACGAAGTGAAACGCATGTTGACCGATTCGGCGCTGCTGTTTCTCGGTTTTCAATTGGACGATTGGAATTTCCGCGTCTTGTATCGCAGCATCATGTCGCAAGAGGGCGGCAACCGCCGTAAAAATCTGCCGCACATTGCCGCGCAAATTGACCCCGCCGAGGGGCGGCTCATCGAACCCGAACGCGCGCGCAAATATCTGGAAAATTATTTCGGCAACGCCGACATTAGCATTTATTGGGGCAGCGCGGAGGATTTTATTAAAGATTTAGAAAAACAGGGGGGCAATCAATAATGTCCAACCCCCGCCCCAATCCGTATGTCGGCCCGCGACCGTACCGGACCGGCGAAAAAATGTACGGCCGCGAACGCGAAACGCGCGAGCTGCTCAATCTCTTGATTGCCGAGCGCATCGTTTTGTTGTACTCGCCGTCCGGCGCTGGCAAAACGTCGCTCATTCAAGCCGCGCTCTTGCCGCAATTGCGCCAAGAAGAATTTGTCGTCTTGCCGCCGATGCGCGTCAATAGCGAACCGCCGACGGCGGACAAGAACGAAACGCTCGCGCAATTTAATCGCTATGTTCTTTCGACATTGCTTTCGCTCGAAGAGGGCCAACCGCGCGAAAAACGTTTGCCGCTCGCGCAATTGGCGCAAATGTCATTCGACGCTTATTTCAAACAGCGCGCCGATTTGCAAGACAAAAATCCCGTTTTACTCTTTGACCAATTCGAAGAAATCCTCACGACCGCGCCGATGGAACGCGACGCCAAGTACGCGTTCTTTGAACAAATCGGCGCCGCGCTGCGCGACCGTTCGCGGTGGGCGCTCTTTTCGATGCGCGAAGATTACATCGCGGGCCTTGACCCGTTCATTCGTCCGCTGCCCACGCGTTTTTCCACGCGCTATCGTCTCGACTTGCTCGGCACGGACGCGGCGCGCGACGCGCTTCAAAAACCCGCCCGCGACGCGGGCGTGGATTTCACCCATGCCGCCGCCAACAAATTGATTGACGATTTGCGTCAGGTGCACATTCAACGCCCCGACGGCGCTATGGAAACTCAACTCGGTTTGTACGTCGAACCCGTGCAGCTCCAAGTGGTGTGCTTGCGCTTGTGGAATAATTTGTCCGCCGACCAACGCGCCATCGCCGAGACCGATGTCGTCCAAGTCGGCGATGTCAACAGCGCGCTGGCGAGCTATTACGAAATGCGCGTCGCCGCCGCGTCCGTCGCCACCGGCGAAACGGAACGCGCCATCCGCGAATGGTTCGACCGTCAGCTCATTACCGATGCCGGCGTGCGCGGCCAGGTGTTGATGGAACCCGAACGCAGTCGCGGCTTGGCGAATCGGACGATTCGACTGTTGGAGGACGCGCATCTCGTGCGCGCGGATGAACGGCGCGGCGCGACTTGGTTCGAGCTCGCGCACGACCGCTTGATTGAACCGCTTCGCGACAACAACCGCGTCTGGTTTGAAAAAAATCTGAGCGCGTTCCAACAACAAGCGGATTTGTGGGAACGGCAGGGCCGCCCCGACGGTCTATTGCTGCGCGGCAAGGCGTGGGACGAAGGGTACCTGTGGGCGCAGCAGCACGCGCAAACTTTGACGCCGGTCGAACAAGCTTTTTTCAAAGAGAGCGACCAAGAAGATTTTCGTCTCAAAAAAGAGCGCCGCACGCAGCGCCGCATTCGCAATCTCGCGTTTGGCGCGACGGCGTTGAGCGTGATTGCGATTCTCGGCATTGTCGTCGCGTTGATTTCGCTCGCGCAATTGGGCAGCTCGCTGCAAGAAACCGACCAGGCGCGCGCCGAAGCGCTTGCCAAAGGCGATGAAGCCAATGCCGCGCGCTTGCAGGCGCAGCAGCAAGAACGCGTTTCCAAAATGACCGGCGCGGCGCTGTCGCAATTGAACGTGGACCCCGAAACGAGTTTGCTGTTGGCGATGCAGGCGTACAGCATTACGCAGACGACGCAGACCGACGACATTTTGCGTCAGGCGGTCACGGAATCGCGCGTGCGCGGAACCTTGCGCGGACACACCGATAGCGTGGATGCCGTGGCGGTGAGTCCCGACGGAAAATTTTTTGCCACCGCTTCGGGCGACGGCTCGGCGATTCTTTGGGATGCGACGAACGGCAAACCAACGCGCGTTCTCAAGGGTCACACCGCGCCGGTGTGGGGCGTCGTGTTCAGCCCTGACGGCAAAACTTTGTTGACGACCAGCGCGGACAAGACCGCGCGGTTGTGGGATTTGACTCACTGCAGCGGCGAGACCTGTCCCGCGCGCGAAATAACGGGACATACGGCGGCGGTGTGGAATGGCGCGTTCACTCCCGACGGCAAAGCGTTCGCCACCGTCAGCCAAGACGGCACGGCAAAACTTTGGGAAACCGCCAGCGGAAATTTTTTGGGCGACGTGGGTTCGCACACGCAAGACATCAACGGCATCGCCTTTAGCCCGGACGGCAGATTTTTTGCGACCGTAAGTTCGGACCGAACCGCGCAAGTGACCGATATCACCCAATGCGCCTACGACAAATGTACGTTTCAACCGTTTGAGACGCAAGCCGCCTTGTGGAGCGTCGCGTTCAGTCCCGACAGCAAAGCCATTGTGGTTGCGAGCGACGACCAGAACGCGTACAAAATCAATCTCGCAACCAACAGCATCGAAAATCAATTGAGCGGACACAGCGATTCCGTGTTGAGCGTCGCCTACAGTCCCGACGGCAAATATATTGCGACGGGCAGCCGCGATGGGACGGCGCGCCTTTGGGATGCCGCCACGGGCCAAGAGATTGCGATTTTGCGCGGTCACGACAATTCCGTGTGGAGCGTCGCGTTCACGCCCGACAGTCATTTATTGTTGACCGGCAGCGCGGACACTACCGCGCGGCTCTGGGATATTTCCGACAATGACGCGCTGCGCGTGTTGCGCGGCGCCTTGAACAAAATTTTGGGCGCCGCATACAGCGGCGACGGCGCGCGCGTCATTTCCGTCGGCGCAGACAGCAGCGCGCGCGTGTGGGATGTGGCGACCAATACCCTGCTTGCCAAACTCGAGGGACACAACGGTTGGGTTAGCGACGGCGCGTTAACTCGCGATGGCTCTCGCGCCGCCACCGCCAGCTTTGACGATACCGCGCGCATTTGGGATTTGAAACATTGCGCGCCCGCGTGTCCCTTTATCGAACTCAAGGGTCACGAAGCCATCGTACGCAGCATCGCGTTCAGCCCCGACGAAAAATTTGTTTTGACCGCGAGCGAAGACAAGACCGCGCGGTTGTGGGACGCAACCACCGGCGCGTTGGTCAAAATCTTTACGGGGTCCTACAGCCCGTTGAATCATGCGTCATTCAATCACGACGGAACGCTCATCGTCACGGCAGGCAATGACCGCAACGCCATTCTCTGGGATGTGGCGACCGGCGCGCCCACATTGACCTTGAGCGGCCACACGGGCGCGGTGAACAGCGCCGCCTTTAATGCCGACGGTACGCTGGTCGTCACGGCGAGCGATGACCGCACCGCGCGGATTTGGGATATTGTCCATTGCGCGCCAAACAGCCCTTGCCCGTTCAAAGAATTAAGAGGACATCTCGGCGCGGTGACAAGCGCAGCGTTCACCCACGACGGCAAAAATATCGTCACCAGCAGCGCGGACCAGACCGTGCGCGTGTGGGACATAAATACGCTGCAAACGCTCAGCATCTTGCGCGGTCACACCGACAAAGTGCAAACGGTCGCATTGAGTCCCGACGACCGATTTGTCTTGACCGCAAGCTCCGACAAAACGGTTCGCATCGTACCGCTTGCAATACATCAAGTTCTGGAACTCGCGCGTTTACGCGTAACGCGCGCGCTGTCGTGCGACGAATGGGCGCTCAACGTAGGCGACCCGAATTATTGTCCGGGCGGCGGCGTCACGCAAAACGCCCATGCCTTGCCGACGCTTGCGCCCATCACGCGCGTCGCCGCCGCGCCAACCGAAAGCGCGCCGCCGACGCTTGCGCCAGCCACCCTTCCGCCCGCGACCGCGCAACCGACGCCGTTGCCCAATGCGCCAACCGCGACTGCGACGGCAACCGGCGAGGCGCCGCAACCGAGTCCCACCCTGCCGCTAGTGGCGACGGCGCCGCCCGCGACGCCAACGCCCGCCCTCGCGCCCGGCGTCTATATTTCGCAGCTCGTCTATCAACCGCTGGACGCGCCCAATTTTCAATTCCGCGTCACATTTCTCAATACCACCGGCGCGCCGGTCACGTATGCCAATTGGCGCGTGCCGTTTTATGAACCCGGCGCAAAAAATTCTATCGGCGCGCCCAAAGGCGTTGATAAAACGATTCCGGTTGGCGACGCTACCTTGCTGACCGAAACGTGGAAAGTGGGCGTCGGACAATGCACCGCTTACACGGCGAAACCGGTCTATGAAGATGGCGCGGGCCGTCAAACGCCGTTTAGTTTTACGGACGGACAACCCGCGACGCTTGATTTTCAAATTTGTCCGCCCTGAGTTTGCATCAGAAAAAATTTTGCGCCGCCGCGCGACATTCAACCGCGTCGAAAAAAAATTTTTGACGCGTCCTTGCGAATTTACATTCATGAAACAACTCGGCGTCCTATTGACTCTAATCCTTTGCGCCAGCGCGTGCAGCGCGCCCGCCAATCCCACCGCGCCGCCTCAAGCCACTGTCGCGCCTTCCGCCGCCGCGCCCGCGTTCCGCACCGAAATTCCGGTCGTGAATACGCGCACCGACCGCATCGCGCCGACTCTGGCGCCGACCCAACCGCCCACCGAAATTCCCACCGTCGCGCCTACTTTCACCACAACGCTGCCGCCGACAATCGCGCCGACCATCGCGCCGACCACCGCGCCAACTCTTGCGCCAACCATCGCGTCTGCGTCGCCGACGACATCCGCGCGCGCGCCGGGGGTGTATGTGACGGATTTGAAAATCAATCCGCCGCAGCCCAAAAACAAACCCGCCGAATTTTTCTTTACCGTCGCCTTTTTGAACACCGTCGGCGCGAACGTCAATTATCCGCGCTGGCGCGTTTTGATTTTTCCCAAAGGACAAAACAATACCATCGGCGACCCGGAAGGTTTGAGTAAAACGATTCTTGACGGCGCGTCCACCCAAGATACCAAATCTTGGACCATTCGCGTCGCCAGCGTCTGCGAAACGTTTGTCGCGCAGCCGATTTGGCAAGATGAAAACGGCGGTCGTCACACGCTCACGCAGCCCGACGGCGCCCCATTGACATTGGAATTTCAAATTTGCCCATGAGCGAGCCCTTGCTGTATTTCAATGGCGTCAATGCGAGTCGCGGCGGGTATCTCACGCCGCCGATGCCCGCGCCCGCGCTAGCTCAGATCGCGCGCGGCGATGCCATCAGCGCGGAAAAACTCGCCGAGGCGAAATGGCGGCTCGAACAAAAAAAATCTCATCTCGGCGTCAAGGCGGGCGTGGACCCGACCAAAATCGAACAAGCGGGCTGGGGCGTCATTTTCGCGCGCGATGAAAAACCGGCGGTGCGCGACGCGCTGCGCGAATTATTGGACTATCGCCAAACGCAAGCGAATCAAATCAAGGAACGCTATCGCGAGTATTGGGGCGACGACGGGTATCGTCCGCACGAAAGCAAAAATGATTTTATCGCGCGGCATGGCGCGGGCGTTGGCGCGGTGGACCCGGATAAAATCCCGTACTATTTGCTTCTCGTCGGCGACCCCGAAAAAATTCCGTACCATTTTCAATATCAACTCGACGTCGCGTACGCCGTCGGACGCATTTATTTTGATACCGTCAAAGAATACGCGCAGTACGCGCAGAGCGTCGTGCGCGCGGAAAAAGGGTTCGTCACGCGCGGCAAACGCGCGGTCTTGTTCGGGCCCGTCAATCCCGACGATGCCAGCACGCAAGCCAGCGCGCGCAATCTCACCGCGCCGCTTGCCGATACGCTGCGCGCCCAAGCGCCGGATTGGACGTTCGATTCCGTTCTCGCCGAACGCGCCACCAAAAATCGTTTGGAAGAAACTTTACGCGACGACGCCCCCGCGTTTTTATTCACCGCCTCGCACGGCGCGGGTTTTGATTTGGGCGAACCGCGTCAAATGAAACATCAAGGCGCGCTCGTCACGCAAGAATGGGGCGGTCCCGTGGCGATGCAGAATCAACCCGTGCCGCAAACCATGTATTATGCGATGGACGATGTGCCGGGCGACGCGCGTCTGCACGGTTTGATTTCTTTTCACTTTGCCTGTTTCGGCGCCGGCACGCCGCGTTATGACGAATTCGCGCATTTACGGCAAGGCGTCAGGGGCAATCTGGAAGCGATTCCAATCGCGCCCGCGTCATTCGTCGCGCGCTTGCCGCAGCAATTGTTGGCGCACCCAAAAGGCGGCGCGCTCGCGGTGATTGGACATGTGGATCGCGCGTGGGGTTCGTCCTTTTTATGGCAGCAAAACGTTTCGCAACTCGGCACATTTGAAAGCATGTTGACGCGATTGTTCGAGGGCTATCCCGTCGGCGCGGCGATGGAATATTTTAACGAACGTTATGCCGAACTCGCGGCGGCGCTCGCGGGCGATTTGGAAAATTTAAAAAAGCCGTACTTGAAAGTGGACGTCAATGCGTTTGCGACCTTGTGGACGGCGCACAATGACGCGCGCGGTTACGCCGTTATCGGCGACCCCGCCGTGCGTTTGCAGTCCAAACCCGGCGTCGCCGCGGCGCCGCAAACGGAATCTATTGCGCTGCGTACAGAAATATCGAACGCGGATCAAGTCCAAACAACAGCGACAACCGAATCTGCAATGAGCGTTGCAGAATTGGAAACGACGATTGCAAATTTGGAACGACAAATCGCCGCGCTCACAGCCCAAGTTATCAAATTACGCGCGGCGCTTGAAACCAAACAAACGTGACGCGCGCCGCCGTCACATTCACACGACAAAGGGCGGCGAATTTCATTGCGCCAAATTTGTCGCCTCAAGGAGGCAGCTATGAGCCACACAATTCTCGTGTTCGTGAACGTGAGCCGTCAAGACGCGTTCATCTATTTCAATACGTCAGAGGGCAACACGTTACTCGCCGGCAAACTTGCGGCGGGCGAAAGCGCGCGGCAGATCGCGCGCGCGGGCGAAAAATGGAGCGTCACCGCCGGCGATACCTACACGCTGACGGTAGGCGACCAAAATCGCGCCTATCTCATCGGCAGCGGCGGCGTCTATGAAGTGGACAAGCCGCGCGCGCTGACGCCCGACGGCGGCGGCGCAACCAATGATTTTGATTTTCCCAGCTTTGGCGGGGGACCCTGGCCGTAGACATGAGCGCGCTGCCGCCCTATCTTGCCCAAGACCGCCGCCGCGCGCTGGCGCGCAACGAATCGCTCCCGGACCGCGCCGACGGCGCGGTCTTGTTTGCGGACATTTCCGGTTTTACGCCGTTAACGGAAGCGTTCACGCGCAGCTTGGGCGCGCGGCGCGGCGCCGAAGAATTGACGCGTCAACTTAACGCCGTGTACGACGCGCTGATTGTCGAAATCGAAAATTTCGACGGCAGCGTCATCAATTTCGCGGGCGATGCGGCTTTGTGTTGGTTTGCGGAAAATTCTGCGGGAGAACCGCGCGCGGCGCTGCGCGCCACGGCGTGCGCGTTTGCCTTGCAGCGCGCGATGCAGCAATTTTCAGCCGTGCCGTTACCGGACAATCTCACGGTTCCAATCGCCATCAAGATCGCCATCGCCTATGGCGCGGTCCGCCGTTTTGTCGTCGGCGACCCCAACATTCGCGTCCTGGATGTTATCGCGGGCGCCCCGGTCACGCGCAGCGGCATCGCCGAACATCTCACGCAGCGCGGCGAAATCGCGCTGGATGAGCCAACCGTCCAAGCGCTCGGCGCGCAAATTGAAATTCAAGCATGGCGCAATGCGACGGACACAGACGCGCGTTTCGCCATCGCGCGCGCGCTGCTTTCGCGCGTTCCCCCAACGCCCCCCGCCGCTTTTCCGCCGCTTGCCGACTCGCAAGTCAAACCGTGGCTTTTCGACGCGGTGTACAAACGCTTGGCTGCCAAAGGCGAAATCTTTTTGACCGAACTGCGGCCCGTCGTCGCGCTCTTTGGGCGCTTTCAAGGCATTGATTTTGAAACGGATGAAACGGCGGACGAAAAATTAAATCTATTTATTTCGCGCGTGCAGCAAATTCTCGACCGCTATGGCGGCGCGCTCTTGGAACTCACCATCGGCGACAAGGGCAGCTATTTTTATGCCGCGTTCGGCGCGCCGCAGATTCACGAAGATGACGCGCGCCGCGCAGTGTTTGCAGCGCGCGAACTCTTTCCGTTATGCGTCGAACTCGGTTTTTTGGAACCGCTGCAAGTGGGCATCAGTCAAGGCGTCATGCGCGTCGGCGCGTACGGCGGCCGCACGCGCCGCATCTATGGCGCGCAAGGCGACGAGGTAAATCTCGCCGCGCGACTCATGACCGAAGCGAAACCCGGGACGCTGTTGGTGAGCGGACACATTCAAAAAAATGTCGCCAATGAATTCGATTTAGAGCCGCTGCCGCCCATTCACTTGAAAGGCAAGGCAGAGCCGCTGCCGCCGTTTCTTGTCGTCGGCGTGCGCGAGACGCGCGTCAAGCAATTGCAAGAAGCGTACTATACCTTGCCGATGATTGGGCGCGAGGCGGAACTCGCGTTGATTCTAACCAAAATCGAATTGGCGCGGCGCGGCCAAGGTCAAATCATTGCGCTCAGCGCGCCCGCCGGGGTTGGCAAATCGCGCATGACCGCCGAAATCATTCGGCTCATGCGGCGGCGGCGCGAAACGAGTTACGGCGGCGAATGTCAATCGTTCGGCGTCAACATTCCTTATCTGGTCTGGGGCCCAATTCTGCGCGCGTTTTTTGGCATAGACACGAATCTGCCTACGCGCCGTCAGATTCGCGCATTGGAAAATGAAATCGCCGCGCTGGCGCCGCGGCGTTTCGAGGCGCTGCCCTTGTTGAGCGCGCTGGTGGATCTGCCGATTCCCGAAAATGATTTTACGCGCGCGCTCGAACCGGAATTTCGAAAAACAGTTTTGCACGCTTTGCTGCGCGATTGCTTTTCGGCTGCGGCGGATGAAGCGCGCGCGCAAGGGCAGGCGCTTTTATTTGTGCTGGAAGATATTCATTGGATTGACCCCGCTTCGCTTGAATTGCTGCAAGAGCTGGCGACGGGAATTGAAAAATTGCCGATTGTGATATTGCTAAATTATCGCCCCTCCGAAACGGACGCGCATTTTTTGCCCCAACTCGATACGCTCGCTTTTTTTACGCGTCTCGCGCTCAATGAATTGACCGACGCGCAAGGCGCGGATTTGATTCGCGCAAAATTGGCGCAGCACGCGCCCGAAAGCGGCCAAGCGACGCCGCCCGCGTTGATTGAACGCGTGAACGCCCAAGCGCAAGGCAATCCGTTTTATATCGAACAATTGTTGGATTACATTCACGACCGCGATTTGGATTTCCGCAATCCGCAGCAGGCGAGCGCATTCGAACTGCCCAATACGCTGCATCGTCTCGTGTTGACCCGTCTCGAACGCTTGAGCCAAGCGCAGCGCCTCGCGTTAAAAGCCGCCAGCGTCATTGGACGCTGGTTCAGTTTCGCGCATCTGTGCGGCTATTTCCCCGCGCTCGGTTCGCCCGAACAGACGCGCGCCGAGTTGACCTTGACGCTGCGCTCCGACCTCATTGCGCTAGACCATCCCGACCCCGACCTCACGTATGTTTTCAAACACGTCGTGACGCACCAAGTCGCTTACGAGGCGTTAACCTTTGCTACGCGCGCCCAACTCCATGAAGCGTACGCGCAATTTTTGGAACGCCATAACGAACCCGAACGCACGCTCGATTTGCTGGCATATCATTACGACCGCAGCAAGAACAAGGCGAAACGACTTGAATACCTGACGCGCGCGGGCCAAGCCGCGGCGGCGCGTTTTGCCAACACGGAAGCGGTGAATTATTTGACGCGCGCGTTGGCGCTGACGACCGACGCGCAGCGCGCCGAGCGTTTCAAGCTGTTGGACGCGCGCGCGCGCGTATTTGAAGTGCAAGGCGCGCGCGACGCGCAGCGCGCCGACCTCGACGCGTTGGAACGCCTCGCGCAAGAGCTTGACGACCCGTTCAAATATCTGAGCGTCCTGTTGGAACAGGGGTGGCTGGCGGAACGGCTTGCCGAACACGAAACGGCGCGCGCGCTAATTCGCCGCGTCCAAGAGGGCTTGACGCAGCGCGCGCTCGGCGCGGACGCGCGCGCGCATCTGGAAATCGAAGTTCTCTTGCTCGAAGGCGCAGTATTGTGGCAGCAAGGCGCCGCCGCCGCCGCGCGGCCCATTATGGCACGCGCATTGGCTCACGCCAACGCGCGCGCCGACGACGCTGAACAAGCGCGCGCGCGCGGTTTCTTGGCCCAAGTCTTGAACGAGCTGGGCGAATATGACGCGGCGCAAACAAATTACGAGCAACTTTTAGAGTACGCCCGCGCGCGCCAAGACAAACGCCGCGAATGGTCGGCGCTCACGACATTGGGTTTAATCGCAACCGAGCGCGGCGATTTTGACTTGGGCCTCGCGCACTATACGGCGAGTTTGGATATTGTCCGCGCCATCGGCGACCGACAGGGCGAAGGACTCGTCCTCTCCAATATCGCGCAAGCGCAGCTCGAACAGGGCGCGTATGACCGCGCGCTCGAATTGGGCTTGCAAGCGCGCGCCATTGCGAACGCCATTAACGACCGGCGCGGCGTGTGTCGAATCGAGCTCAATCTGGGCGAAACCTATCGCTTGCTCGGACAATATGACAACGCGGAAGCGCACACCGCCGACGCGCAGCGCCGCGCCAATGAATTGGAGGATTGGCTTTACCAAGTCGGCGCGATGGTCAATCACGCCGCCATTCAATTGGACCGCCAAGCGTTTGCGCGCGCGCAAGCATCCGCTGTCGAGTGCGTCGCGCGCGCGCGCGCCATACATCACCGCGCCTTGACCGGCTTTGCGTATAATCTGTTGGCGCAAACGCAGCTCGCGTTGGACAAACTCGGCGCCGCGCAAGAATCTTGTACGCAAGCGTTAGCGAGCTGGCAGACGCTCGAATCATCGCCTTATCGTCTGCAAACGCACGCCTGTTTGGCTGAAATCGCGCGGCGGCAAAATGATTTCGCGCGCGCGCAAAACGAGTGTGCGGCGATTTTTGAATTTCTCTACGCGCACCCGAATCGTCAAGGCGCTCCGTCGGCGCTTGCCGCGCTGCTGGCTTGCTATCAAGTCGCGCGCGCAAGACACGACGCCAACGCGTCCGCGCTATTGGACAAAGCGTACGCGCAATTGCAAGCGCGCGCCGAAAAAATTTCGGACGCGGCGCTGCGTCAATGTTTTCTCGAAAATGTACCGACCAATGCAGAAATTACGCGCCTCTGGCGCGCGCAGTTATCCTGACCCAGCCGCATCGTCCATGAAATTATTTTTGCGCGCCGCCGCATTTGTCGGCGTCATCTTGGGTTTGATTGGCGCGTTCAATCCCGCGCGCGCCGCGCCGCACGCGAACGCGTTTTATGTCGCCGCCGACGGCGCGGACACGAATCCCGGCACGCTCGCGGCGCCGTGGCGCACCATTCAACACGCGGCGGATACGCTCGCGCCGGGCGATACGGTGTACGTGCGCGGCGGAATCTATCACGAACGCGTGCGGATTACTCGTTCCGGCGCAAACGGCAACTTTATCACTTTTGCGGCGTACGCGAATGAAACGCCCGTCATTGACGGAACAGGCATACGCGTGAAAAGCGGCTGGGACCCGCTCGTGCGGATTCAGGACGCGAGCTATATTCGGTTTGAGGGTTTTGAAATTCGCAATTTCAAAACGCGCCGCGTGAATCGCGTACCCATCGGCATTTTGATTTGGGGCGCGGGCGAATACATTGAAATTCGCCGCAATCGCGTACACGACATTAAAACAAATTATCGCGGCGTGGAGGGCGGCGACGCGCATGGCATTGCGGCGTACGGCACGCGCGCGCCGGATTCCATTCGACAGCTCGTCATTGACGGCAACGAATTGTACGCGCTGAAACTCGGTTCGTCCGAAGCGTTGGTCGTCAACGGCAATGTCGAACAATTTGAAATCACAAACAATATCGTGCGCGACAGCAACAACATTGGCATTGACGCGATTGGCTTTGAAGGCGTCGCGCCCGATGAAGCATACGACCAAGCGCGCGACGGCGTGATTGCGGACAATCTGGCGTACAACATTGATTCGTTCGCCAACCCCGCCTATCAGGGCGAACGCAGCGCCGATTGTTTTTATGTGGACGGCGGGACTCGCATCGTCATCGAACGCAACATCGCGCATCATTGCAACATCGGCGTCGAATTGGCGAGCGAACATCGCGGCAAGGCGACAAGCTATATCACGCTCCGCAACAATTTCATTTATCAAAATAGCGAAGGCGGCATTCTCATTGGCGGATATGACCGCCGCCGCGGGCGCGCCGAACACTGCGAAATTCTCAACAATACGCTGTACGACAATGATACGCGCGCGCAAGGCAACGGCGAAGTGTATTTGCAGTACGACACGCGCTATAACGTGATTCGCAACAATATCTTGTACGCGGGCGCGCAAAATTTATTTATCGGCAGTTGGAGCAAAAAAATGACGGCGAATGTCGTCAATCACAATTGGTATTTTACGAACGGCGCGGGGCAGTGGCAGTGGCAGAAAAAAATGTATCATTCCTTTGCGGCGTATCAAGCCGCGACGGGCAACGACGCCGCTTCGACGTATGGCATTGACCCGGCGTTTCAAAATCTCGCCGCGCCCGATTTGCATTTGCAAAACAATTCGCCCGCGATAGACCGGGGCGAAAACACGAGCCAAGCCGGCGCGACGGATCTTGACGGTCAAACGCGCATCCAAGGCGCGAGCATCGAAATCGGCGCGGACGAAGTACAATGAACGCGCGCCGCGCCAGCTAAATTCTGTTTGACAAGCGTTAGCGGCTGTGGCACGATAGCGCCATGCACACCACCTGGTATTTATCCGGCGCGCGGCTCGTGACCGCGCACGCGGACATTGCAAACGCCGCGCTCGTCGTCGAAAACGCGCGCATTGCCGCCGTCGGCGGCGCCGCCGCAATGACGCCGCCCGCGCACGCCCGCGCGCTCGACGTTTCAAAATTTATCCTTGTCCCCGGCTTTATTGATTTACAATTCAACGGCGGATTCGGCCACGATTTTACCGCGCAGCCCGAAACGATTTGGCAAGTGGCGCAAGAATTGCCGCGGCACGGCGTCGCCGCGTTTTTGCCGACCATCATCACCGCGCCATTTGAAAAAATTCAGCGCGCGCAAAGCGTTTTGCAAAACGGCGCGCCCGAAAATTTTCGCGGCGCGACGCCGCTCGGGCTGCATCTCGAAGGTCCTTTTTTAAATCCACAAAAACGCGGCGCGCACAACGTCGCCTATATGCGTCTGCCCGACGCGTCGAGCGTGCGCGACTGGACGCCGCAAAATTTCGTGCGGCTCGTCACGCTCGCGCCCGAATTGGACGGCGCGCGCGAGGTCATTCGCGCGTTGTGCGAAAACGGCGTCGTCGTCAGCGCGGGCCATTCGATGGCGACTTTTGAAGAGGCGCAGCGCGCGTTCGATGCGGGCATCGCCTATGGCACGCATCTGTTCAACGCGATGCCGCCGCTGGATCATCGCGCGCCGGGACTCGCCGGGGCGCTGTTGAATGACGCGCGCGTCACGGTCGGCATCATTCCCGACGCCATTCACGTTCATCCCGCGTTGGTTGATTTGGCGCTGCGCCAAAAAACGGCGGCGCATTTGAACGTGGTCACGGATGCGATGGCAGCGCTCGGCATGACGCCCGGCAAATATCTGCTCGGCGATTTTACGGTACAGGTGGATGAAACTTCGGCGCGCTTGGAGGATGGGCGTTTGGCGGGCAGCATTTTGAATCTGCGCGACGCGCTGGTCAATCTAATGCGCTTTACGCGCTGCGCTTTGTCCGACGCGTTGGCGACCATGACGACGACGCCCGCGCGCGTATTGCATTTGGAGAACGAGCGCGGCGACATTGCGCCGGGTTATTTTGCCGACCTCGTTTTACTCACCGCCGATTTGCGCGTCGCCGCGACAATGGTTCAAGGGCAATGGGCGTGGTACGACGCGCAAGAGCTCGCCCTCTAAAGCAGGATAAAAACAGGATGGCGGATATTCTCGTATTGGGCAGTCTCAATCTGGATTTGATTGTGCGAACGCAGCGCTTGCCCGCGCCGGGCGAAACGGTTTTGGGCAGCGCGTTTCTGACCGCGCCGGGCGGCAAAGGCGCGAATCAAGCCGTCGCCGCCGCGAAACTTGGCGCGCCCGTCAAAATGATTGGACGCGTCGGCGCGGACGATTTTGGAAAAACGCTGCGCCACACTTTGAGCGCCGTCGGCGTGGACGCGCAATATCTCGTTACGGATAATGAAACCGCCACCGGCGTCGCTTCCATTTGGGTGGACGAGCGGGGCCAAAATTCCATTCTTGTCGCGCCGGGCGCGAATGCGCGCGTCAGCCGCGCGGATGTGGACGCGGCGGCGGCGGCGTTTCATAACGCCCGCGTCATGGTGGCGCAATTGGAAATTCCGCTCGATACCGTTCATTACGCGTTTCAATGCGCGCGCAAACAAAACTGTCTCGTCATTTTGAATCCCGCGCCCGCGCAATCTTTGTCGCGCAAAATTTTGGAACTCGTGGATTTGGCGATTCCCAACGAAACCGAAGCGGCGCAATTGACGGGGATGCTTGTACAAGATTTCGAGAGCGCGCGCAACGCCGCGAACGTTATCAAACAAATGGGCGCGCGCCGCGTGCTGGTTACGTTGGGCGCTCAAGGCGCGCTGTTTCTCGACGACGCCGCGCCCGCGCAAGCGCTGCCCCCGTTTTCCGTCCAAGCCGTTGACACGACGGCGGCGGGCGACGCGTTCATTGGCGCGTTAGCGGCTGGACTCGCGCGCAATCAAGATTGGACGACGAGTTTGCGCGAAGCGAGCGCGGCGGGCGCATTGGCGGCGACAAAACTCGGCGCGCAGCCCTCTCTGCCGACGCGCGCGGAATTGGATGAATTCCTCCGTTCACACGCCGCCGTCGCGCCGTTCACCCTCCAATAAATTTCAAAAACGCGGGGACGATTTCTTTGGCGGTGATGCCGCCTTCAAACTTGGCGACAATTTTTCCATCCCGATCCACAAAAAAGAGCCACGGCTCGGTCTCGAGATTCCATTCGCGCATCGCGTCGGCGACCTCGAACGTTTCAAAATTTTTATACACTTCGACGTGAATGAAATTTACGCGGTCGGCATAATTCTGCGCCAAACTCGTAACGACTTGGAGACTGGGACCGCATGTGCGCGTGGCGCAAAAACGCGGCGTCGCAAATAAAATCACCGTCGGCTTGCCATTCGTCACCGCCTCGGCAATGCTAACGCGATGCAAAAGACTGTCGTCTTCGAGGGCGGAACAAATTTTTGCGCGGTCGCCGCCGACATCGGACAAGGTTAAATTTTTGGTGCGCGGCGCCAGCGCGCCAATGCCGGGCGACGGGTCTTGCGCCAATACATCGAACGCGAGACGTTTTGCTTCGGGCGCATAGCCCGCTTGCGTGACCGTTACCTCGACGCCCCAAGCGCCCGCTTGCTTAAAATCCGCGTGCGCCACATACACGCCCGCTTGGCCCAAATTATCGCCATAGTACGGCGCGTCCATTTCCTGCGTCGCAACGGCTTGGCCCGACGTGAGGTCAAAAAATTGCAGATGCACTTGGGCGTCCTTGACCGAATTGCCGTCGCGCACCACCCCCAGCGCGAACCGATTGGGCCCAACGACGTTGCGCGAATTGGCGAGCAAGACCTCCAAAGCGCTTGGCGCGCTTGGCGTAGAGGTCGGCGCGACCGTTTTCTCGGGCGCGCGGCACGCGCTCGCCAACGCCGCGACAATCATTCCGATAATAAAGATTCGTTTCATTTTCGTTCTCGCACCGCCGGCGCTCGGACAACCTGAAATTGCCTCGTACGCGCGCCGCGTGCGCTCTGGAAAGCGGCGCATCCAGAAACGCTCATTATGCAGCTTGAGCTTGCAAAGCGCTAGGCGGTTTCGCGGACGCGTTCGACGGCGACCGCCACCTGGTCCGCAATCGTTTGCAGCAATTGCTCTTCGGCGGGACCGTACGCAAAAGGGCGGATATTTTCGACGGCAATGACGCCAACCACCTGTTCGCCCATCCGCATTGGCGCGCCGAGCCAAGAACGATGTTCTTTGCCTTCGCCATAATAGCGCGGCGCGTTCTCGGGCGGCGCCTCGGAAAAATGGTCGTTCAAACGCAAGACGCGTTTGGTTTGAATGACGTGCCGCGTCAAGCTAGGTTCCAAATCCCATTCAAACGGCGGAAGATACTGCCCGTCTTCGAAAATCCGTTGAAAGAACGCGCGATTGCGCGCCGCATCGTACAGCGCGATAAAGAAAATTTCCGACGGCAAGAGCGCCAGCGTTTCCTCTTCGATAATGGCGGTCAAGGCGTCAAGCGAATTGGCGCCGCTGACGCGATACGCGATGCGATTCAGCGCCGCCAATTCTTGTACGCGCCGATTCATCTGTTCCAACAAACGCGCGTGCAGTAATGCGCCCGCGGCTTGATGCGATAAACTTTCGGTCAAACGAATTTCAGCCCGCGAAAAATCGCGCCGCGCGCGTTGTTCCGCCAATTCTACCACGCCAATCACTTCGGGCCCGGCGAGTAGCGGCAAAATCAGGACGGACTTCCAGAAAAAACTGTCCATGTTGGCTGCCACCTGAGGCGTCAACGCGGGCGCGTCGCGCTGCAAAATCAGGGTCTGTTGTTTTTGAAGAAATTCTTGTAAATAGGCGAAATCGCTAATCTGATAGCGCACGCCCGGCGCTTCGCGCGAGGCGAGAATCGGGTCGCGGTCCAACATGACCACCAAATGATTGTGCGTCACGTCCAGCATGGAAATGCAGCACGCTTGGACCGAGACCGCTTCCATGAAAAAATCCGCCAAGCGTTCCAACATTTCTTGCAGCGACATGGCGCGCGTCAGCGCTTGGCCCGTGCGATGCAGCAGCTGCGCGTCATGCAATTGGCGCTGCGTCTCGGCATAGTTGCGCGCGTTCTCGAGCGCAATCGCCGCCTGGTCGCTGAGCAATTGCAGCGCGCGCAGTTCCGCCGGTTCGAAATGATGCGGCTGACGATATGCGACATTCAAAACCGCGCGCACGTGGTCGCCGCTGCGCAGCGGCAAACCCACCAACGCGCCGCCCCAGCGCCGTTCGACGAACAAGGGATGCGTATCCACGCGGTCCACCACAATCATTGCGCCGCCCCGCGCGACGGCATACGATAAACCATCCTCGCGCGGCTCGAACAATTTTTTGTCAAGCGCTTTGTCCAACCATTTGGCGCCGCCAAAGAGCAGACGGTTGTCGTCGTACAAAAATAAATGCGCGTTCATGGCTGGCGCCAGGCGGAGGGCATAATCCAGAATTTGCGAAATCAGCGTCGCGCGGTCAAAAGTCGCCGCAAACGCGAGACTCGCTTCGCGCAAAATTTCCAATTCACGCTGCCGATGCGTCTGCGCCTCGAACAGACGCGTCAACTCCATCGCCGCCGTCACTTGATTGCCCAAGAGAATCAACATGCGTTCGTCTTGCGCGTTGAACGCGTCCGCCTGATAGCTCAAAGCCACAAGCACGCCGCGCAATTCGTTTTCATGTTCTATCGGGACCGCCAGCGCCGCCTTGACCACCGTATCATCCAGCGCAAGCCACCGCGCATCCGTCGTTACGTCTTGGACCAACGCGGGCAAGCGCCGCTGCGCCACCCAGCCCTCCAAACCTTCGCTGCGCGTCACCGAAAAAACGCGCGCGCGCAAACTTGTCTGCGTATCCGCCGGCAAGCCGACGCCCATTTCAAAATAGAGATTATTTTCTTGCGGCGCATAGCGCATAAAAACGATACGGTCGGTACGCAGCATCCGCCGCGCAATTTGAAACAGAAATTCCAGCTGCGTCCGTGAATTCAACACGCGATTGAGCGTCAAGCCCGCGTCGTACAATAACGACAATTGCTGCGCGCGCCGTTCAGCTTGGCGCAACAGTTCCGCATTGTTCAACGCCGCCGCCGCGAGGTCGGCAAACGCCGCCAAACGCACGCCGTCTTCTTCATGGTAATAGTTCGCCGCCTGGCTGTCCAACGCAATCATTCCTGCAATCTGATTGCCCGAACGAATTGGCGCGACCAGGTGCGAACGCAGCGGCGTCGTTGCGTGCGCCGTCGCCCAACCTTCCCACAATTCGCCGTCGGAAATCAACAGCGGCTTGGTTGTTTCTGCCAAGCGGAGAAAATTCAGCGCATCCGCGGGCAAAACAAAGTCTTGAATCCATTCGCCCAACCCATATTTTTCAAAACCGCGCGCGCATACGACTTGGAGCCGGGCGCCTTGACGCAAATACACGCACGCCGTCTCGTACGGCACGCTGCGCGCCACCATTTCCAAAATTTCGTCCAGCGCTTGGTCGTAATCCATCACGCGATTCAATAAAGCCGCCGCGTCGCGCAGCGCGTGGGCGAAAATTTCTTGCGTTTGAGCGTCCAGCTGCGCGCGCACATCCAAAGCGACAAGCGCGGGCTGCGTCAAAGGTCCGGCGCGGCCGGCGGATACGCGCGCTTGCAGGTGCGCCGCCGTAACCGTCAGCGCGGCTTGGTCGGCAAACAATTCCAACAATTTCACTTCGCGGTCGGTAAAAACGCGCCCCGCCGCATCATTGAGCGCAATCACGCCAATCACTTGGCCCTGCCAAAATAACGGCGCCGCGAGGACGCTGCCAAATTCGCTATTGCGATACGCTTGCGCGCGTCCTTCCCACGTTTGATAATTGGCAAGTTGCAGCGGCTTGCCCGTCACGACCACCCGCCCCGCCGCGCCTTCGCCGTACTGGAGCGTTACGCCGCGATAATCGCGGCTGGTGTTGTAATTGGCGACGACGCGCACGCGTTGTTGCAGCGGCTCGCACAAATAAATGCCGCCAATTTGCGTCTGCAGCAGGCGCGCGGCGCGTTCGCAAATCGAATCGAGCAGCGACGGCAATTCGTCCGGCGTGGTCAATGCTGGAACAACGGTTTGCCCGAGCTCGACTTGCTCCACACTCGCCCGCAGAGCCGCTTCCGCCTGTCGCCGCGCCTCCAATTCCGTTTGCAGCCGCGCCACCAATTGCGCGTTCGCAATCGCCAGCGCGCTGCGGTCCGCAAATTCTTGCAGCAAGATTTGGTCTTGAAGGGTATAAGGCGCGCCGTCGCGTTCACGCAGCACGCCTAACGCGCCCAAAATATCATGGCCCTGGCGAATCGGCACGACGAGATAGCTGGCTAAACCAAATTCAAGCACATAGTCGGTCAATGGCACAACCGGCAAGTTCGCGATCATCTCGGAAGTAAAGCGCGGAATCCATAACGGTTCGCCCGCCGTCACCACGCGGCCCAAAATTGGATGATCCGCCGGCAGCCGCGTATGCCCAAGCAATTCGCCAAACGCCGCTTCGCGTTCGCGCTGAATGTGCGCGAACGCTTTCGGTTCGACCCACGCCCCATCCGCCGACACGAGCGCCACGCTGCACAAGTCGCCCAACGCGCCGCTGACGATACGCGTCACGCTGCGCAGGACCCCATTCAAATCGGCGCCAGCGCGCCCCAGCGCCGTGTTCAAATCTTGACGCATCGCCGTCTGCAGCAGAGTCAACTGCATTTCATCTTGCGCCCGTTTGCGTTCCGTCACATCCACGAGCAAAATTAAAATCGCGGGCGCGCCGCGATATTCGATGCGATTCGCATTCGCTTCGAGCCAGCGCTCGCTGCGGTCGTGGCGCACAATGTGCAAAATAGAGTGAGAGGGAATCTTTTTGCCCGCGAGGCGATCCTGAATCCGCGCCGCCACGTCCGCGCGTTCGTCCGCATGAATCAACGCCGCCGTCTGTTCATTCGTCAAAGCAAGCAATTCGGCGACGGTATAACCAAACAATTCCGCCGCCGCGCGATTCGCAAAGACATAGTGACCGCTTTGAAGAATGCCGACGCCGACCAGCGACTGGTCAACCAACGTGCGATACAAATTTTCCGATTCTTTGCGCGCGGTAATATCTTGGACATGGCCCTCGAAATACGCCAGCGCGCCGCCCGCGTCGCGCGCCGCCCGCACATTGCTCAACGTCCACAGCAAAGAACCATCGCGGCGGCGCATTTGCGTTTCCATATTCGTGACCACGTCGTTTTTTTCCAATGCCGCAATCAGCGCCGCGCGCTCTTCAGGACGCGCATAAAATTGACGGCCCAAATCTTGGATCTCGCGCATCATTTCCGGCACAGACGTAAAACCAAATAGCTCCGCCACATACTGATTCGCCATCAAGAAATGGCCGTCCACCGAGATTTGAAAAATGCCCACCGGCACATTTTCAAAAATCGCTCGATAGCGCGCTTTGAGCGCCGCCATTTCGCGCCACCGCCGCGCCGCATAAATGCCGACGCCGACGGTAAGCGCAAGGACAAAAACATACAAGCCGCCGCGCAGAGAGAGCGTCAAACCCAACGGGCGCAGCGCTGTCTCCGCCCAACCGGTGACCAGCGTCAACAGCAGGCAGCTAAACGCTGCGGCAAAAACGAGAAACAGTTCAAGCCATTGCGGCGGAACCGTTTGCACAAAGCGAATTACGCGTCTCATTTTCGAACGAAAGGATAAGCGTCGCGTAGGCGCGAGAGCGAGCAAATCCGCAAGCGCAAAGCGAACCGATGCGTTTGCGATTTGCGAATAATCATCGGATGAAATTCCAAATTAGGGCAGCGGCGTCACGACGCCATCCCAGCGAAAGGACGCGCGCGCCGTTTGGCTGCTTGCGACGCCGGTCGCGCTCAGGACATACATTCCAAACGGCGCGCCGGGCGTCACGAACGAGGAATAATTGACGACGCCATCCTTGTCCGCTTGAAGCGTCGTCAACGTTCGGGACGCGGCGCTGGGCGCGGTCAGACGGATTACCACATTTTCTTGCGGCGTAAATCCGCCCGCGTGAATTTCAAAAACAGGCGTGGCAAAACTGATAGGATTGCTGGAGCGATGATTTTGGATACCGCCCCAAAAGGTGAGCGTGTTGTACGATTCGCGGCCGGTGGCGAGGCCGCGCGCGGTGAATAAATAGGGCCCGTACAACGAATCTTGCGCGAGGTAAATTGGAAAGGCGAGATTGCCCCACGGGTCGGCTTGCGCGTTCGGCAAGCGATGAATTTGCGCGGACGGATCGGTCATGTACACGACGACGGTTTCACTCGAACCGTATCCTTGCGCGTTGTAATTCACCGCCGTGCCGCCGGGGCTGCCGAGCAAAACGGCGCTGCACGCGCACGGCGCAAGCGGATAACCGCCGCCGCCAATCGAAAAGGACGCGGTGTATTCGCGTCCGCTGCTCAAACCTTGCGCGCTCGCAAAAAAGCCGCCCGTCCCCCACGTCACATCGGGCCGAAATTCAAATTCAATCGCCCCATTCGCATCCGCCGTGTATTGGCCCTGACCGACGCGCCATTGATACGGTTTGTTGACCCACGTGTCCACGCGTTCGCCCGGCGCAAAGCCGCTTGCATGAACGGTGTAGGCGGTGTCATAATCGCCGCTATACGGCGTAACCCACATGCCCGCCGCCCAAGCCAGCGCGGCGCCGCCCAGAAACGCGCTCACCGCCAATAAAATTGACAATGCGCGCCATTTGAAAATTTTCGCCATATAGCCGCCTCGTTAAAATAATTGCGTGAATGTTTCCAGGCGCGGCGCTTCCGCCAACATGCCCGCCGTCGCCTCCTGCCAATTTTGATAATGTTCCATTTGCAAATGCAATTCGGCGTCGGCGCGCGAATTGAACAGGGCGGATAAAATAAATTGCGTGGGGAATTGTTCGTTACGCAACGCTTCAAAACGGCGACAACCGCGTTCGCGCAGCGACGCATGCGCCATCTCCAATGTTGTCACCATGAATGGCTCAACCTGTTCCGCCAACACATTCACCCACATCAACAGGATCAGCATAGGTTTTTATCCTTTCGGTCAACCGCCTTGCGTATCGCGTCACGGCACAGTATAAACAATCTGCGCGGGCGGGTCAATCGAAAATAACAAGACCCTAAGGGTTTTTGGAAACCCTTAGGGTCTTGCATTTTACTTGCGCACAATACGCGGTTATTGCAGTGTCGTATCTCCGACGTTGATGGATTTGATTAAATCCTGAATCAAAACCAAATCCGGCGCATACGCCGCATCATTCAAACCGTTCATTGCGCTGACGAGATTTTTCAAATACGTGTCGTAATTTTTTGCCCACTCGTCATAGCTCTGGTTGCCAAACGCGTCTTCGGCGCGCTTGGGCAGCAGCGTCGTGTTCAAGGGATAAAAAACTGCGACATAATACTTGGCGTCGCCGGTCAGCCCTTGAAACGTGTAAAAAATCTGATTCGATTGTACGGGCGAAGCGTCTTGGGCATAATATGTAACGAACGCGATGCCCGAACCGTTTTGGAAATCTACATATTGCGGTTTGACCTGAAACACTTGCGCGGCAGGAATCGGCGGGAGAACCGGAATGCCCTTTTCAAACGTCGTCGGTTTTTCTTGCAACATCTTTTTCAACGCGTCAACGCTTGCGGCGGTGGACGGGTCGAGTTTCGCCCAATCGTCCGTTTTGTACACCAACACTTGCGCCAAATTGGGATTGAAATAGGTTTCCGCTTTTTGTCCGTCAAACATAAAGCGAATGGACGCAGGCATCCCACCGCCCAACGCGGGACCCTCAGCCACCGGCAGCGCTGTCGTCGTTTCGCCTTGCGCGGTTTTAGCCAGCTGCGCGTCGAAAGCGAAACTCACGCCGCCATACTCGGCTGTTTGCGTCACGCCCGACGGCGTTCGCTCCAACGTCAAACCATCTGAACCGTAACCTGCCGCCACCGGGTCTTGCAAAACGAGTTTGGCGACAATGACGGGTTTATCTTCTGGCGTCAGCAACTCTTGCTTGAACACCAGTTTGGGTTGACCATTCGCCAGCGTCACATTGACGAATTCGCCGTCCAACTCCCACGAACCTTTTTCCACCATCGGTTCGCCTTTGCCAATGAATTGCGTCGTCATGACGGCTGTATCGTCTTGATTCAATTCCAAAACAATCACGCGGCCCACCGCATCGGCGGCGGGCAATTGCGCGGTATAGCGCCCGGCGGTTTGGTCATGCATAATTGACGCGGGCGTTACGGGTTCGACGGGCGCGTGATATTTGGTAAAGGTAAGGTCGGTGCCCCACAGATCTTTATCATACGCCAAGCCGCGCAAGTTTTCGCCCTGAATTTGAAACACGTACGTTTCGTCCAACGCGGCGTCGTTTTGTTTGGTGAGATGCACCGTAAGAATCGGCGCGTTCGTATCCTTGTCCGTGCCAAGTTCCCACGTGCCTGTTTGCAAAATAAAGGATTTGTCGCTGTTTTTGGTCAGCCCCATCTCCGCTTGAAGATTTGGAAACAACGTCAACGCATTGAGCGTCAGGGCGCCGTCCGCGCTCTGCCGATTTGCGAGGTACAAACCGGAATGGAACGCGACATCGGGCGCGGTTTTGACATACACGAGGCCCGGCAAGGTCGTCGAAGCGAGATTGCCATCTTGCAGTTTGAACGCCATCGTTTCCTGCGTCGGCTTGCCGCCCTGTTCGGTCAATTTCACCAGAACCGTTGCGCCGTCTTGCGTCCAAGTTCCTTTGGCGGGAATTTCCGCTTTGGCGACATAATTCATCAGATATTGCGCCTGGCCGTCGCCGCCCAAAATGAGCGTTTCAATCAACGCTCTGGCGTCGGCGGCGGGACTGACGGCGGTATAAACGCCCGCCGCGTCATGGTCCGACGTCGCTTTGGCGGCAGGGATGCACAATTTTTGTCCGACCTCGATTTTGTTCGGGTCTGTTATCGTGGTGAATGACGAATCGGTTTTCGCCGCCTCATTCGTCGCCGTCACGATGGCGTCATACGCTTTGGCATCGCCCAAAAATTTTTGCGCGATGGTCGAGAGCCAATCGCCTGCCTGAACCACATACGTTTGTTCGCATTGCGCGTTTTGCGCGGACGCTTGCGCCATGGGCGCAAACAGCGCGGCGGTGAGAACGCTCAAGAGTAGAAAAATTTTTAATCGAGACATACCATCTCCCATTTATACTAACGCGGAGCAGAGAAATACAAACGCGCCAGCTGTCAGAGCAACAGCTGGCGCGTTGCTTGATTTTTTTATTGCGTGGGCGGTTCGACAACGATTTCGACGCCGCTCATCGGCGCGCCATTCGTCAACACCGCGACGCCGTTGCTGTTTTTGAACAACAACTTGCCGTCGGCGGAAATGAACGCTTGCGCAACGTATTTGGCGCTCGCCTGAATTTGCGAACCGGCGTACGGAATGGCAAATTCAAGCGGAACCTGTTTGCCGTGCGTCGTGAACGAAACGCCGCTCAGATATTTTGCGGGCGCGTTCGCATCCGTCACATCCACGAGATACACTTCGACGACGGCGTTATCGGGCAGCGCGATTTTTTGCAGATAGCTCACGGTACCGGTGACGACGCCGGTCGCGCGATAAAGCGTCGGCGGATTTCCGCCGTACACGCCCTGGTCGTACTGCGTCGCGGTCAAGGTATCGCCATTGAGTTGGAACGTAAAAGCGTCGTTGATATTGCGGTCATCGCTCTTGGTGAACGTAACCATCGCCGTATTTTCGGCGGTTTGCGCCCATGTGCCGGTCGCGGTCACGATGCCCTTGCCGACATAATTGTTGCTCAAGGTCGCTTCGCCGCCTTCAGCCAACTCCATCGTGCGGAGCAAAGCGGACGCATCCGCCGCGGGCGAGGACGAAAGCCACATGCCGGCAAAACCTGTGCCGACGGCAGGCGTGGCGACGGCGCCGGGCGTTGTCGGCGCGGCGGTTGCGCTTGGCGTTGTCGGCGCGGGCGCTTGCGTTTCGACCAATGCGCCGGCGGCGTCAATGGTGAAATACTTGGTGACGGGAACCGAGGGTTCCGTCGTCATGGCTTCGCCTTCTTTGCGGTCCAGATAATCCACCTTGACGGTGTTGTTGTCAAAGGCGATGGCGTTCACTTTGATGCGGTCGCCCAAAAGTTTGGTCATGCCGGTTCCGGGCTGGCCATTATTGTTCGGCACAACGGCGAGATTGTAAAACGTGCCGCTGCCGCCGCCGCTGGTAATCAATACCGCCGCCGCATACGCTTTACCGTTGATGGTTCCATTCGCCAACGGTTCCGCGATTTGCGCGGTATATTTCGACGCGCTGCCGGGCGCGACTTCGACTTCGGCTTTGCCGTCTTGTAACGTAATCGAACCGCCGGGCGCGTCCTGCACTTGGTAGGTCGCATTGCCCAACTGCGCGAGCGTCAAGGGCGCAACGGCGGGCGCTGTTGCAGGCGCGGGCGTCGTGGCGGCGGGCGCCGTCGTCGCGCCGCCGGCTTTGGCGGGAATGCACAATTTCCAACCGACTTCGAGAACGTTCGGGTCGGCAATGGCGGCATAGCTGGAATCTACTTTGTTTGCCGCGTTCGTTGCATCGGCGATTTGTTGATAGAGACTGTTACTGCCGAGAAATTTTTGCGCGAGCGCGCCGAGCGTATCGCCCGAAACTACCGTATAAGTTTCCGCGCAGCTCGCCGCTTGCGCGTTGGTTTGAGCGTAGGCGAAACGCGCGCCGGCTAGAAATAGCGCGGCGACGAGAAAGGCGCTCACGAGTGCAACTTGCTTGGATTTCACTAAAAAACCTCCGTTTGATTAAGCGGCAACTCTGTTTCGAGCGCTGCCGCAAAAAAACGGCGGGCAAGTACCCCCGCCGTTGGGTCGTTGTTTTTGATTACTCGCCCATTATACGCGGTTAGCAGCTTGGCGCAAAAATAGGACGCCTTGGGGTTTTTCTTTGTTCCGCGCCGCGCCGCGCCCAAACTATTTTCAGATTTGACCGTTCTGATTCCATTGCGCCAATAATTTTTGATACGCGGGGTCGTCATAGCGCGACAATAAAAACGCGGGCGCGTAATCCGGCAATTTGGCGCCCGTCACATGCGCGGCAAGCAAATCGCCCGCCGCCGCCGACGACATCATGCCAAAGCCCGACAGCGCGCCGATGATGTACGCGCCTTTAATGGGCAGGGGTCCTATGAGCGGCCGATTCTCTGGCGTTTTGGTGTAATAGCCGCCATCCATGACCAATGACGGCAGGCGACCAAAATACTTTATCAAACCGGGCAGCATCGTCGCAAGCGCGCGCAAGGTGATTTCGGGAAATTGCGGGTCGAGCGGAATCGGATACGTCGGCGCAACGGGGTCGAGATGAATCGTCCACTGCAACAAAAAATACGGACTCGCGGCGCCGCCTTCGGAACGACCATGCACGCCGGGCGGTAATTCTTGGAGCAGCCAACGCGTCTCGGCTTCTTCCGCAAAGATGGCGCGCTCCTCTTCCGACCACGGCAAATACTGCGGGTCGAGCCAAACCAATAGCGGCGTATCGCGCGGCGTCACGCCCAAAACGTCGCGCAAAATAATTTTGGTGTGCAGTTCAGAATAGACGGGTAATTCCAAATTCATCATGCGCGCAATGTCATTCACAAAGGGTCCCGCCGCGTTTACCGCGACATCGGTTTCGACGATTGCGCCATTGTTCAAATGCACCGCACGCACGCGGCCGCCGTGCGTATCAATTTTTTCCACGCGCGCATTGACGAGCCGCACGCCGTGTTCGCGCGCGCGCTCTAGCATGTACATTCCATACGTTTGCGCGCTAAAATAGCCGCAGCGGCGCGCGTGCAAAACCGCGCAAACTTTTTGGTCCAGATAGGGAAAATGTTTTTGAATCAAGGCGGGGTCGAGAATCAAATCCGCGCCGTCGGGTTGGTTTTCAAAACCTTCGGGCGTCAGCGGTTCGTACGCGTCGGGCCCGGGATGCACGCGCAGCGCGCCCGCGCCGAGTTCCGCCGCTTCCGCGCCCGCGCGTTTCAAATCATCAATGCGCTTTGGGTCGGCGGTGGCGTACAAGTAACCGCGTCGGCTCATGTGAAAGACATTGTCGCTTTCGCGCGCGAGAGCTTCGAGAATATCAATGCTGCGATTCATCAGCTGCACCATCGCCGCGTCGGGCCCAGGCCACCAATTGCGATAACATTCGGTGGACTTGTCGCTGGTCAACGTCAGCGGCGCGCGCTCTTCGACCAGTACGATATTTTTCACGCCGCGCCGCACGGCGAGGTGATACGCCGCGCTCACGCCCGCAATGCCCGCGCCGCAAATGACAATGTGCGCTTGTTCGCTCACTGTTTGCTCCTGAAACAAATTCCGAATGGATTAACTCGCGTTACGCAGTTCATCATATTTCAATTTTTGGAACACGGATTACGCAGCTTTACACAGAAAAAGAAATGCAGCGCCCGAACACGGCGCAAAAAATTCAAGCGGTTGAAAATCACGTCTGCCGCGCCACAAGCGCGCCAAGCGCCTTGAACTGTTCTCGGAGCGCGGGATACAACGCGCGGTACACTTTATAATATTCCGCGTACACGCCAACATCTTTGCCTTGTGTAACCAAATCGGTGACGCGCAGCGTTTGCGCGCACGCGTCCGCGACCGAATGGTACACGCCCGCGCCGACGCCGGCGAGCAGCGCCGCGCCATACGCCGCGCCTTCGGCAAGATTGAGCAGCGCGATTTCGGAATCGAACACATCGGCGAGAATTTGCCGCCACAACGCGCTGCGCGCGCCGCCGCCCGAGGCGCGCACTTGCGAAACATTCAAACCCAACGCGCGCATCAATTCCAATGAATCGCGCAATCCGTACGCGACGCCTTCCAACACCGCGCGCGTCATTTCGGGTTTGTGATGCCGCAAAGTAATGCCAACATACGCGCCGCGCGCGTCGGGGTCGGGATACGGCGTGCGTTCGCCCGTGAGGTACGGCAAAAAAATCAATCCTTCGCAGCCCGCCCGCGCGCGCGCGGCTTCGGCGGTCAAAATCTCGTACACGTCTTTATTTTCCGCTCGCGCTCGTTCGATTTCCGCCTGACCAAGCGCGTCGCGGAACCAACGAAAACTGCCCGCCGCCGAAAGCATCACGCCCATCAAATGCCATTTGTTTGGAACGGCGTGACAAAACGCGTGCAGCAAACCGTTCGGCTCTAAACGATACGAATCGGACGCCGCAAACACCACGCCCGACGTGCCGAGCGTGGCGCTGACAATGCCTTCTTGCACAATGCCCATGCCAACCGCGCCCGCGGCTTGGTCGCCGCCGCCGCCGACAACCGGCGTGCCTTCCAACAATCCTGTTTCGCGCGCGGCAGCGGCGGAAATTTTCGCGCTGACGACCGGCGATTCAAACACATCGGGCAGCCACGCGCGCGGAATGTCCAACGCTTTCAACAATTCGTCTGACCAATTGCGCTGCGCCACGTCGAGCAGCGCCATGCCCGACGCGTCGCTCGGCTCGGTCGCAAACGCGCCCGTCAATTTGTAACGCAAATAATCTTTGGGCAAAAGAATGTGCGCGACGCGCGCATACACTTGCGGTTCGTTCTCGCGCACCCACAAAATTTTCGGCGCGGTGAAACCGGGCAAAACGGGATTGCCAATCCACCGCAATAGATTTTGCGCGCCGCCGACGCGCGCCGTAATCTCCGCGCACTGTTGCGCCGTGCGCTGGTCATTCCACAAGATGCACGGACGCAAAACCTCGCCGTCCGCGTCGAGCAGCACGAGACCGTGCATTTGCCCCGTGAGACCAATGCCCGCGATTGCGCGCGCGGGAATTTTTTCCAAGACGCGCCGAATCACATTCACGCACGCGCGCCGCCAATCGGCGGGATTCTGTTCCGCCCACAATGGGCGCGGCGTAACAAATTCGTATTCGTCGCTGGCGATGGCAGCCACGTTACCGTGTTCGTCAATCGCCAATGCCTTTGTTGCGGTCGTGCTGACGTCAATGCCGAGCAGATAGGACATGATGAAAATGATGGATCAGGTTTCGGGTAGCAGGTGCAGGTAGCAAGTAGCAAGTAGTAGGTAGCAAGT
>JAJVIA010000052.1 GCA_022072245.1 Anaerolineae bacterium
CAGATTACGCTTTGGTATATCGGTTATAAAAATCGCGGCAAAGCGGTGGTCAAAATTGATGGGAAACGAGTCGGCGCGATTGACCAATACACGCCGGGCGTGACATTCAATTTGGCGCGGACTTTTGACGGCTTGGCGCCGGGAGCCCACACATTGAAAATCATCAATCGGGGCAATAAAAATCCGAACGCAACCGATTCCATCATCGTCTTGGACGCGCTCGAAATTGCGCCATAACAAAAACGCTGCGCTTGAGCGCAGCGTTTTTATTTTGCAAAAAAATTTTTAATGCCGCGCGCTGCCTTGACGGCGCGCGCAACCTCAGACCGGGCGCGGCGTTTCGGACTGGCGCGCCGTTTTCAAAACTTGCTGCACGCGCAAAAATTCGCGGATGCTGTCTCCGGTCAACATGCCGACCAGCGTATCGTTCATCGTGACGGGCAGCGCGCCGAGTTGACGTTCTTGCATCGTTTCCGCCGCGTCCACCAGCGACGCGTTCGAGTCCACCGTCGGCGCTGTCGGCAGCATGACGCGGTGAATGGGCGTGTACGCGCCAAACGTGCGTAGTCCATTCATGAGCGCGTCGCGCGTCAACAAACCGACCACGCGGCCGTTTTGGACAATCGGAAAATCTTGCTGTCCCGTCGCCATCAGCGAATCTATCGCGGCGCCGAGCCATTCCTGCGGCGTCAACGCGCGCACATTCGTCCGCATCGCCTGTCCGACGCGATAGTTTTCAAACTGACTGCGCTGCTGCACCATTTGCGCTTCCGCTTGCGCGCCCATAAAGATAAAGAGCGCGGTAACGGTGAGCAGCGGATTTATAAAGAAACCGGCAATGCCAAAACCCAGCGCCAACGCCTGACCGAGCCGCGCGGCAAATTGGGTCGCGCGCGGAAATGGCATTTGCGTCGCGAGCAGCGCGCGCAAGATGCGCCCGCCGTCCATCGGAAACGCCGGAATGAGATTAAACAACACCAGCGCGATATTGATGGTGAATAAGCGTTCGAGGAACGATTCATTGCCCCAGCCCAAGCCGAGCGTAGGCGCGGCGACGCCCGCCAAAGTCATTACGATAAACAGACCTACCGCTATCGCCACATTGACCGCTGGTCCCGCCGACGCGACGACGAATTCTTGCGACGGTTTCGACGGCATCCGTTCCAAACGCGCGACGCCGCCAATCGGCAGCAAGGTAATGTCCAGCGTCTTGATCCCGTAACGCCGCGCGGCGAGCGCGTGACCGTATTCGTGCAGCACGACGCACAGGAACAACACCAACACAAATACAATGTTGGCGAAAACGTCCCAGAGCGTGCCGCCCTGCATCAACACGGGCAGCGCGATAAAGGCGAGCAGCAGCGGAAACGTGGCATGCACATATACGCCGATGCCCAAAAATTCTCCCAGTTTCCAAGACCACTTCATTTTCATTTTCTCCTGTCAACGTGAAAACGCGTTGACACAAGCCCTTTATTCTTGATACGCCGCGCACATTAAATGCAGATGAAAAAAATACGGACTGACACTATAAATGTGTGTCAATCCGATTTTGATTCTTACGCTGAACGGGTGCGCGCGACGGCGGCGCGTCGCTACATGGGCGCAAACAAATCAATCACATTGTCGTCGGCATCGAGAACCTGCGCGTAGCGCTGCCCCCAAAACGCGTCAAAGGGTTCCTTGTGCGAACGATACCCTAGCGCAATAATTTTCTGGTACATCGCGTCCACGTCCGCCGCGTTCTGGCACAAAAACGCCAAGCCGATGCGCGAGCCATTTGGCGCTTTCCAAGCCGGGTTGAATCCGCGAATCAGTTGTTCCGTGTCCCACGCAATCCGATAGCCATTCGCTTTCACTTGGACATGGTCTTCGGAATCCGCGTCGGCGGGAATTTCCAAGCCCAGCGCGCGGTAAAATGCCAATGCCTTGGGCATATCCTTGACCACGATGCCAATCATATCGGGTTTTGCCATAACGCCTCCTGGAGAACAAGAGCTAGCTCTTGAACAAGATCAAGTTGTGGGGTATGAGACCTTTCGGATTTTCGGAAACCCGAAAGGTCTCGTACAGGCGACTTGGAATTTCATCGCGTCCGAGTCCTAGACCGGCGCGTTCGATTTATTTCGCAGTTCCGCCAGCAGCTGCCCCGTCAAACGCGCGCCCTCTTCGTATGTCGCTTCATTCAAACCGTGTTTGAAATTTTTGCTAAACAGGTCGTCCAATCCTTCCGTCGCGTCCAATTCGCCGCCGCCGTACAGATTGCGCCACAATTCGACCAGCTTGGCGCGTTGAACGGGCGAGAGTGGCGGATGCGCGCGCGCGTACGCCGAGCGCGTTTCGTTCAGCGCAGGACGCGCGTTCGCCGGGACGCCGTGCCGTTCGCTTTCAACGGCGCGCCGTTCGCCGCCGCGCTGCGTTTCGGCGCTGACGCGCAGCATATCTTCGGCAGAGGCGAGCCCCGAGCCGGGAAACAAACCATACCCCATCATCGAAAGCGCGCGCCCGGTGGCGGAGGTCTCCGCGACTTCCCAAGGAAATTCGCGCTCTGCCGCCGTGCCGCCTACGCGCCGGGATGTGGCGATGCCGTGCCGCGCGCCATAGATTTCGCTCGTCACGCTGACCAGCAACGTAAGTTGTTCTGAATTGTCCACGAGGACAACGGGAGTTCCGAAATCGAGCCGTTTGCCTTGCCGGGCATGGTCTTGATTTGCCATCGCGAGTTTGCCGTCCACCGTCATGTAGGGATGTTCGGTATTTTGCCAGCCGTCTTTGTCGCGCCGTCGTTGGGTGAGGGCGACTATGTAATCGGCAAACTCTTCATGCGTCGCTTTGCCGACATTCGGCGTAGCGCGCAAGATTTGGAGAATTTGTTCGCGCGTCATAATGAATCTACCTCCGTAGGGATTGCGCGGTGCAACCTAGCTTGCGCCGCCATAATCCGTAACCATCGTGAATCATTTCAGGACAAGTCATTTTGGGGTGGACGATGGTTTGTATGCAAGACGCGCAACGTCTTGATTGCCCACAGCATAGCACAGACGTTCTAAATTGTCAAGCGTAAAAAAATGGAATTTCAAAATTCGGCGATTGCGCGACCGCCGCGCGTTTGATAAAATTGAGCGCATCCCCAAGCTGCGCGCTGCGTTGTATGCCGCAACGCAGCGCGCCATTTTTGATTATGACTATTCATCATTATTTCCCAACTCATTATCACGTCGCCATCGGCACGACCGCGCCCGCGTTGTATATTCAAGATGGCGATACCGTCATTACGACGACGGTGGACGCGAATGGATACGACGCGTCCGCGCAAATTATCACCGCCGAACCGAACCCGATGACCGGACCATTTTTTGTAGAAGGCGCAATGCCGGGCGATGCGCTCGCCGTGCATTTCGATTCCATCGTCCCGAATCGCGCGTGGGGCTGGTCGCGCGATGCGTTGGCGGCGAACGCGGTGAACCCTGAATACGTTCGCACGCTGCCGCCGCGCAATCTTTTGGATTGGTTTGTGGATACGGAAAAATGGATTGCGCGCATCGAGACGCCGCCGCGCGGTTTGGAAAATTTCGCGCTGCCGCTCGCGCCGATGCTTGGTTGTTTCGGCGTCGCGCCGCGGGACGGCCAAGCGATTTCGACCTTTACGTCGGCGGAACACGGCGGCAATATGGATTGGAACGGTTTTACGCAAGGCGTGACGGCGTACCTGCCGGTCTGGGCGCCGGGCGCGCTCTTTTTTCTTGGCGACGGACACGCGGCGCAGGGCGACGGCGAGATTGGCGGCACGGGCGTCGAGATTTCGATGAATGTACAGTTCACCGCGCGCATTTTGAAAAACCAAAAAATCAATACCCTGCGCGGCGAGAACGCGGAATTTATTTTCACCGTCGGCAACGCGCGGCCGCTCGACGGCGCGCTGCAAATTGCGACGACCGAAATGCACCAATGGCTAATGCACGCGTACGGTCTGGACGCGCGCGGCGCGAGCGTATTGATGGCGCAGGGCATTCGGTACGAAATAGGAAATGTATTCGACCCGGCATATACGATGGTGTGCAAAATGCCAAAACGTTTTTTGCCCGGTCAAGGAAACGAAACGCGCGGACGCTGAGGCAGCGCCGCGCCGCGCTACGAAACAATGCGAGACGACGTTAATCACCCTGCAAAATGGGAACGCTATTACCGCGAAGGCAAGGCGGGCTGGAGTTTGCATACGCCGACGCCGGTGTTTCAACATTTGCTCGCGGAAGAGGACGCGCAAGGGCAACGCGTTTTTCCGCCGGGGCGCATCTTGATACCGGGCGCGGGTTTGGGCTATGACGCGCGCGAATTTGCGCGGCATGGCTTTGCCGTCGTCGCGGTGGACTTTGCGCGCGACGCGGTCGAAGCGATGCAAAACGCGTTGACGCCTGAAACCGCGCACGCAATCGTTCAAGCCGATTTGTTTCAGTTGCCCGCCGCGTGGAATGAAACGTTTGATTACGTTTTGGAATATACCTGTTTCTGCGCGCTGGACCCGACGCGGCGCGACGAGTACGCCGCCGTGATTGCGCGCCTGTTGAAACCTGGCGGCAAATATATCGCGCTCGCGTTTCCATTAGGCGAACTTGTTCATCCGCCCGAAATGACGCCGGGGCCGCCGTTTCCGGTGAACGCGCCGCAATTGATTGCGCTGCTCCAAGCGCGCGGTTTGGTTTTGCGTCGCCGCGAAATTCATCCCGCCACGATTAAACCGCGCAAGGGCCGCGAAGAGCTGATTGTCATGCAGAAACAGTGATAAAATGAAATCGGGCGCAAGGCCCATTGGGGAGCGCTTGCTCGGTTTGAACCGACGCGCTTTTGAGCAAGCGCCGATAAATTTGCAATGCGCCGCGCAGCTGTGCGGGGCGCAACGCGCGCAGGCAGCGAACGAGTGAATCAATTATGTCTAAACCAAACATTCTCATCGCCGACGACGAGCCCGCCGTCTTGAATGCTATTTACCGCGATTTGAATCCCCGTTACGCCAAAGAATATAAAATCGTGCGCGCGGATTCGGGCGCGACGGCGTTAACGGCGACGCAAACGCTGCAACAGCGCGGCGAAAGCGTCGCGTTATTTTTGGTGGACCAACGAATGCCGCAAATGTCCGGCACGGATTTTTTGCAGCGCGCGCGCGATGTATTTCCCGAAGCGAAAAAAGTTTTGCTCACCGCGTATGCCGATACCGAAGCCGCGATTCAAAGCATCAATCAAGTCGGGCTGGATTATTATTTGTTGAAACCGTGGGACCCGCCCGAAGAGCGTTTGTATCCGGTGCTGGACGATTTGCTGGCGGAATGGCGCGCGAGCGCCGCGCCCGCGCGCGAAGGCATCCGCTTGGCTGGCACGTTATGGTCGCAAGCGTGTCACGAGGCAAAAGAATTTTTGGCGCGCTATCAAGCGCCGTATCAATTTTTGGATATTGAAAAAGACGCGCGCGCGCGCGCGTTGGTCGAAACCGCGCTGAATGGCGTTATCAAAATTCCGGTCGTGTTTTTTCCCGACGGAACCTTGTTGGTTGAACCGACCATCCGCGCGCTGGCGGAAAAAGTCGGTTTGAAAACCCAACCCGCGCAGCAAGTGTACGACCTTGCCATTGTGGGCAGCGGACCGGCGGGTTTGGCGGCGGCAGTGTATGCGTCCTCCGAAGGTCTCGGCACGATTGTGATTGAACGCGAGTCGCCGGGCGGACAGGCAGGCAGCAGTCCAAAAATCGAAAATTATTTAGGATTTCCGTCCGGGCTTTCCGGTTTGGATTTGACGCGCCGCGCCCTGACGCAAGCGCAGCGTTTCGGCACGGAATTTTTGGCGACCCGCCAAGTTTGTCAATTGCGCGTCCAAGACCCGTACCGCGTTTTGGTTTTGGACGACGACACGCAAGTTATCGCCAAAGCGGTATTGATTACAACGGGCGCGTCGTTCCACATTCTCGATTTGGCGGGCGCGGCGGAATTGACGGGCAAAGGCGTGTATTACGGCGCGGCGTACACCGAAGCGATGTTTTTCAAGGGCCAAGATGTGTTTGTCGTCGGCGGCGCCAATTCGGCGGCGCAGAACGCGCTCTTTCTCGCGCGCTATTGTCGCAAGGTTATGCTCCTCGTTCGCAGCGAACTTTCCACTTCGCAATATCTCACCGATGCGTTGTATGCAACGCCCAACATCGAGGTTCGCATTGGAACGGAATTGGTTTCTCTGCATGGCGTCGCCAAATTGGAAGGCGTGACGGTGCGCGCCAGAAAAACGGGCGTCACGGAATTTTTGCCCGGCGCGGCGTTGTTTGTTTTTATCGGCCAGCGTCCGCGCAGCGACTTTGCTCAAGATTTGCTGCGGCGCGGACCCAAAGGACATTTGTTGACGGGACCCGCGCTGCGCGATGAAAACGGCAAATTGCCGCCGGAATGGAAACTCAAACGCGAGCCGATGCTTTTGGAAACGAACGTGCCGGGCGTTTTTGCCGCGGGCGACGTGCGGCAAGGCGCGCGCAATCGCGTCGCCGCCGCCGCCGGCGAAGGCAGCACCGCGATTTCGATGGTGCATGAATATCTTTCGACTTTATAAATGAACGACTTTCTCCGCCAAATTCCCCTGTTTTCGGGTTTGGACGATTACGCGCTCGAACGGCTGGTCGCCATGAGCGCGGAAATTTCGCTGCAACCCGGCGAGCTGCTCATCCGCGAAGGCGAAAACGGCGACACGATGTACATTATCCTCGACGGCAGTTTGCAAATCCGCAAGCGCGCGCGCGACGGCGAGATTGTATTGGCTGAACGCGGCGCGGGCGAAGTGATTGGCGAAATGTCGGTTCTGGACCAAGCGCCGCGCGTGGCGTCGGTCATTGCCTTGACGCCGGTGCACGCGCTTGCGATTGACCAAGAAACGTTCATGGCGCTGCTGGATTGGAGTCCGACGGCGGCGCGCGCGATTTTGCGAACGTTCGCGCAGCGCATTCGTTCCACGCAAGCGGCGCTTCAACAGCGCGAAAAGATGGCGTCGCTCGGCACGCTCGCCGCGGGCATCGCGCACGAATTGAATAATCCGGCGGCGGCGGTGAAACGCAGCGCCGCGCAATTGGACGAAGATTTGCGGCGCGTCGAACAATTGACGATGCAATTGGACAACTTGGAGGTGACGCCCGCGCAGCGCGCGGCGTTGAAAAATTTGCGCGCGCAGGTTGACCAAAACGCGCAGACCGCGCAAAAACTGGACGCCATTACGCGTTCCGATTACGAGAGCGAAATCCAAGTCTGGTTGGACGCGCATCACATTGCGGAAGCGTGGGAAGTGGCGCCGCGTTTGGTGGCGTTGGGATTCACGCGCGAAAAATTAGAGACGTGGGACGCGATCTTTGCCGAGCGCTTGCCATTGGTGGTTGAATGGGCGGCGGCGCGCGGCAGCGGCATCGCGTTACTGGCGGAAATCGCCGACAGCGCGGAACGCATTTCCAACATTGTCAAGGCGGTCAAAGAATATTCCTATCTCGACCGGGCGCCGCTCCAAAAAGTGGATGCGCATGAAGGCCTAGAGAACACGCTGATTATTTTGCGTCACAAATGGAAACAAGGCATTACCATTCAGCGCAACTATCAACGCGATTTGCCAAAACTGGAAGCGTACGCCAGCGACCTCAATCAGGTGTGGACCAATATCATTGACAACGCCATTGACGCGATGCAGGGACATGGGGAACTCACGCTCTGCACCTACGCCGAACCGGATCATGTGTGCGTCGAGATTTGCGACAATGGCCCCGGCATTCCGCCCGAAACGCTGCCGCGCGTATTTGACGCGTTCTTTACGACGAAACCGGTTGGACAAGGCACCGGCTTGGGTTTGCACATTTCCTACAATATCATTGTGTTGAAACATCACGGCCGTCTGATGGTCGAATCAAAACCCGGTTACACCTGTTTCAAAATTGCCTTGCCCTTTCAACAAACCGCCTAGCGCATGACGCAAGTCATTGCCCGGCGCGGTCTATCGCCGCCATGTCTCCCGACCAAGTAAAACAGATTTTGCTCGATACAAAAACGATTGCGGTGGTGGGTCTTTCGTCGCGCGCGGGACAGCCCGCGCATGATGTGCCAAAATATCTGCAAGCGCACGGCTATCGCATCATTCCGGTCAATCCGCGCGCGACAGAAATTCTTGGCGAGACCGCGTATCCCACCTTGACCGCGATACCGCGCACAATTTCGATTGAGCTGGTTCAAATGTTTCTCAAACCGGAAGCGATTGCGGCGGCGACAGAGGAAGCGATTGCGCGCGGCGTCAAAGTGATTTGGATGCAAGAAGGCGTGCGCGACGAGCTGGCGGCGCAGCGCGCGCGCGCCGCAGGAATCCAAGTCGTGATGGATCGCTGTCTGCGCGCGGCGCATCGTTTCTTTTTTGCCGAACCCAAAAAAGAATGAGCAAGTCATTTTGGCGCGCCCTGTTTCCTCAGCGAATGAACGAACGCGCGTTTGAAAAAAAACGCCGCACCCGTAAAGAGTGCGGCGTTTCGCTTTATTGCGCGCTGGTCAATTTCTTGATTTCGCTCGGAATGTATTCGGCGCTAAAAAAGCGTTGAATCGCTCCGCCGGCGGAGGCGCGCGCCTGTTGCAGCCACGCGGTCAACGCGCCCGCGCGTTCCTGTTCCAACGCGGCGGCGTCCAGCGCGTGATTCGCGTCTTTTTCCAAGACCTTGATGATGTGAACGCCAAACGAAGTGGTAACCGGCGCGCTGACCTGAAGGACAGGCAAACTCCACGCGGCATCTTCGAATTCTTGGACAAATTGACCGCGCGCCGCCCAACCCAAATCGCCCTGATTGGTTTTCGCGCTGGGGTCAATCGAAAGTTCTGCCGCGAGTTTGCCAAAATCTTCACCCGCTTTCAAACGTTCTTCCACCGCTTGCGCTTCTTCAAAAGTCTTGACCAGAATGTGTTCGACGTGGATTTGTTCGGCGGTGGTCTTGACCTCTCGCGCCAACGCGTCGTTCAAGCGCTGCCGTAATAAATCCACCGCGATGATTTTGCGATAATCCTCAAAACTGATATTGATTTTGCTGAGGTTGTCTTTGAGTTTCGCCACTTCGGTGGCATACGCGTCGGGGCCCAAAGGCGTTTGCGTCGGTTCGGGCGTCAGAGTAGGACCTTCGGTCGGCGTCGGCATGAGCGTCGCCGTGAGCGTCGCGGTCGCCGTCGGCGAAATGGATGGCGTGGCGGTGTGCGTCGCCGTCAACGTCGGCGTCGGCGAAGGACCATCCGTCGGCGTCGCGGTTGGACGTTCATAGCCAAGATTCTCATTGATGGACAATTGAATCTCGCGGTCAATGTCGGCGTCGCTCACCGTGATGCCGCGTTTGGCGGCTTCTTGGCGGACAAGTTCGTCGTCAATCAAATTTTCCAGCGCTTTGCTGGGCGCTTGCTGAAGCGCCTGCGTATATTGCGCCAATTGATTTTGATAGTACTGCACGATGGTCGCCATCGCCGGGTCTTCGGCGTTAAATTGTTGAAAGGCGTTCTGGATGCTGTTGATTTGCGCGACAATCGTTTGCACGTCAAAGCGCACGCGCGCTTGATACGCGCGCACGGGCAAGGAAACGCCGTTGACGGTGGCGACAGTCTCATCTTGGACGGCAATGACGGTGCGCCAATAACCGACGGCGAGAATGACGACAATGAGCGCGGCGACGATGCCCAAGACAATAAAGAGTACGCGCTGCTGCTCTTGGTCGCGCTCGCGCATCCGCGATTGTTTACGCGTTTCGGTCTGGGGAGTTTGATTCTTTTTTGCCATAATTCCAAAAAAAGGGCATAGACGAACGAACCGCCTATGCCCGGATGGTTTCTATTTGCCCGCGGCGGGTTCAGGCGTTCATGCCGCGCACGTGTTCGGGCGCAAACGGCAAGAGCGCCAATTGCCGCGCGCGCTTGATCGCGAGCGATACTTCGCGCTGATGCCGCGCGCAGGTGCCAATTTTACGGCGCGGACGAATCTTGCCGCGGTCGGTCAGATAGCGGCGCAGTTGGTCGGCGTTTTTATAATCAACGACTTTGTTTTTGTCTTTGCAATAGACACAGACCCGGCGCTGTTGCGGCGCAAAACGACGTTGTCCGTCGCGGCCATTGGGGCCGCGGTCGCCGCCACGGTCCGAACGCGGGCCGCGCGGTCCGCCATAGCCGCCGCTGCGGGGCCCGGAACTGCTGCGTGATTGATTTTCCATAATATGCGTTAATTGCTCCTTAAAGCTCGGACAATCTACTGTGAGCGAATTCAGATGGAAGGTTCATCCAAACCGGGCGCGCCAATGTCGCCGATGGCGGAATCCATGGCGCCGCCTTCGTCCGGGCGTCCTTTGCGGTCCAAGATATTGACATCGCCGGCGACGACTTCGGTGCGGTAATGTTTTTGCCCATTGTCGCCTTCCCAGCTGCGCGTTTCCAAACGGCCCTCGACATAGACGAGCGAACCTTTGGTAAGGTATTGGCTGCAAATTTCGGCGAGCCGTCCCCATGCGACGACATTGAACCAATCGGTTTCTTCGACGCGTTCGCCTTCGGGTTTGGTGTAGGTGCGCGAAACGGCGACGCTGAACGAAGTGACCGGCTTGCCGCTGGGCGTATAGCGCATTTCGGGGTCGCGTCCGAGTCGGCCGATAATCATGACTTTATTGAGACCGCGTGCCATGTTCAACTCCCTTCTGCGGATGCAGTTGTCGTCTCAGCCGCAGGCGTTTCTGCGACGGGTTCGGTTGGCGCTTCTGTCGGCGCCGCAGGCGTTTCGGCGGCTGCTTCGGATGCGGCGGCAGCTTCGGGCGCCGCTTCGGTTTCGACGCGCGCTTCGGGCGCGGGCGCCGGCGTTTGCGGCAAAACAAATTGTTCGACGCGCACAAACAGATAGCGCAAGACTTGATCGTTCAATTTGAAAGCGCGCTCGATGCCGCGCACGGCGCTGCCGGGCAAGCTCGCATAGAGCGTCGTATAATAGCCGTCTTTATTTTTTTGAATGGGATAAGCGAGGCGGCGTCTGCCCCAATCGTGACGGGCGACGATTTCACCGCCGGCGTTTTGGACTTGGCCGGCGATGCGGTCTTGCGCCGCCGTGAGCGTAGTTTCATCAGCCGGGCGCAAGATAAACGTCAATTCATAGTTTGACAAGAGGGTCTCCTTCCCCTGGGATAGCGCTGCGCTTGCACAAAAACGCGCCCGCGTACTTGAGCGAGGCGCAGAGCGAAAAGGCGTGTCGCAAACTTGGTTTGCGAATTGAAATTTGGTAACGAACGGGGGCGATTATAGCGCCAGCGCGGCGCGCGCGCAAATTTTGGCGCGACGGCGCGCCGGCGCCCCAACGCGCCCACAACCTGATTCGTGACGCACTGCGTCATAAATATCTTGACATCCGTCGCAAGAGGCGCTATACTTTTTTCTACCGACCGTTAGGTAGATAAACGACGGACTTTTTTTTAACGTGTTTATGACGCACTGCGTCACAAACGCCTCAATCGAGACTATGGCGTCTCACACTCAACGACCGAGAACCGCGCGCGCCAATGGCCGCGCGCCCACGCACCCGACGGCGCGCCCGTCACGGCGCAATCCGGCGCCGTCCAATGGCGCCGCCGCGCGCGCGCCCGCCCCGGACGCGCCCGATAAACCCTCTGAAATTTTCGCCGCCGCCCTGCGCCTCTTTCAAGCCAAGGGCTATCACGGCGCATCCATGCAAGACCTCGCCGATGCCGTCGGTATGCAAAAGGCGTCGCTCTATTACTATTTCCGCAGCAAACAAGAACTTTTGACGCTGGTGTGCGAACGCGGCGCCGGCGCCTTTACGCAAACGTTAGAAGAAATCGTCGCGTCCGATTTGACCGCCCCCGTCAAACTGCGGCGCGCGATGGAATGTCACCTCGTCGCGCTGTGCGAACAATTGGACCTCTTTAGCGTTTTTCTGCGCGAACAAAAATTTCTCGACGAAACGCAAAAAGAAGCGCTGCGCGGCGAAGGCAAAAAACACGCCGCGCTCTGGGCTGCCATTTTGGAACAGGGCATCGCGTCCGGCGAATTTCGCGCGGTCAATGTGACCGTGACGACCTTGGCGCTCTTGGGCATGTGCAATTGGTTGTACGAATGGTATTCGCCCGATGGCGCGTTCGCGCCGCGTGAAATTGCCGCGACATTTTCGGAACTCATTTTGACCGGATTGACACCGGAAAAATCTAAAATCAAAAAGGGGTACAAACAATCAGGCGTCGGTTCGCAATAGACCTTTTTTCATCGGCAAACGCCGCCGATGGAGCGCGGTTCATTGCGCGCTGATTTGTGGAGGAATCAATATGGCGCTTCTCACAGTGGGTTCGACCGCCCCCGCGTTCAAAGGGATGAATTTATTGGGCGGCGAATTTAATTTTGATACGGTCAAAGGCGCGAAAGGCATCGTCATGACCTTTTCGCCCGACCAAATCAATCCCGCCCAAGTTTCGTGGGCGAAAAATTTGTACGAAAAAAATAAAGCGGACATTGAAATGGTTTCGGTCACGCGCAAAATTCCGAGCGTGACGATGGCGAAAGCGTTTTTGATGCAGCTCGGCATCAAGTTTCCGGTGGTCTATGACCAGAAACAAGAAGTCTTTGGGTTGTATGGCGTCGAAACGCCGGTTGTAATTTACGGCATCAACAAGGACGGCGTCGTGACTTATGCGGCGCAGCTCGAAGTCAAAGATTTCAAACAGGCGTCAATCGAAGAAGCGATTGCCAACGCCAAATAAATGCAGGATAGAGAGTGCAAAGGCACAAGCGTCTTGCGCGCACCAGCGCGGCGTTTGTGCCTTGCAACCCGGCTTTGCCAAGAGGAGAGAGAGCATCATGGAACGGCCATGGCAGAAAATGTATGAAGCGGGCGTACCGGCGGAAATTGATTATCCCGAAGGGATGGTCGTGCCGGATATTTTGGAACGTGCGGCGGCGCGTTTCCCAAATAATCCCGCGACGATTTTTCCGGTGCCGGTGGGCAGTCGGCTGTTGGCGGGACGGTTGACCTACCGCGATTTGGATTTGGCGACGAATCGTTTTGCGAACGCGTTGATTCAACTCGGCGTGCAAAAGGGCGACCGCGTCGCGCTATTGTTTCCCAATTCGCCGCAGTTTGTGATTGCGTATTTGGGCGCGCTCAAAGCGGGCGCCGTCGTAATCGCCTTTAATCCGGTGTACACCGAACACGAAATCGAACGGCAGTTGAACGATTGCGGCGCCGAGACCGTCGTCACGATGACGAAATGGTATCCCGCCATCAAACAGGCGCAGGCGAATACGCGCGTGACGCGCGTCATTGCGACCAACATCAAAGATTATTTTCATCCCGTCGCGGCGCTGCTCTTTACGCTGGCGAAAGAAGAAAAAGAAGGATTTCGCGTCAAACTCGACCCGAAGGATTATTCGTTCAAATTGATGCTGCAACATTCGAACGATGCGAAACCCCAAGTGCAGATTGCGCCCGACGATATCGCTTTGCTGCAATATACGGGCGGCACGACGGGCGTGCCAAAGGGCGCGGTGTTGACGCATCGCAATCTGGTGTCCAATTGTTTGCAGTGCGTTTCGTGGTTCACCAACGCGCAAGAGGGCAAAGAAGTCACGCTGTCCATCATTCCGTTCTTTCACATGTACGGCATGATGGTGGCAATGTTGCTGACGCTTTTCAAAGCGGGCGCGCTGGTTTTGTTTCCGCGTTTTGAAATCGCGCAAGCGTTTCTGGCGATTGACAAATACAAGCCGACGATTTTTCCGGGCGTACCCGCGTTGTATATCGCGTTCATCAACAATCCCGATGTTCACAAGCACGATTTGCGTTCAATCAAAGCGTGTTTGTCCGGCGCCGCGCCGCTGCCGCAAGAAGTGCAGACCGGTTTTGAAACGTTGACGCAAGGGCGCTTGGTTGAAGGATACGGCATGACGGAATCGTCGCCGCTCACGCACGCGAATCCGTTGAATGGCGAACGCCGCGCGGGCAGCATTGGCGTACCGGTGCCCTCGACGGAGGCGCGCATCGTCAATCCCGAAAATGCCGACGAAGTGATGCCGCCCGGCTCTGTCGGCGAATTGGCAATCAAAGGTCCGCAGGTTTTTCAGGGCTATTGGAATCGCCCCGAAGAATCGGTCAATACGCTGCGGAATGGCTGGCTCATCACGGGCGATATTGCGCGCATGGATGACGACGGTTTCTTTTATATCGTCGAACGCAAAAAGGACATGATTATTATCGGCGGCTACAAAGTGTTTCCGCGCGATATTGAAGAAGAATTGTTCAAGCATCCCAAAATTCAAGAGGCGACGGTGATTGGCATACCGCATCCCAAAATGGGCGAGGTCCCCAAAGCGTTCGTCGTCTTGAAAGCGGGCGTCAGCGCGACGGAACAAGAAATCATTGATTACATGAGCCAGAACGTCGCCGATTATAAAGTGCCGCGCAAAATCGAATTCCGCGACGCGCTGCCCAAAACGTTGATTGGCAAAGTGTTGAAACGGCAATTGGTCGAAGAGGAAAAAGCCAAAGCGAAACAAGGCGCCTAGCCAAACCGCGCGCGCCGAAATCAAACCTGTCAAGGCGCGGCGAACAGGTCGAAACGATAATGTCCGAATTTTTAACGCTGGAAAAAAACGCCGGCGTCGCCGTCATCACGTGGAATCATCCCAAAGTGAACGCGTTATCCTTTGCGCTGCTGCAAGAACTGCGCGCGCAGTTGGACGACTTGGCGCGCGACGACGCGACGCGCGTTCTCGTGTTGACGGGCGCGGGCGAAAAATTTTTTTCCGGCGGCGCGGACATTCGCGAACTCGACCGCATCGCGCCGCGCACGCTCATTACTTTTGGCCAAGACCTGTTTCGCCAGCTGGAATTGTTTCCCAAGCCGACGCTCGCGGCGGTGAACGGCAGCGCCTTTGGCGGCGGCTGTGAATTGAGTCTGGCGTGTCATTTTCGTTTTGCCGTCACGACGGCGCAATTTGCGCTGCCCGAAATCAAACTGGGCATCCTGCCCGGCTGGGGCGGCGTACAACGTCTGACGCGTTTGCTGGGTCCAAGCCGCGCGCTGGAATTGCTGATAACGGGCGAGCGCATTGACGCGCCCGCGGCAGAACGGCTTGGGTTGATCCAGCGCGCGCTGCCGCCCGCGCAATTCATGGCGGAAACTTTGACTTGGGCAAAACGTCTGGCGCGAGGCGCGCCGTTGGCGCAGCGCGCGCTTTTGCAGCTCTTGCGCGCGGACGACGGCGACGCGGCTGCGGCGCGCGAACAAATCATCGCGCTCAATTCAACCGCCGACGCGGCGCGCGGCATCGCCGCGTTCTGGACAAAACAGGAACCGGAATTTATCGGACAATGAGCGTGACGTTTGACCAGACGCGTTAAACGCTGCGCGAGAGGAGAACAAGATTATGCTGACCGAACATCGGACCGCCACGAATGTGGAAGCGTTGGCGCCGCATTTTGATTTGAGCGCGGAACAAAAACAGTTCCAAGAACTCGCGCACGAATTTGCGGAAAAAGAGATGCGCCCCGTCGCGCCCGACTATGACGAGCGCGAAGAATTCCCGTGGGACGTTATCAAAAAAGGGAACGAGCTCGGCTTGATTACGTACGCGTTCCCCGAAGAGTATGGCGGCGCGGGCGTGCAGAGCGCCGTGACCAATGTCGTCGTGACCGAAGAATTGGCGTGGGGCTGCGCGGGCATCGCCACCGCAATGGGCGGAACGGGTTTGTGCGCGACGCCAATCATGATTGCGGGCAATCCGACGCAAAAAACCAAATATCTCAAGCGTCTCGCCGACACGAAAAAATTGTCGCTCGGCGCGTATGCCATCACGGAACCGAACGCGGGCAGCGACGTGGCTTCGATGAAAACGACCGCGAAAAAAGTTTCGGGCGGCTATGTGTTGAACGGCACGAAACAATTTATCACCAACGGCGGCTTGGCGGATGTGTATGTCGTTTTCGCCACGCTTGACCCGTCGCAGCGCGCCGACGGCATCACCGCGTTCATTGTCGAAAAAGAGATGGGCGTCCAACCGGGCAAAAAAGAAAAAAAGATGGGCATCCGCGCGTCGCACACCGCGCAGATTCATCTCGAAGACGTTTTTGTGCCGGAAGAAAATCTGTTGGGCGAAGAGGGCGAAGGATTCTTGATTGCGATGCGGACGTTCGAGCATACGCGGCCCGACGTGGCGGCAATGGCTATCGGCGTCGCGCGCGCGGCATTCGAATATGCGATGGATTACGCGCAGCAGCGCGAACAATTCGGCAAGCCGATTGCGCGTTTACAGGCGATTGGATTCATGCTCGCGGACATGGCGACGGAAATTGACGCGGCGCGTTTGTTGACGTGGCGTTCCGCGTGGATGCTCGACCAAGGGCTGCCGGTGAACAAAGAAGCGAGCATGGCGAAACGTTTCGCGGCGGACACGGCAATGAAAGTGACGACCGACGCGGTGCAAATTCTCGGCGGCGTCGGCTATATGCGCGATTATCCCGTCGAGAAATGGATGCGCGACGCGAAAATCATGCAAATCTTCGAAGGCACGAGCCAAGTGCAGCGCGTGGTCATTTCGAGAATGTTGACGGGATGGTAGAAAAAACAAGAAAATTGGCGAGCCATGCTCGCCAATTTTTTTTACTTGCGGGATTGCCGATAATACTTGCACAAATCTTTTAACGGACATATTTCACAGCGCGGGTTACGCGCGTGACAAATTTCGCGGCCCAAACGAATCAGATTGATGTGCATGGCGTAATAGCGCTGCGGCGGAATGAGCCCCTCTAAAATTTGATGCGCTTGCTCCGCCGATGTTTTTTCGTCAATCCAACCGAGCCGCCGCGTGACGCGATGCACGTGCGTATCCACCGGAAATACGTTGCGCTTTTGGGCAAACAGCAAAACGATGGACGCGGTTTTTGGGCCCACGCCCTCCATCTGCATCAGCCACTTGCGCGCGTCGCGTTCGCTCAGGTCGTTCAAAAAATCCAGATTGATTGCGCCGCGCTCGCGTTCGATGTATTGCAGCGCGTGTTTGATGTAACACGCTTTTTCGTTCGCCAGACCCGCCGACCGAATGACGCGCGCAATCTCGGATACGCGCGCATCGCGCAGTTTCGCCCACGTCGGATATTTTTTGATTAACGCTTGGTTCGCGGCGTCGCTCTGCTTGTCGGTCGTCGCTTGCGAAAGAATGCAGCCGACCAACACCGCGACGGCGTCGTTGCCTTGCAAGACGGGATTGCCAAACACGCGTCCGAGAATTTTATCGGCGGCGCGAATGTTTCTAGAAATTTCTTTTGTCCCCGTCACGCGCAAAGCGGTCATCTCTCCGATTCCCAAACTCTAATTTTGAATTTCTACGCCTCGCCAATCAAACGCGCGCGTTCGGGCGGCAGATAGAGCCGCACAATTTCGCCGACCGCGCGCCGTTTGGCGTCAGAAGTTTGCACGCGCAATTCGGTCTCGTCCACTTGGACGCGATAATCAATTTTTTCGCCGAGATACGTCGCCTTGACGATTTGACCGGTGAGGATATTTTCGACGGCGTTTTCGTCCGCGATTTTTATATCGCCCGGACGGATAAAAATGAGCGCCGACTGCTGCGCCGCGTCGTGCGGCAGCGCGGTGACGCGCAAAGCGTGCGCGCCTACCTGAACGCTCGCCCATCCGTCCTGCACGGATTGCGCCTGCGCGGGCAAGAAATTTGCCAGCCCGATAAAATCGGCGACAAATTTGGAGCGCGGCAATTCGTAAATTTCTTCGGGCGTGCCGAGCTGCGCGAGTTTGCCTTTGTTCATAATCGCGATGCGGTCCGAAAGCGCCAGCGCTTCTTCTTGGTCGTGCGTCACGTAAATCGAAGTGATGTTCAAGCGGCGCTGTAAATCGCGGATTTCAAAGCGCATCTCTTCGCGCAATTTCGCGTCGAGGTTCGAAAGCGGTTCGTCAAACAACAACACTTTGGGTTCGACCACCAACGCGCGCGCGAGCGAAACGCGCTGCTGCTGTCCGCCCGACATTTGATTGGGCATCCGATTTTCGAGTCCCGTCAATTTGGTCTGCGTCATGATTTGCGCGACGCGGCGGCGGACTTCGTCTTGCGACAATTTTTTAATCCGCAAGCCGTACGCGATATTTTCAAACACCGTCAAGTGTGGGAAAATCGCATAACTTTGAAAGACCATCGCCATATCACGTTTATTGGGCGGCACCTGTTCCAATTGGCGTTCGTCCAACGCGATGCGTCCGCTGGTCGGAAATTCAAACCCGGCAATGAGCCGCAGCATGGTCGTTTTGCCGCAACCCGACGGCCCGAGCAAAGTGAAAAATTCACCCTTGCCGATGGCGAGCGATACGTCATCCACCGCCGTGACCAAACCCTCTTGGCCGCGGCCCGGAAATTTTTTGGTGATATGTTCCAGAGTGAGATACATACGCCGTTCTGTTTAGCCCCCGCCCAATGTCGTTTCCCAATTCGCGCGAAAAGTGCGCCCCGCCCAAAAATACAAAAGGCCGATGGCGGTCAATACGATGGCGATGAGGACGACGGAATATGCCGCCGCGAGACTCAAACCGCCCTGTTCCACTTCGCTCAAAATCAATGCGGTGAGAATGGGCCATTTGGGCGAAGTCAGAAAAATAATCGCCGACAACGATGTCATGTGCCGGGTGAAACTAAAAATCAGCCCCGCGATAAACGCGGGCAAAATCAACGGCAGCGTGACGCGGCGGAATGTGTGCTGCGCGTCGCCGCCGAGCGAGGTGGACGCCTCTTCAATCGCCGGGTCAATTTGTTGGAGCGAGGCGATGCTGGCGCGCACGGTCGCGGGCAATGAACGCACCGTGTACGCGGCGACCACGATATACGCGCTGCCTACGAGCGCCAACGGTTCGCCGTAAAACGTCAGCGCGCAGCAGACGGCGAGCAAAAAAATTGCCGCCGCGACGCGCGTACGCGCGCCCCACATGCCGACGATAAAGCCGCCGAGAACGGTGTACGTGAAACCCAAAACCGCGAGCGGCGGTTGAAAGACCAAGTTAATCCACGCGGCGATGGAGGTAATGACAGCCGGCAAATAGCTGCCGCCCATCCGTCGCCCCCAAATCGCCAGCGGGTCGGTGATGAAAAGAATGAGTTCGCGCGAAAGCAGATAGAGCGCCATGAAACACAACAAGATAAAAACGCGCCGCTTGGCTTTGTCCTCGACGAAAACGAGACTCGCCAACGCGAGCGCGGATAAAATTCCCGCAGCGATAAACAGCCATTGCGTTTGTTGCAGCGTGGGCAGCCAAGTCAAACCGCCGCTCAAATAATTCCACGCGACCGAATCGCGCATCTTGGCGTCATACGAAAGCCATGCCATCGCAATGCCAAGGAACGAACCGACGCCAAAGACGAGCCAGCGCAAACTTGCTTTGGGAGATACGGCGCTGATAAAGAAAAACGCCAGCGCGGCGTAAATGATGGCGACGACAAACATTGGCGCGCGAATGAACGCGAGAATATAACCGATGCCGAGAATGGTGCCGGGGACCGCGCCGCCGAGATTCGACATGAAATCTACCGCTTCTTTGCCGCTAAAAGTTTTGCGGACGACGAGAAAAGCAATGACCACGCCCGCGACGCCCGCCAACGGCGTTGCCAACGCAGAGAGAAAGGTGGTGCTGAGAATCGCTTCCAGTCCGCGCTTGAACACCGCTTCGTAATGCGTCAAATCGAGCGTATTGTTGATGCCCCACAATTTGGTAATCGAACCGACAAAGATGGTGATATAGAGCGCGATAATCAAGAGCAGCACGAGCGTGGTGAACGCGATAAAAGTCCAGCGCACAATCGGCTCTTTGACAAACGTCGCCGCGCCGCTCGTCGGTTTGCCCGTGACGGCAATGTAGGAACGCCGCGAGACCCAGTAGCGCTGCAAAATAAAAACCGTGAGCGTGGGGAGCAAAAGAACGAGCGACAGCGCCGCGCCTTTTTGTAAATCGTGTTCGCCGCTAATCGCAATCCAAATCTGCGTGGACAAAACGGTAATGTTGCCGCCAATGAGAATCGGATTGCCCAAATCGGCAAGCGATTCCACAAACATCAGCAAAAAAGCGGCGGCGATGCCCGGCGTCAACAAGGGCAATGTCACCGTGCGAAAAATGCGCCACTTGCTCGCGCCGAGCGAGAGCGCAGCTTCTTCCATCGAAGGGTCAATCCGTTCGAGCAAGCCGCGCAGAATCAAATACGCAATCGCAAAGAAGGTGATGATTTGACAAAAGATAATGCCGTCGAGGCCATAAATATCATTGATGCCGGGTCCAAAGCGCATGCGCAAAATATCGCGCGTGACCAAACCCGCGCGCCCGAACAAAAGAATGGCGGACAGCGCGATGGCGAACGGCGGCGAAATGGTCGGAAGCAGCGCGAGCGCGTGAACCAGTCCTTTGAAAGGAATGTTGCAGCGCACGACGGTATAGGCAAAGATAAAGCCGAGCGTGGTGCTGCCGAGCGCGGTCAACACGCCCATTTGCAGCGTCCATCCCAAAATTTCCCAATAGACGCGCGCATAGCCCGGCTCGAAATAGCGAGCAAAGTATTGCAGACTAAATTCACCGGCGGGCGTGAAAAAGCCCTGCGTAATAACGCGCACGAGGGGCAGCAGGATAAACGCCAGAATGAACGCGCCCGCCACGAGGACGCCCACAAAAAGCGCCGGGTCGCGCGCGAGGAGCCGAAACTCGCGGATGCGCCGCACTAGCGAACCGCGCCACGACGTTGGGGTTTGAGCTAAGGAAAGAGAGGTATCCATAATCAGAGTGTGCGCGCGTACGCGCGCACACTCGTTATCCATTCGCGTGAAATGAAAACTTATTGCGGCGGTTTGGCGATTTCATTCGTGAACTTGTCCACGAACGCTTTTTTGTTGGAACCGCAATACTCGAAATCGTAATCAATCAATTTCACTTTGAGCAGTTCGGGCCGCGACGGATTCGCGCCCTTGACGGTCGGCGCCTGGAACGCGTTGTATTTGGGACCGAGTTCTTGCGTGGAGGGTTCCAGCGCCCAATCGAACCACGCCTTGGCGTTCTCCATATTTTTCGCGCCCTTGATCAAACCCATGCCGCCAATTTCATAACCCGTACCTTCGGCGGGGAAACTCAATTCCAACGGCAAACCCTTTTCAATGCCGGCGACAATATCATGGGAAAAGACAATGCCCAACGCGCCTTCGCCCTGACCGACGGATTGAACGGGCGCCGCGCCGCTCTTGGTGAACTGCGCCACATTTTGCGCGAATTTCTTGAGATACTCCCAGCCCGCTTCTTCGCCCTTTTGCTGCAAAATCGTGCAGACAAATGTGTACGCCGTGCCAGAGGTGGCAGGATGCGCCATATAGATTTGGCCCTTGAATTCGGGTTTTAACAAATCGTCCATCGAAGTCGGCGCTTGAACGTTTGGATTGTTTTTGAGGAATTCGGTGTTGGTGCCAAATCCGAGCGAACCGACATAGATGCCAACCCAGTTTCCATCCGGGTCGAGCATCAATTTGGGATTGATGATATTGGCATAGTTTGGCGATTGGTACGCTTCGAGCAAACCATCCCCTTTGGCGGCGATAAAGGAATCAATTGGCCCGCCCCACCAGATATCAAATTGCGGATTTTCTTTTTCGCTGCGCAACCGCGCGAGACCTTCGCCGCTGGACAGACGCACAAAATTCACAGTGACGCCGGGATGCTTGGCTTCAAATTCTTTTTTCATCCCGTCGCACCATTCCTGCTGCGGCGTGCAGAGCATATTCAATTCGCCCTTGAGTTCGGCGGCAGCGGGCGGTTGCGGCGCGGCGGTAGGTTGTGTCGCCGCAGCGGTCGGCGGGCTGCTGGTGGGCGCGGCGGTCGGCGTCGCGCACGCGGCAAAAATCATCAATCCGATGGCAAGCGCCATCACGAGAATAGGAACACGGAGCTTCATTCTTCTCCTCCTTGAGAAATGCGAGTTACGCGTCAGCGCCGGGCGCGCCTGCGGTAACTCACCTTTGAAATTTGGGGGTGCAAACAGCGATACTATACCATAATTTTATCAGAATGGATGAACGTCAGAACGGATTGCGGGCGAGTCAAAAGAGTGTCCCTCCGCCTTTGCCGCGTTTGTTTTGTTTTGAAAATTGGATACGATAAATCGCAAGCCCTTTTTTTTCGACCGCAGTCAAAGCCCATACGACAATCCGCAAGCGAGGAAAACTATGAGTGAATTGCAGCGCGCGCGTTTGATACCGGAAACCAATTTGCCTGACGCCCAAGAATTAATCGCGCAAGGACGCGCGCTGGCGCAAACGGCACGCGTCCAGCCAGGTCCGTTTTTGCAAAAATATAACGTCGTATCCGAAAGCGAATTCAAACGCCAGCGCATGGCGCAAAACGCTATCATGTTTCATTCGCAAATCGGCTATCGGCAATTTGAAAAATCAAAACGCGCCTATGCGGAAATTTATGAACGGCTCGCCGCGGCGGGTTGGCGCATTGACCGCTATGGCATTTGTCTCGATTGGAATATGGGGTATCCGTGGGCGGAACGCGCGCAGCGGCCGCGCGGCACGGGCATGCTCTTGGAACAGCCCGAAGATTTTATCGCGCTCACGCACAGCGCGCCCGTCGCGCCGCATTTTGGCGATTTCATGATTGGGATGCCGGCGGCGGTGGAAAATGTCAGCGCGGCGCTCGCGGCGGGTTCGACTAGCATCGGCAATCTGGGCCAATACTTTACGTATCGGCTGCCGCACTGGCACGATGAGCTGGCGACGACGCGCGCGACAGTCCAAGCCCTTGCCTTGTGCGCGGCGCAGCCCGTCGAGATTTTGATTCATTCCAATTTGGACGACGGCTTTGCGCCATTGTTCAATGATTTGGCGTGCGTGCTGGGCATGGTTTTGCTGGAGCGTTACCTTGTCGAAGATTTGTTTGGCGGCAAAATGACGCACTGTTACGGTCACACCTTTGAAAATCCGCTGACGCGTTTGGCGTTTCAGCGCGCGCTCGCGCGCGTCAATCCGAATCCGGGCAGCATGATTTATGGCAACACGACCATTTACCTCGAAGGCGCGGTGGAAAATTACGCGAACCTTGCGAGTTATTTGTTGGTGGATATTATCGCGCAAAAATTATTGCCGACCGGTCACGCCGTCAATCCGATTCCGGTGACCGAAGCGATGCGTATTCCCGAAATTGACGAAATCGTGGACGCGCAGCGCTTTGCCAATCAACTCGCCGCGCGCGCGGAAAATTTTCCGTTCATCATGGATACCGCGCGCGCGGACGAAATCGCCGCCCAATTGATTGTCGGCGGCAAAAAATTCCAAGAAAATATCTTGCAAGGTTTGACCGACGCGGGCATTGATGTTCGCAATCCGGTGGAATTGCTGTTGGCGCTGCGACGCTGCGGCGCGAAAAAACTAGAGCAAGCGTTTGGGCCCGGCGAACTGCGCGCGGAACGCGGACGCGCGCCCGTCGTTACGGCGACGACGCTTGCGGCGCTCCAAGCGCGCGCGGATAAAATTGTCAATGCGTTGGACGCCGATACGCGCGCCGAATTGAGCGCGGCGGGCGCGGTGGTGTGCGTCGCCAGCACCGACGTTCACGAATACGGCAAAATTTTGCTCGAAACGATTTTGGAACGGCTAGAGATGCAGGTGATTGATTGCGGCATCGCGGCGGACCCGGACGCGGTGGCGCGGCGCGCGCAAAATTCGCACGCGGACGCGATAGCGATTAGCACATATAACGGCATTGCGTTGACGTACCTGCGTTCGCTGCGCGCGGAACTGGCGCGTTTGGGCATCAGCCCGTTGATTTTCATCGGCGGACGCTTGAATCAAGTGCCCGATAATACGCCGAGCAGTATGCCGGTGGACGTTTCCGCCGATTTGAAAAATTTGGGCGCGCAGGTGTGTTTGAAACCGGAAGACATGTTGACGCAGCTGCGCGAATGGGTGGAACCGCGCGCGCGGCAATAGCGTCATTTTCCTATTTTCGCGGTTGGCGCGCGCGACATATAATGCGCGCAAACGTTAAACTGTCGCATAGGGACGCAGGTTTTCAAACCTCCGAAAACAAACGTCCCTGTTTTTATTTATGCGCCCCATCACCCTGTTACGGCGTCTCGGCGCGCTCGTGCTGTGGACGCTCCTCCTTGTCCTCGCGCCAAGTTTCGCCGCGCGCGCGACGGCGGCTGGCGCCGCCATTGTGTTTGTCGCGCGCGCGCATCTCGCCACGCCCGACGATATTTTTGACGCGGAAACGGGCCCCGCGGGCCAATTCGGTTCCGGTTTGCCCAAGTTTGCGCCCGGTTCTAAATTGATGATTCGCCAGCCCGATGGTTCGTTGACGACTCTGGTGGACGGCGCGAATCCATCGCCCGCCACCGGCAATTTAATTGACGTTCAAGCGCCCGACGTTTCATTTGACGGCGCGAAAATTATTTTCGCGGGCGCGACGACCCTCGACCCGGAAGCGGCGCAATACGGTTGGCGCTTGTACGAAATCGGTGTCAACGGCGCGGGCTTTCGCAAACTCCCGCTGCCCGACCGCGCCTTTACGAGCGTCCCCAACAACAACAAGCGCGGATACGATTACGGCAATTTCAAGACGTATGGCTGGTGGAACGATTTATTTCCCGCGTATCTCGCCGACGGACGCATCGTGTTTTCGTCGTCGCGTTATCCATCGCGTTCGGAATACGACGGTCGGCACACGTACAATTTGTACATTGTGAATGCCGACGATACGAATTTGCATCGCATCACAACCGAGCGCGGCGGTTTGCTGCATCCGACGCCGCTGCCCGACGGACGCATTTTGTTTGCGCGCTGGTGGAATAATTTTAATCAACCCGCAAGCCAAGCCGTATTCAATCGCGCGGACAATCGCAATCAAGACCGCACGCTCAAAGACGGCACGGTGATTTACGCCAACCGCGATGAAAAATTCAATCCGCCCACCGGCAAATTGCCGAACGGCTATGCAATCCGCGACGCGCCCAACACCTGGCATTTGCACGTCGTAAATCCGGACGGCAGCGAATTCAAACGCTTTGCCTTTACGCCGTATGCGGAATGGGCGCGCGCCGAAGATACGGGCTTGGATACATACACCGCCGCGCAGCCCGCGCTCGTTTTTCAAAACAATGTGATGTATGTGGCGTTCACTTCGCAGCAAGATACGACGATGGTGCACTCGACGCAAAAAACCGGCATCCGCGTCGCGCGGCCCGGCGTCGAAATGTTGTACGCCAATACGCCCGATGCGATCGCGGGCTTGACGTACAAAAAAGCGTGGGGGCAAAACGATTCGTCCGCGCCATACGCGCTGCATCCGGCGGGGATGCCCGACGGCACAATTTTATTTTCGTACGCGCAGCAAAATGACAACAGCTTGCCGACAAAAGGAACGTATAACGACCCCCTGACAAATCGCGCGTTCGCTTTGCAAGGTTCCAAATTGCAATACAAATTGTTCACCATGAATTTGGATGGCGGCAATAAAACCGAGCTCGCCGTCAATATCGGCGCGGCGGACGCGCTCGATGCAAAACCGATTGTGGCGCGCAATGGCTGGACGGCGCTGCCCGACCAATTCACCACCCAAAGCAGCGACGACCCGCGAGAATGGAATTTGCCTTCCGATTTACTGCCGAAACCGTATGGCTGGGCGCAAAAGACATCCGGCACGATGCAAATGGCGACGATTCACAATCCCAACGTGTACGCGAACGCGCCATTGGCTTTGCCCTTTATCAATAATTCGCCGCCGCCCGGCAGCGTCGCGCGCGCCGAAGTGTGGTTGGCGGCAAATCCCTTTACCGGCGCATATTGTTATGGCGACTGGCCCGACCCGTGCAACGGCTTCAAACAAGATATTCAACAGCGCGGCGTCAAATATACGAGCGTGCCGGTTTCGCCGCGCGGCGAATTCACCGCGCAGATTCCCGCCGACGTTCCCGCGTTCGTTGTGCTGCGCGATGCCGAAGGGCGCGTGGTGAGCAAATGGAAACGCGGTTACATCACCATCGCGCAAGGCAACGCGTACGCGCGGCCCGGGCAAACCGTGACGTGTATCGGTTGTCACTTTGGTCACCTCAGCGGTTCGATTACCAACGTCGCCGAAGCGACGGCGGGGTGGACGAATGTCGCGCCGTATGCCAAAGCGCGCGCGTCTTCGGAAAATCGCGCCGACGACCAATATCAACCCTTTGATCCGTCGCGCGTCAATGACCGGCGCGGTTTCATTCCGATTCCGGCGGGCGGACCGCCGAATCCCGCCGCGAGCGGCGAAGCGCTCAATGCGCCTGTCAACCGCTTGGCGAGCATTGTGCGCGAGGGCGCGGCGTTCGTCGAATCTCAAAAACAGCGACAGCCCGATCAAACGACTGCCGACGACCCGAACAATCAAGACAATGAAACCGGTTGGATGTCGGTCGAACATGATTCGGACGGCAGCGCGGCGGGCGAATGGATTCAATTGAAATGGAAGCGGCCGGTCAAAATCAAATCCATTCGTTTGATTGGCCCGCCGCCGGTCAAGGGCGATTGGGGCGGCTTTGGCAACGGACCGGAAACGACGCCGTATCACATTACCGGCGGCGCGCTGCAAATGTGGTTGGGCAAAAATAAAGTGGGCGATGCGATTGCGGTGGGCCAAGTGGAAGCGTACGCCGACGGCGGCACGCTCATCACGCTGCCCGAACCGGTGACCATCAACAAATTGCGTTTCGTCGTCACAAGCACGGATGGTTATTGGCATTGGGCGCGCGTGGCGGCGCTGAATGAAATCGAAGTGATGGGCATGGACGGCGGCGCAAGCCCCTGAGTATTTCGCGCGAAAATTTTACTTTGCAGCGACAAAAAATCATGGCGCAGGTTTTGCAACCTGCGCCATGTTCATTGGTCTGCGTCGGACGCGCGCCGATTTATTTTTTCTCTGTCGCTTCAAAGCGCACAAAAAAGACTTGGGTCTGTTTCTGATTGTCGTCTTTGAAGGGAATAATCATTAGCGCGGTGGATTTGCCGCCATCGCCGGTTTTGCCAAAAACGCAAAAACCCGCCGCGCTCACAGAGCCGCTGGTATCCGCGCCGGTCGCGCAGCCGGGCATATCTTCGGCATTCCACCCGGCGGCTTTCATCTTGTCAAGTGTATAAAATTCACCAACCTGCTGCGGCGTCATGTCCGTTTGGAACGCGATGAAATCGAACTTGTCGAGTTTCGTGGTGTTGCTCTTGTCGGCGTTAGCGGCTTGGATAAACCCCTGAATAATCAATTGCAGCGGCAGGGGAATATCTATATTGGCTTTGGTCGCGCCGTCGAGCGCCGGCACATCTGACCACAACTCGGACACTGTTCCGGCATTTTGACCCGTCAAATTTTTGGCGAGACCGCAGCCGGAAGCGAGCGACGCCACCGCGAGCAAAAAACAGAGCGCTAAAAGCTTGACTTGCATATTGCCTCCATAACTTTCGGCGCAGAACGGACCATTTCTTGCGCCGAATTGAGCTGCCGCGCAAGACCGCGCGGCGCAACGGAGCGGAGCGACTAGCTTTAATTATCTCACATTTTCCAAGATTTGCAGTTTTCAATTTGCTGACGCCTCGAGCTCAGTTTGGGGCGAACTGCATCTGCAAGCGCCAGAAAATTGACATGGCAAGGAGCGCGCTTATAATAATCCGCGTTTCCTATTCTTCTTATGCGTCCCCTTGGTATTTTATCCTTTCACTGCATCTGTATCGGGCGGAAACGTCGTACAGAGCCGTTGGCGTTTCCGCGTTTCTAGCTGCCTGCGCGCCTTTCAGTTATTTTGGGAATGAATCGCATAGACGCCGGGGGCTGCCGCGCGCTAGTTTGCAAGCGCGAGTCTCCGCCAAGCATTGCCGAAAAATGGATGCGCGAACCATTTCACTTTTTGCAATGCCGCTAAACCAAGCAGTTCTTTTACACCTTGTGCCCATGGGCGCAAATCTTTTTTCCCGGAGGAAAAGAAGATGCAAATCAATCCATCCAAAACCCGCGCGTTGACGCTTGCGGGCATACTCGCAATTCTCGTCGCGGCGCTAGGGTTGGCTGCGTGCAACGGCGTACCTGCCAATGTGCAGCCGACCATTCAGGCGGGCGTGCAAACCGCGCAAGCGGTGGCTCCCACCATCGCCGCCGCCGCCACCGCGCTCGGACCGACCGTCAATGCAGCCGTCGGAACCGTTCAAGCGCAAGTGACGCAAGTGGCGCCAACCATCGCGGCTGTGGCAACCCAAGCGGCTGGCGGCCAACAACCGTCCGGCGCGTTGGTCTATGCCAATAACATTGACGACATTGTTTCGCTCGACCCCGCCATCGCCTATGAATTTAGCGGCGTGTTGATAGACCATAATGTTTATGAAGGGCTTGTCCAATTCATCGGCGCAGACCTTGCCAATCTCAAACCCGCGCTCGCGGAAAAATGGGATATCAAGGATGCGGGCGACCATTGGGAGCTCACCTTTACGCTCCGCGACGATGCAAAATTTTCGTCGGGCAATCCGGTGACGGCGGACGACGTAGTGTATTCGATTCAACGCGCGATTGCGTTGAATAAATCGCCCGCGTTTTTGTACACGGACATTGCCAAATTGACCCAAGAAAGCGTGACCGCCAAAGACCCCAAGACGGTTGTGATTACAATGCCCAAAGACGCGAGTCCGCAGGCGCTGCTCACAATTTTCACATTCACGCTCGGCGGCATCGTGGACTCGAAAGAGGTCAAAGCGCACGAAGTGAATGGCGACTGGGGTTCCGGTTGGCTGCTCGACCATTCCGCCGGAACGGGTCCGTACGTCATTGACCACTGGACCAAAGATTCCGAAGTTTTGCTCAAAGCGAACCCCAACGCGAGCGTCCAGCCCAAAATCGCCCAAGTGTTGATGAAACACGTTCCCGAATCCAACAATCAACAAGCGCTGCTCGAAAAGGGCGACGCCGACATTGCCCAAAATCTCACGCCGGAACAAATCGCCGATGTGACGACCAAACCGGGCGTGGCGTCGGTCAAAGGCGACAGCTTGTTATTGTTTTATATCGGCATGAACGTGGGCGTGAAACCGCTCGACAATCCCAAAGTGCGCGAAGCCATTCGCACCGTGATTGATTACGATGGCATCACCAAAGATTTGCTTTCGGGCAATGGGACGAAATGGCAAACCATGATTCCGAACGGTTTGTTTGGCGCGAATTCGGATACGCCCTTTCAACAAGATGTCGCGGCAGCCAAAGCGCTGTTAAAAGAGGCGGGCGTCGAAAACGGTTTTGAAATCGAACTCGGCGTGCCTTCCGGCGCGGCGCCCGGCGGCGTGGCGTGGGCGGACCTGGCTGCCAAAGTGCAATCCGACCTCGACCAAATCGGCATCAAAGCCACCATCCAACAAGTGGCGCAAGCCGAATTGCTCACCAACTATCGCGCGCAAAAAGGTCAATTGACCATGATTCTCTGGGGTCCCGATTTCCCCGACCCGGACGCGAACGTGGGGTCGTGGACCGATTATGCCGCGAAATCCATCGCCTATCGCAACGCGTGGGATGACAAACAAGCCGCGGCGGACGGACGCGCCGCCGCGCTCGAAACCGACCTCGCAAAACGCGCCGCCGAATACAAAGCGTTGACCGAATACGTTTTGCACAATGGCCCATACGCCGTATTGTATCAACCGACGCAGCTCTTTGGCGTTCGCAGCAACGTACAGGGGTTTGAGTGGAACCCGATGGGGTATGCCGACCTCTGGACGGTCAGCAAGCAATAAACTCTGCGCTTTTTCATGTTCGCGCACATGAAAACAAACTAAACCGACGCGCCGCTTTGAGCTTCAAAGCGGCGCGTCGAATCATTACGCGTGAGTTTCGGAACTTTTTTATTACGCCGTTTGATTGGCATCGTGGGCGTTTTGATTGGCGTGTCCATCATTACGTTTGCAATTTCACATCTGGCTACGACCGACCCGGCTATCGCCGCGCTGGGCGACCACGCGACCGATGAACAGCTCGCGCAGTTTCGCGCGGAATATGGGCTTGACAAATCGGCGCCGGAACAATATCTCATTTACGCGCAAAATTTATTGCAAGGCAATCTCGGCGTCAGTATTCGCACGCGCCGCCCCGTCGTCCAAGATTTACTCCAATATTTTCCGGCGACGCTGGAACTGGCGATGGCGGCGCTGCTGATTGCGTTATTGATTGGCATTCCGGCGGGGATTTGGTCGGCGGTGTATCGCAATCGTTTGCCCGATCATCTCGTGCGAATTTTCGCGCTCGTCGGCGGCTCGCTGCCAATTTTTTGGTTGGGTTTGATTGCGGTGGATGTTTTTTATAACGAATGGAGCTTGCTGCCGGCGGGCGGACGCCTGGACGATTTTTTGCCGCCGCCGCAAAACCTGACCGGCATGTATGTGGTGGACAGTTTATTGACGGGCAATCTCAAGACGCTAGAGAATAGTCTCTGGCATTTGATTTTACCCGCTTTAGTGTTGGGTTATTTTTCCACTTCGGTCATTGCGCGCATGATGCGTTCGAGTATGCTCGAAACGCTGCCCCAAGATTATTTGCGGACCGCGCGCGCCAAAGGCCTGACCGAGTTTGCCGTCATTATCAAGCACGGCTTTCGCAACGCGTTGATTCCCACCCTCACCATCATCGGCATCACGTTCGGCAGTTTGCTCGCGGGCGCGGTGCTGACCGAAACCGTCTTTAGTTGGCCCGGATTGGGTTTGTACGCGACGGCTTCGGCGATTAGTCTCGATTTTCCCGCCGTGATGGGCGTAACGCTGCTCGCCGCGTTGGTGTACATGTTTGGCAATCTGGTCGTGGATATCGCGTACGGTTTTCTCGACCCGCGCATCCGTCATCCTTCCTGATATGGCGCAAGCAATTTCTCCCGATTTGGACGCGACTTTGACGCCGGCGAGCCATCCGCGCAAACGGCGGCGTTTGCCCGCGCCCTTGCGCAGTCCGCTGACGATGGCGGGACTCGGCATCATTACCGTTTTTGTCATATTGGCGCTTTTGGCGCCGCTGCTCGCGCCGTACGAACCGCAGCAGCAAAAACTTGCGCAGCGTCTGAAACCGCCGACGACGGAACATTTTTTGGGCACCGACCAACTTGGGCGCGATATGTGGAGCCGTCTGTTGTGGGGCGCGCGCATCTCGCTGACGATTGGGCTGGTCGTCGTTTTATCGGCGGGCATTTTTGGAACCACGCTCGGCTTGATTTCGGGATACGCGGGCGGCATCGTGGATGAAGCGTTGATGCGGCTCACCGATATTTTCTTTTCATTCCCCGCGTTGATTTTGGCGATGGCGATTGCGGGCGCGCTGGGTCCCAATTTGGTCAATACGATGATTGCGATTGCGGTGGTTACGTGGCCCGTGTATGCGCGTTTGGCGCGCGCCCAAGTGTTGTCGCTGCGGGAACGCGAATTTATTCAAGCGGCGATTGCGATTGGCGTGCCGACGCCGCGCGTATTGTGGCGGCATCTCTTGCCCAATTCGCTCGCGCCGCTTTTGGTTCAAGCGAGTTTCGACATGGGCGCGGCAATTCTGGCGGCGGCGGGTTTGAGTTTCATCGGTTTTGGCGCGCAGCCGCCGACGCCCGAATGGGGCGTGATGATTAGCGAAGGGCGCAAATATGTCGGCACGCAGCCGTGGCTCTCGCTCTTTCCCGCGCTCGCAATTTTAATGACGGTGGCGGCGTTCAATCTCATCGGCGATGGTTTGCGCGACGCGCTCGACCCGCGTTTGCGCTCCGAGTTGTAGGCGCGCGGCGAAATGATTTGACCTGTTGAAATTTTTTGTAAAAAGGATATAGCGGCATGTCATTGCACCAATTCGGAAAATTTTTACGTTCGCCCCAATTCCCTATTTTCATGATTGTGTTTGTGGACGTACTGGGTTTGGGCATTGTGATTCCGGTGCTGCCCCTGTTCGCGCAAAATCAATTGGGCGCGTCGGCGATGCAGATTACGATTCTCACCTCGATTTTTTTTACCGCGCAATTTTTTGCCGCGCCGTGGTTGGGGCGTTTGTCCGACCGCGTGGGGCGACGGCCCGTTTTGATTGTGTCCCAAATCGGCACGCTGACGGCGCTGTTGATGAACGCGCTCGCGCCGACCATGTTTTTTCTCTATATCTCGCGCATCATTGACGGCGTGACGGGCGGCAACATTACCGTCGCGCAAGCATATCTGGCGGATGTGACGCCCGAAGCGCAGCGCACGCGCGGCATGGGTCTAATCAGCGCGGCATTTTCGCTAGGTTTCATTTTTGGGCCCGCGTTCGGCGGTTTGCTCGCCGCCCAATTTGGACCGCGCGTGCCGTTTTTTGCCGCCGCCGTATTTTCGGTCGCGACGATTTTGCTTTCGACTTTTATGCTGCCCGAATCGCTGACGCCCGAAAAACGCAAACACGACCGCGCCGCCGCGCTGCATACGCCCAAACGCAGTCAATGGGCTTTGCTGCGCGTCCCTGCCATTGCCTTGATTCTATTGGTCGCTTTTGGCACGCAGTTCAGTTTCTTTTCGTTCCAAACGATTTTTGTCTTGTGGGCGGAAAAATTGCTGTTCCCCGGCGAATCGCAAGCGTATGTGACGCAAGCGATTGCGATTGTCATGACGCTGATTGGCATTTTCGGCGTCATTACTCAAGTGTGGCTGGTGGGGCCGCTGGTGAAACGTTTCGGCGAAGTGCATTTGACGAACGCGGGCAATGCAATGCGTACGCTGGCTTTTGCGCTGCTGGCGCTATTGCCGACGCTGCCCATCGCGCTGGCGACCATTCCGTTGATGGCAATCGGCGGCGGCATCGCGCTGCCGTCGCTCGTCGCGCTGCTCACGTTCGTCGCGCCGCCGAGCGAGCGCGGCGGCGTGATCGGCTTGAATCAATCGGCGAACGCGCTGGGCAGTATTTTGGGTCCGCTGCTCGCGGGCTTTTTGTTTGATACGGTGGACCCGAACGCGCCGATGGTGGCGGCGACAATCTTGATGGGGCTTACAGTCTTGGTGGGCATAAAGTTGTATCGCGCGCCAATCACGCGTCCCGAGACGAATTAACCAGACCTTTAAGTTTTGCTCCGCCCGATGTATTCCGCCGCAAAAATCTTTTGACTTGCGCAGAGTAGAGAGATGCGAGCAGTCAAGTCATTCGCGATTGACGCGTTGGACGCGCTAATGCTACAATGCGCGCATGGGCAAAAACTCTGCCGCGCGCGGCCATCCGTTTTTATTTTACAGCATTATTTTCTTTGGGCTCGCCTTGGCGGGCGCATTGGCGCTTTGGTGGATTTTGAAATGGGACGCGGTGTTGACGTGGCTCATTTCAATCACCATTGTCACCTTTATCGCCTATCGCTATGATAAAAGCATCGCGGGGTCGGACCGTTTTCGCGTGCCGGAACGCGTTTTACTTTTGCTCGCGTTGGCAGGCGGAACTATCGGCGCAATTACGGGAATGTATTTAATCGGCGAACATCACAAAACATCCAAGCGCAGTTTCATGCTACCATTTTTCATTATCCTCATCGTCCAAGCTATTGTGGTCGGCATTTATTTTTGGTGGCGTTTTGTCGGACAATAAAAAAACGGGCGGCGCGCCGCCCGTTTTTTTATTTTACGCCAGTTCGACGAGCAATTGCCCCAGCGTCACGCCTTCGCCCGCGCTCACGTTCACCGAGGCGAGCGTCCCATCGCGCGGCGCGCGAATTTGATTCTCCATCTTCATCGCTTCCAAAATTAACAACGGTTGGCCCAGCGTCACCGCGTCGCCGACCTGGACAAAAATTTGCGTGACGATGCCCGGAATCGGCGCTTTGACGCGCCCGTCGCCGCTCATCGGTCGCGCCGCGGCGATTGTCAAATCGCGGATTTGCAGCGCATAGGTTTGGCCGCGCGCATACAAATGCTGCAAATCGCGGTCGAACAAGATTTCGTACGGCCGGTCGCCGACGACAAGCCATTCGGGCAGCGCAGCCCCTTCGAACCGTTCGGGCGCGCGCACGCGCACCGTTTCGCCGTCCACGCGCACCAGCGTATCGGCAAAAGCGTCGGGCGGCACATTCCATTCGACCTCAAAGGCGCGCCCATCCAAAAGAACGCGTAATGTATTCATAATTTATTCCGGCAAAGCGCGCGCCGCGCGATGCCACTGCGACATGACGCGCGGCGGTATCGTCGGCTGCGCGGTAGTTTGCGCGCGCGCATACAACAGCGCGGCGGCGACGGCAAAATCGCGCAGCGTCAAGGCGTCAGTTTCACGCGGCGGCGTTGGCGCCGATACGGTGGAATAATCGCCGCGCGCAAAATCGGGCTGCTGCGCGAATTTTTCAATCCATGACGCGTTGGTGGCGATGCCGCCAAAAGAAAGTCCGTGCAGCGCGCGCAACAAACGCGCATAACACGCCGCGCGCGTAGCGTCCCATACCGTCAGTTTGGCAATCAACGCGTCGTACGTTTCCGGCGCCACGCAGCCGGTATAAACATACGTGTCCACGCGCGTTTCAGGTCCATTGGGAAAACGTACGCGCACGCGACCGGGGCTGGGCATGAAATTTTGCTGCGGATCTTGGGCGGTGAGACGGCACAACATGGCGCAGCCGTCGAGGCGCGCCGCGCTCTGCTTGAAACCCAACGGTTCGCCTGCCGCCAAACGAATTTGTTCGCGCACCAAATCGAGCCGCGTCCGCATTTCGGTCAACGGATGGTCGGTGGTGATGCGCGGTTTGATTTCGGTGAAATAAAACGCGCCGCGCGCGTCAATCAAAAATTCAATCGTCACGAGGCCGCGCAGCGCAAACAAACGCGCCAGCGTTAGCGCCGCGTCCCACAATTGCGTCCGCGCCGCATCGTCCAAACATGGCGCGGGCGATTCTTCGATTACTTTGCGATTGCCTTGCAGCATCGAACCTTCGCGCTCGCCGAGATGTACCAGATTGCCAAACTGATCCGCCAAAATTTGCACGCCGATTTGATGCGCGGGCAAGATTGCTTTTTCGATAAAGACATGGCGATCGCCGTACACGGCTTGCGCTTCGGCTTGCGCGCGGCGCACGGTCGGCTCTAGCGTTTCCGCCGAATAGATTACGCGCTCGCCGCGCCCGCGTCCGCCGCGACACGATTTCACGACGACGGGGAAACCGAGCCGTTCCGCTTCGGCGCGCAGCGCGGGCAACGCTTGGTCGTCCAGAAACGCGCCCGACGCAATTACGGTGGGGATGCCCGCCGCGCGCGCCGCGTCCAACGTCTCGATTTTAGACAATGCTTGTACGACCGTCGCGTACGGCGGACCGATAAAGGTACAGCCCGCGTCATGGCAGCGTTGAATAAATTCAATATTTTCGGCGAGAAAGCCGTACCCCGGATGAATCGCGTCGGCGCCTTTGTCGCGCGCGATTTGCAAAACGGCGTCCATGTCGTTGAAACCGCGCGGCGTACGCAGCAAGACACATTCATCGGCGAGCCGAATGTGCAGCGACGTTTCGTCGGCGGCTTCATACAGCGCCACCGTCGGGATGCCCATTTCGCGGCACGTGCGCGCGATGCGGACGGCGATTTCGCCGCGATTGGCGATGAGAATTTTGGAAAACATTGTGGGTTAGGGCGATGGTGCGGTAGTGCGTTAGTCGCTTCCACTATTGCACTAT
>JAJVIA010000069.1:0-10123 GCA_022072245.1 Anaerolineae bacterium
CTCGCAATGTGGCTGCCGTCGGGAACGCGCGCCCAAAATCCCGACCCGGCTGATTTGGTTTTTGCCAATTTGGTCACCGCAGGATATGACGTGATTGAAGTGGGCGTGCCGCGCGACGCGCAAGGCAACCCGATGCCCGATTCGGTGTACGTCCAGATGCAAACCATCACGCTCAATTACGACGACGACTATATCATTAACCAAGTTGTACAAGGATTGCGCGCGCTCGCCAAATACTATCCGCACACGCGCAACCGGTTTGTCGTTTTGCAAAAAGACAACTGGCTTTTGCTATTCAACACCACCGCTGCCGATTGGGATGATTTGAACGCCAAGCGCATAACGGGCGCCACATGGTGGAAACAGGTTCGCAACGGACTGCGTTTTTACGATCGCACGCAGCAAAAATATATCACCGCCAAAGATTTCACCTCGCAAAATCAGACCAACAAAAACCAGACCAACAAAGATTTCACGGGTCAAGGCGGCAACAATCCACTGCCCCCCGTCAACACCAACCCCGACGCGCAAGCGGAAAACATTTTGCTCGAACCTTCCACCACGTATTTGCCTGCCGATGGGACGTCCGCCGGCTTTTTGCTCGCCACCTTGACCGATGCAACTTACGCGGGCTTGCCCGGACGCGGCGTAAATTTTACATACGAAGTGCGCGGGCAGGATGAAAAGGCGCTGGGCGTCACGCCAACCGACCAACTCGGCGTCGCGCGCAATAAAATCACGTCGTCGCGCGCGCTCGGACCGGTCTTGCTGCGCGCAGGAACGACGACGCTCAATGCCTCGACGCAAATTTTGGTGAATCCCGCGCCCGGCGACGATGTCAAATTGCAAGTTCAAGCCGTCATTGACGGTTTGACCAATCAAGGATATCGCCAAGTGGACGCGGGCTTTGTCCAAGACACCGGGCCCACCGGCGAGACGGCGGGCGTCGCAATCGCCCAAGCGCGCGCGGCGGCGGGCGCGTTTGACCGCACGCTGTATTCGCAATTGGCGCGGATGCTCGGCACCTTGCGAACCGTCATGCCCAAAGCCAATCATCTCTTTCCCATGTTGCTTTACGCGGCGGCGGACGGCCATGACTATCGCTTGATTTTCCAATTGCGCGCGGATGTGTGGGATTCGTATGTGCGCGGCGCGATAAGCGAAAATCAATTGTGGGCGAACCTCGCTTTTATTTCCGCCACCGACGAGAATGGCGTGAGTACGAACGATAAAAATTTTCTGTCGAAAAATTTCACCGGCGCGCAGACCCCGCGTTATTCCAGCGCGCCGCGCACGGTCCAAGCCACGCTGACCGCCGAAACGTGGGGCGACCAATTGACCGTCGGCACGTTCTTGATTCCGCTGGGCGGATATGCGGACGGCTTCAAGGTGACGGAATTGAGCGGCGGCGCGACAGGTTTCGCGCTGTATGAAACGCCCGACTATAACACGCCGCTTTTTGAATACGCGGGGGGCGACCAGACCGCATTGGCTAAACTGCAACTGGAACCGGGGCAATACATCTTGAGCGTGAATAGTAACGCGCCGCCCGCAAAAATTGTATTGAGTTATACCGAACATCTGGGGCGTTAACGATGAACCAAAACGAAATTTCAAATTTTAAAAGAAACATTGGGCGACGCGCGCGCGGGCTTTGGATTATTGCGGCGCTGCTGGCGGCAGGGCTATGCGCGCCGCCCGCGCCCATCGCCGCGCAAGGCGCGGCGGATGTTTCGCTGGATGAAATTCAGGTCACGCAAGCGGTGTACGACGAGCCGTTAGTTTTGAATAAAGATACCGTCGTGCGCGCCGTTGTCGGATACACAGGCGCGGACGCGACAGATGTGCGCGTGACAGCCGATTTTGACGGCAAGACCTTTTCGGAAACCAAGAGCGTGCAGGGACCCGAAACCGCAATTGATATTTTCGTCGGCGCGCCGCAAAATTTTCAAACGCAAACCGTCAAAGTGCGCGTGGACGCCGTGAACGCGGCGGATGATGCGAATCCGTCCAACAACGCGCAAACCAAGACGCTGCCGATGGTCAAACCCAACGAAAAAATTATCGCGTATTTTTTGCCGGTGGATTGGACCGCCGAGCAGAGCGCGCGCTATAATTTCCAAACGGCGTTTCCCAAATTCGTCCGCGAGAATCAATCCTTTTTGCAAGGCGTGTATCCTTTGGGCAACGACCAGCTCATTCTCGATTACACGCTCGCGCCGCACATGCTCGACGCGAACGAAAAGCGTCTCGCCGACAATCAAGGCGAATCGGATATGCTCACGATGCATCTTTTGTATGCGACGATTTCGCTCGCGGCGCGGCGCTTGAAACCGGACGCGACGCTGGTCGTCGGCGTGCTGCCGCCCGGCTGGTTTGCGGCGCACGGCAAGCGCGGCGCGTTGGGCATGGCGCTGCGCGATGTCAAAGGCACCGTCACGGGACAGTACGCGCCGACAGACCCCACCACTTCAGCGCACGAATTGGCGCACCTCTTTTGGTTGTATGAAGATTACGATTATGCCGTTTCGCCCGGCCGCCCGTTCACTTGGGTTGACCGTTCCGGTTACTTTGTGCAATTGCAGCTACCCCAAGAAGTTTCCCCCACAAAAAAAATTCCCACGTTCCTCAGTTCCGGCGACCCCGAACAATCGTTTTGGGTGGACACGCGCGCGTACGAATACTTGATGGCGCGCTTTACCATCAATGAAAATGGCGCCGTGACCGAGCCGCTAATTCTCGCGGCGACCATGGCGAATCAAATCGAACCGGACGGCAAAAATTATCCGAGCGATTACGCCGCCGGTTTCCAACGCTTCGAACCGGACCAAACCATCTATGTTTCGGTCGGCGCGGCAGGTATGAAGGGCGGCGAAACGCTGGAAGCGCGCTGGTTCAACGGCAATCAACAAATCCGCGTCGCCAAGGAAACCACCAAACCCGGCAGCGCGTGGTACGCCTTTTACATTCGGAATAAAAATGGCTTGGACGAGGGCGCGTATCGCGTCGAAATTTATCTCGACGGACAATTGACCAAGACCAGCAAGTTTGAAGTGAAAAGCAATCAATAATCTCGTGACGTTCTCGTTCTTGCGAGAATGTAATTTTTTGTTCTGAAGGAGACCTGTATGTTCTGGCATAACGCTCGTTCCCGCAAGAGACAAAAACGTTGGTTAAATTTAATGCGCGGTCTTGTACTTGTCGGTTTAATTTGGGGCTTGAGCGCGCCGGTTCACGCACCCAACATGGCGTATGCCGAAAATAGCGCAAGCTGCGCGCCAGCATGGACGTTGATACCGAGCGCGAATACGGATTCACCGGGGCATGTCTTGAATGACGCGGTCGCATTGTCGGCAAATGATGTGTGGGCTGTCGGAACGTATTGGGGCTTGTCCGACCCACATGCTTTAATCGAGCATTGGGACGGGAATCAGTGGCAGATTATCGAGGGCGCAGACCTCAATGCGCCGATTAGCGAACTCGGCGCAGTAGATGCAAGTCCGACAGATGTTTGGATTCTCGGCAGCGTGCATGATGGAGTCACCGGTAGCGCGGCGCTGGAACATTGGGATGGCGTGTCATGGAGCAGCATACCCATTACGGAAACGACAGGCGTCAATGCATTAAAAGTTATTTCGGATACTGACATTTGGGCGGTCGGCGGAAAAATCTTGCATTGGGACGGCGCAAACTGGACCACGACAGAGATTCCCCTCATCGGCAATGAATCCCGCACGCTGAACTCGATACATGCGTTTGCGGAAAATGACATTTGGGCGGTCGGCTTTTTTAGCGACTATGATGAAGTGAACGACATCGAGACCGTAAGCACATTAACGCTCCACTATGATGGAACCGATTGGCAGATTGTGCCTTCGCCAAATCCCAACCCGACGTGGAATGTGTTGGCGTCCGTACATGGAACCTCGCCGAGCGACCTTTGGGCGGTCGGACAATCCAACGGCTATAAAATCAACACGCGCCCCCTCATCCTGCATTGGGATGGCGTCGCATGGTCGTCAGCTACAAATTTGAATCCAAGCGCGCGAGAAGATGCGCTGTCTGATGTATTCGCAACGTCTTTGAACCGGGCAACGGCGGTGGGTTATTATACGAACGCAAATAATCATATCCGTCCGCTGGTCATGGAATGGGACGGAACAGCTTGGACACAGCGGGATACCGGAACGACAAAATTCGCCTCCAATACCTTTAAGGCAGTGAGCGCAGGCGCAGATAGAGTGATTTGGGCTGTTGGCGCCTCCACGACCTACACTTCGAATGAGATAACGCTGAGCGAACGGTTTGCAGCGCCCATCGCCAAACCGTCGAACCTGCTTCCCGCAAAAGGGACCGTCGCGCCCAAGACGCGCGTAAAATTGGATTGGAGCGACGCCCAGTGCGCGACGCGCTATGAAGCGGTTGTTCGCCAAGACAGCAAAAACGGCGTCCTAGCCGACAGCGCGAGCAATCTTGCCGCTTCCAAATACAAAACTATCGCGCTGCCCAAAGGGCACACCTATTATTGGCGCGCGCGCGGCTGCGTTGACGATGTGTGCGGCAAGTGGTCCAAATGGTATAACTTTACCTTGCAACCTTGAACGACGGCAGAATCTCTACAGTTTGAAACTCGGCCAAGCCCAGCTTGTCCGAGTTTTTTTTCGGTTGGCGGACGGGCAAGCCAACGGGAGCCGCTGGCATAATTCAAATTTACAAACCCATTCCAACGTAGTAAAATGATTTTAGGATGATTCCCCCCGTTCTCCTCAATCTACGCACGCTCGCCGAACTGGCTTCGCACGGCATGGAGCTCGATTTTGAACGGCTGCACCTGTCCGGCGTATCGCCTATCACCGACGCGCTGGCGGCGCGCGTGCCTTTTGGCAATTTGGGCGCCGAAACCTTTGTGATTCACGAGAACGGGCCCAAACAGCGCGCGCGCGGCGTCATTCAAGCGCGCGTGCGAAAAAATCGCCCCGAAGCGGATATTACTTTTATCGCGCCCGCGCTGCCGTACGATGCCGACGCCGTAACGATCTGGTACCGCCTTTTAGCGGGCGCGACGCGCGGCTTGGGCGGCTTGGGCTGCCAACGGCTTTACGCCGCCGTGCCTGCCGAGAACGGCGCGGAAGAAGTTTTCCGACAAGCGGGTTTTGTCTCTTTTACGCGCGAACAAATTTTTTTCTTGGCTGCGCCCAACGCACGCGCGGCGGCGCACACGAACGGCATCGCGTCCGGTTTGACTATGCGCCGCATGAGAAAACGCGACGCTTGGAACGTCTGGCGTCTGTACACCGCAATCACACCGCGCCCGGTTCAGTCCGCCGAAGCGCGCTTGACAAGCGACGACGCGCCCAAGTTGGATGATTGGTGGGAAAATCTCGGCGGCACAAATTATTTATTGGAACGCGACGAAACTCTGCTCGGTCTGGTCCGCATTTCGCGCGGACGCTTGGCGACGTGGGTGCGTTTTCATCTGACGCCGCAAACCGCCGCCGTGCTTGACCAAATCGTGCAAGAGACAATCGCGCTGATTGCCCAGACGCGCACGCGCCCCATCTATGTCGCGGCGCGCGATTACGAAGGCGGCATTGCCGCGGCGCTCGCGGCGGTGGGTTTTACGCCGCGCCTCGAACGCAGTCACATGGTCAAACATACCACCGTGCGCGTGCGCGAAACGGCGACTTGGATGAAACCGGTTTTAGAAACGTCAAAAATCCCCGTGATTCACACGACGCAACATGCGCGTGAAAAATAAAATCAAATCGCACGCGGCGTAAATCACACGGCGCGCCGCGCCTCGCGCGCGGGCGCGGTGATTTGCCTGCAACTTTCGCGTTGATGGAACAAACACACACTGACGATTTGCAAGTTTTAATTTCCGTTCTGCCGCCGCATTTGAATGCGGCGCTGACCGATCTGGGCCAAGCCCAAGAATTGCTTGAAATTATTTTGGACCTTGGGCGTTTGCCCGAAGCGCGTTATACGCACGGCGAAAAAACTTTGGCGGAAAGCGAAGTCACCGAAGCGGACATTGATTACATCGTGTCGCGCATCGGCGATTTTTCCGACGACAATCGCGCCGGCATTCCGCGCACGCTGCATCGCATCTCGGCGATACGCAATCGCAAGGGACGCGTGGTCGGTTTGACCTGCCGCGTCGGGCGCGCCGTGTTTGGCACGATGGAGATTATTCGCGATATTGTCGAGTCGGGTAAAAGCGTCTTGCTGCTCGGCCGCCCCGGCGTAGGCAAAACCACCATGCTGCGCGAAGCGGCGCGCGTCTTGGGCGACGCGAAACGCGTGGTGATTGTGGATACATCCAACGAAATCGGCGGCGACGGCGACATACCGCATCCCGCCATCGGCAAGGCGCGGCGGATGCAAGTGCCGAAACCGGCGCTGCAACACGAAGTGATGATTGAAGCCGTCGAGAATCACATGCCCGAAGTGATTGTCATTGACGAAATCGGGCGCGAGCTCGAAGCGGAAGCCGCGCGCACGATTGCCGAGCGCGGCGTGCAATTGATTGGCACGGCGCACGGGCAAACGCTCGACAATCTTTTGATGAATCCGACGCTGATGGATTTGGTCGGCGGCATTCAGAGCGTCACGCTGTCGGATGAAGAAGCGCGCCGCCGCGGGACGCAAAAAAGTATTCTCGAACGCAAAGCGCCGCCAACTTTTGACGTGCTGGTCGAAATCCAAGCGCGCAATCGCGTCGCCGTCCATAACGACGTCGCAGCGGCGGTAGATTCCTTTTTACGCGGCCGACCGTTGCCGCCCGAAACGCGCACGCGCGATTTGGAAACGGGCGCGGTGGATGTGCAGCAGCCGGAAACGCGCGTCCGTCTCGCGCCGCGCCAAGGCGAACGCGCGACCACCCGCCGCGAACGCAACAATGAATTTTTGGGCGACCGCCCCGCCGCCGCGCCCAAACTCGCCGCCGGCGCGACGCGTCCGCCCATGCGTTTTTTTCCGTATGGCGTGAGCCAAGACCGCTTGGAAACAGCCGCCAAAGCGTTAGAGGTACCGATTCGGGTGGTGGAAGACCCCAATCAAGCGGATGTCGTGCTGACGCTCAAGAATTATTATAAAAAACGTCCGCCCGCATTGGTGGAAGCGGAACGCGCGGGCATTCCGGTCTATGTTTTGCGCTCCAACACCATCGCGCAAATCGAAGGCATTTTGGAAGATTTGTTGGGCGTCGCGCCCAAGGATGACCCGCTCTCGTTGGCGATGCAGGAAACCGATAACGCGATTGCGCGCGTCTTGAACGGCGCCCATTCCGTCGAACTTGGACCGCAGAGCGCATTCATTCGCCGCTTTCAACACGAACGCATCCGCGAAGCCAATCTCTTTTCGCGTTCGCTCGGCAAAGAACCGCGCCGCCGCGTGCGCGTGTATGCGAGCGAAGTGGGGTGAGAGACAGAATGTTCATTACATTCGAAGGCATGGACGGCTGCGGCAAATCTACACAGGCGCGTTTGTTGGCGGAAACTTTGCGCGCGCAGTGGGGGGCTGAAAAAGTGGTCGTGACGCGCGAGCCGGGCGGCACCGAAATCGGCGAGCAGATTCGCGGCGTGATTCATTCGCTGCGGAATCACAACATGGCGCCGCTGACTGAATTTTTATTGTACAACGCCGCGCGCGCGCAAATCGTCGCGGAATTGATTCGACCCGCGTTGGCGCAAAATAAAATTGTGCTGTGCGACCGTTACGCCGATTCGACGTTAGCGTATCAGGGCTATGGACGGCAGTTGGACATGGACATGGTGCGCGCGGTGATTGGCTATGCGACGGGCGGCCTCGCGCCGGACGTGACGTTTTATCTTGACGTGGACATTGCCGAAGGTCTGGCGCGGCGCAATCAAGGCCACGCGCGCGGCGAAGAGCTGAATCGGATGGATGTGCAGACGCGCGATTTTTACGAACGCGTGCGCGCCGGATACGTCGAGATGCAACGCGCCGACCCGACGCGCTGGATTGCGCTGGACGGCGCGCGTCCGATTGCCCAAGTGCAGCAAGAAATCCGTTCCCACACCGCGCAGCGGCTGCGCCAAGCAAAGGTTTAATTTTTATTGACGGCAGGCAAGTAAAACAATTCCCCCCGGAGGTCCTACCATGAAACTTGTGATCGCAATCGTCCAAAGTGATGACGCGGGCGCGTTGAGCGATGCCCTGCGCGAAGCCAATTTTCAATCCACCCTCGTCAGCAGCACCGGCGGTTTTTTGCGCGAGGGGAACGGCACGCTCTTTATCGGCGTCGAGGACAATCAAATTGACGCCGTGATGAAGGTCATCAAAGAAAATTGCACCACGCGCACGCAGTTTGTGAATCCGATGCCGCCGGTGATGGAGCCGGGCGAATTGTACATGCCGCCGCCCGTCGAAGTCCAAGTGGGCGGCGCGGTCGTCTTTGTGGCGAACGTCGAACGCTTTGAAAAATTCTAACCCCGACAAAACCTTCGCGGATTTCGAGTCCCCGAAGGTTTTTTGCATAGAGATACGGAGCGTATCATGCCCCCGCCACTGTTACAAGTTTAGGAAGGTCGCCGCAAGCCCACGTGCATTCGTCACAACGAATCGGTGCAGCAGGCGCTCAATGTCATGCTGGCGAATTCGTACAATCAGATGCCCGTGGTTGACGACAACGGACAACTCAAGGGCATGATTTCGTTTCGCACGATTTTGCGAACGTACTATCACACCGGCGGCAAAGTGGACTTGCTCGATTTGCAAGTGGGACACTGTCAAGAACCCGCGCCGACGTTGACGCCGCAAGATGATTTTCTCGACGTGTTGAATTTATTGCGCGACCGTCAAACCTACGGCATCGTGATTGTGGAAAACAATGTGCCGGTCGGATTGCTCACGCACAGCGACATGTCATTTTATTTCTTTTGACTTGTGCTGTCACAGGGGTGGAAAGTGCGCCTCGTGAATTGTCATGAGCCAAATTGTCATCCTGTTTTTGTTTGGGGCGCGTATCCAAATATGAACACGAACTACAACTATTTAGTGAAAAAACCGGGGCTGGCTCTTGGAGCGTATTTTTCAACGATATGAATACTCCAATCGGAGTTGCCGCGACGGGTTGGAATAGATTGGATGATGCAAGCAGTGGAGGCGAAACTCCCAATCTAAACCAAGGGATGGGTCCTTCGGATAACATCGGCGTTGCATACCGAAGCGCTAACGATGGCAATTGGTGGGCGTTGTGTAATACGACTGATCTTGTAACGAATGCGCAGTACCATATCGATTCAGGCACGAAATGCAACTCGTGGCGTGTTTACGGTGGCAACTGATTATTGGCTTCCGAGATACCTGACGAAAGGAAATGTATATGAAAAAAATGACTGCCAAATTTTTTCTCGGCGCATTGATCGTCGCACTGGGTATCTTGGTCGCTTTGTTCCTCTTTGAAAAGAGTAATATTGGCTCTGCCCAGTCATCCATTCTTGGTGAAGATATAGCGGTGAGGCGCGCGTTAAACTATGCGCAGGACGATGGGTCATTTGGTGGATTGACGGAAACACCAAATGAAATCTATGGGCAGGTCATGTCCTACGAGCAAGCTTGGGCCATCATCACGGGACAGCCGTTTCCAACGGATGCTCCTCGCCCTAAAGATGCAGACAAAAAAGTTTGGTTGATTGTGTTTCAGGGCAGTGGGACAGCCAGACCCGGGGTGGACCCTGATCCAAAAGCGCGGCAGACTTCAACTATTACTCAAATGGTAGAGATGATTGATGCCGAGACCGGAGAAGCCATTGCGGAACGAAGCTTTGGAGGACCAAGTGGGGTTGACGTCAAAAATCTTGCCAAGCTGACGCTGCCCCAGCGCTTCGAGATGCCGTTGCCAACGCTTCCGATAAAGACGGTGGCGCCTCTTCCGACTTGGGAGCCGGTCCCCACAGAGGGTCCATAAACGGGCAACTTCAGATATATCACCGAAATCTTGTTTTGCATAAAGAGCGCCGCGCGAAAATGCGCGGCGCTCTGAAATTTTTGCTCCATACTTGTGTGCAGTCCTACCCCATGACGATTGAATAATTCCGGAGGTTGAAATGTTCAATGCAAATCGTGCCATCCTTGTTGCAGCAGGAATTTTGGCGAT
>JAJVIA010000069.1:10223-35107 GCA_022072245.1 Anaerolineae bacterium
CCGCCCATTCCGCCCATTCCCATTCCGCCCATTCCCATTCCACCGTCGTCGCCCATGCCGCCCATTTCGGGCATAGATTTTTCAATCTCTTCGGGACTCTCGCCGGATTCGAGACGCCCCACCATTTCATCAAATTCCGGTCCCATCTCTTCGCCCATTTCGGAACTCATTTTTTTCATGAACCGCGCCATGCTCTTGGGGTCGTTCTCGTCAATGTCGCCCAACGCGGACGGGTCCGCCATCGCGTCCATGCGCGCCTCTTCGGATTTCACCGTTGCGAAACGCGAAACCAAGCGCGACAAATCTACGCTGTCGCAGTTCGGACAATGCGGCGTATCATTTTGCGCGGCGGACAGGGTGCGAAAAAAAACGCTCACGCGGCGTTTGCAATTGCCGCAGCGATATTCATAGATTGGCATATTTCCTCGAATTTCTGATTTGTGATTTGCGCTTTACAGTTGGCGCATTAAATTATACGCGACCCCGCGCCGCGCCCAAAACCGCGCGCGGTCAGCCCGCGAATGTGATAAAATTCAAAAATAATGACAACGCGCCAAGACTTGAATGACCTTTTAGCGAAATTGAACGACGCGCAATTGGCGCATGTGCGCGCGTACGCCGAATCGCTTTTGCGAACCGACGACGCGGGCGCGCTGCGCTGGCAGTTTGATTTTGTCGCCGAATTTGCCCAAGCCAAATTGATGACGCAGCGCGAAAGCGCGGGGCTGGAAGCGCGCGCCGCCGAGGCCGTTTGCGGCGGCGAGACCAAACGCGCCTTGTGGGAACATCCGCCCTTGAGCGGCGCCGCAATCGTGAGCTATGCCGTGCCGATTCCGCCGCGCTTGCGCGGCTTGAAATTACATTTTTTTACCGGCATCCGCGATGGGTCGGAATTGCCGCATGACCGTTACGTCGCGTTTCGCGTCGTCGTGAACGGTTGGAAATTGTGGAGCGCGGTGAAAAATACGCGCGTGTGGGAAGAATTTACCGTCGTTATGCCGGAATCGTCGTCCGACGTGTTACGCGTCGAATTTCAAACCGACGGCCTCGGCGACCACCGCTGGAATTGGGCGGTGTGGGGCGAACCGAAGTTGATTGCCGATTTATGATTTTAGATTTGCGCTTTATGATTTCTGCGCCGACAAGCTTTTGTCCGAAAGCATAAAGCATGGATCATCAATACCAACGTGGATTTTACGCTTTCCGAAGAACAACGCGCTATCCGCGACCTCGCGCGCGCGTTTGCCGAAAAAGAAATCGCGCCGTACGCGGCGGAATGGGATCGCACGCATGAATTTCCCGCCGCGCTCTATCCCAAAATGGGCGCGCAGGGCTTGATGGGTTTGCCATTTCCCGAAGAGTATGGCGGCGCGGGCGCGGACGCGCTTTCGCTCGCGCTAGCGATTCAAGAAATCGCCAAAGCGGATGGCTCGGTCGCATTGAATTATGCCGCGCACATCGGCTTGGGCGCGACGCCGATTTTTTTGTTTGGCAATGCGGCGCAAAAGCGAGAATGGTTGACGCCGCTGGCAAAGGGCGAAGGATTGGGCGCGCTGTCTTTGACCGAACCGTCGGGCGGCAGCGACCTCGCGGGTTCGGTGAAGACGACCGCGCGGCGCGACGGCGCCGAATGGGTGTTGAATGGCGCGAAACAGTTTGTCACGTCGGGCAAGGTCGCGCGTTCGATTGTTGTCCTGTGCCAGACGGCTGCGGGCCAAGGGCATCGCGGCTTGTCGCTCATTATCGTGCCGCACGACGCGCCGGGTCTCGTCATTGGCAAACTCGAAAGCAAGATGGGTTTGCATACGTCGTTGACGACCCAAATTTTTTTCGAGAATTGTCGCGTGCCGTACGAAAATCTTTTGGGCGAAGTGGGCAGCGGATTTCGCTATACGATGCAAGTGTTGGACGGCGGACGCATCGGCATTGCGGCGATGGCATTGGGCTTGGGCGAAGCGGCATTGCGCGCGGCATTAAAATACGCGCAAGAGCGCTTGGCGTTCGGCAAAGCGCTCGCGGAATTTCAAGCGATTCAACACATGCTCGCCGACAATGCGATGGAATTGGAAGCGGCGCGGCTGTTGATCTACAAGGCGGCGACGTTAAAGCAAAACGGCAAACCGTTCGCCATGGAAGCGGCGCAGGCAAAATTGTTTGCGACCGAAGCGGCGGACCGCGCGTGTTGGAACGCGATTCAGATTCACGGCGGCGCGGGCTATCTGACCGATTATCCGGTGGAACGATATTACCGCGACAATCGTTTGCTGCTGATTGGCGAAGGCACGAGCGAAATCCAGCGCATGATTATTGCGCGCGCGCTGCTGGCGGCGGACAAGGTTTAAGGGATGAAAACACTTGGCGTGTACTATACTCTTTATGCGGCGTGAGAAAACGCCTTTCTACGCATCCTCACGCCGCCATTTCATAATGGTAAAAAACTAGCGCACGCGCTGGATGGCAAAAGTGATGGGCTCGTTTTCAATCTTGGTTTCGCTCGTTACAAAATCGTCGCCCCCGCCGCCCGCGCGCAAATCGGCGGTCAATGTTTCGCGTCGAATGTATTCTTGAAACGCGTCCAACGCCGCTTTTAGTTTCGCGCTGTCGGTTTGATACCGCGTCACGATGCGGTCTTGAATATCAAAGTCCGCGTCCTTGCGCAGCGTTTGAATTGTCCGCACCGCTTCGCGCGCCAAACCTTCTTGGACCAGTTCGGGCGTGAGCAGCGTATCCATCGCGACGGTAATGCTTTCGCCGCTTGCGACGGCTAAACCTTCCGCCGCTTGCGTTTGCACCAAAATTTCGTTCGGCGCGAGTTCGATGGTTTCGCCATTCACTTGCAAAACAACGTTTTGGCTCGCCGCCACGCGCTGCGCGACCGCCGAAGCGTTTTGCGCGAGCAATGCCGCGCGCACTTGGGGAAACCGCTGCCCAAATTTGGGCCCGAGCAATTTATTGTCGGGCAAGATTTTATATTTGACGATGCTGCCCTCTTCCTGCGTCAACACGAGCTCTTTGACGTTCAACTCGTCCTTGACGATTTCGACGAGTTCGGCGCTCAAACCGGCTTGATGCAAACCGACGAACGCGAGCGCGCGCGCCAACGGCTGGCGCACCTTGACGTTCGCGCTGCCGCGCGCCGATAAACCGAGCGACGCGATGTTGCGCGCGAGATCCATTTGCGCCAACAACTGGGCGTCAATCGCGTGCGCGTCGCAAACGGGCCAAGAGGTCATGTGAATGGAAGCGTACGCGTCCGCCTGCACGCTGCGCGCCAAATTTTGATACATCACTTCAGTGACAAACGGCGTGATAGGCGCGATGAGTTTGCCGAGTTTCAGCAAGACGTGATACAGCGTCGCGTAGGCGGCGTTTTTATCCGCGTCCAACTGTCCGCGCCAGAAACGTCGTCGCGAACGTCGCACGTACCAATTCGACAAATCGTCGAGAAACGCTTCGACCGCGTTCGTCGCCGTCAGCGAATCCGTATTTTCGAGCGCTGTCGTGACGTCGGCGACGATTTGATTCAAGCGCGCGAGAATCCAGCGGTCCAGTAAATTATCCGACGCGGGCGTTTTGCCTTCGGGATATTTCGGGTCAAATTCCGTTTGCGGCGGCGTCCATTGATCCAACAGCGCGTAACTGACAAAAAAGTTGTACACGTTCCACAACGGAATGAGGAAACGCCGCCGCACTTCGTCCGCGCGCTGATAGCCAAATAATAGATTCGCTTCGGGGCGATGATTGGCGTACAGCCAACGCATCACATCCACGCCCATCCGGTCGGCGGCTTCATTGAATTCAATCATGTTGCCGGAACTTTTGTGCATCGGCGAACCGTCTTCGGCAAACAGCGTCGCATAACCAAAATTTTCCAAGAACGGCGGCGAATTATCAATCACCGTCGCTTCGGCGAGCAGCGCGTAAAACCAATTGCGAAATTGTCCGGGGAACGATTCGCTAATCCAATCCGCCGGATACCATTTGCGAAAGTATTCAGGATTTGCGCGATAGGACAAGGTGCTGAACGGCACGATGCCCGCGTCGAGCCACGGATTGCCGACTTCGGTTATGCGCGTCATTTTGCCGCCGCATTGCGTACATTGAATTTTTACCGCGTCCACATACGGACGATGCGGCGTATGCCCCGCGAACGTCTCCCACCCTTCGACCGCGCGCGCTTGCAATTCTTGTTCGTCGCCAATGACCTCGAACGCTTGGCACGCGTCGCAAATCCAAATCGGCAGCGCGAGCCCGTAATAGCGCTTTTTGGAAATCATCCAATCGTGCATATTCTTGAGCCAATCGAGTTCGCGGTCCAGCCCAAAGGAAGGAATCCATTTGATTTGTTTGGTGACGTCCATGATTTTGTAGCGCAATTCGTCCATGCTGATAAACCATTCGTCCACCAAACGAAAGACGAGCTGCGTTTTGCAGCGCCAACAAATCGGATAACGATGCGTGTACAGCTCGGCGCGATACAACAAATGTTTCTGGTCGAGCGCGGCGAGAATCGGTTCCGGCACATCCATCACCTGCATCCCGCTCAACCAACCGAAACCGTCAATGAAATATCCTTCGTCGTTCAAGGGCGCGACAAGCGGCAGGCGCAATTTTTTGCCCAACTGATAATCTTCCAAGCCGCAGCCGGGCGCGCTGTGGACAATGCCGGTGCCTTCGGTTTCATCCACGTCATCCCACAAAACGACGCGATGCGCGTCCTTGGCGGAAACCTTGACGTCTCGGACGAGTTCGCGCAGTTCGGTGTTGCCGCCCGGTTGTTGCGCCGCCGGCAGTTCATCAAAAGGTCCGTCGTACGTCCAGCCGTCCAATTCCGCGCCCTTTAATTCCGCCAACACCTGATATTTGCCTTGCAGCATGTGGAGCGTGCCTTTGCTCAGATAATAAATTTCGTCGCCCTGCTGCACCTTCAAATAGACAAGTTCGGGACCCACCGCCGCCACCACATTGCTCGTGAGCGTCCACGGCGTCGTCGTCCACACGAGCAAAAACTCGTTCGCGCGTCCGCGCAGCGGAAATTTTACCGTGACGCTCTGATGCGTCAGTTCGGCATAACCGTCCGTGACGATTTCGTGTTGACTGATGCCGGTCGCGCAGCGCGGGCACCACGGCATCACATCCGCGCCGCGATAGAGCCAGCCGTTCTCCCAACATTTTTTGAGGAACGTCCAAATCATGTAATTATTTTCGGTCGAGAATGTAAAATAACTGCCGCCAAGTTCGGGCAAACCGAGCCGCCCGACTAGCTGCTCGACCGTATCGGTGACGGGGCCCTCGGGACCCTCGAGCGTAATGACCTCTTGCGGATTCGTCGCCAATTTTTCCGCGAGCGCGCGCAATTCGTCCGGGTTGTTCCAATCCATCCAATAACCGAGCCGCACCGATTGCTCGGTTTGCACCGCCGCGTAATTCAGGACGCGCTCTTTGCATTTCAATACAAACTGCGCGAGGCCGTACTGTTCAATGTCTTTTTTGGATTTGAACCCCAATTGCTTTTCGACTTCGACTTCGACCCACAAGCCCTGACAATCGAAACCGTTTTGGTACCGCAGTTCGCGCTCGCGCATCGTCCAAAAGCGATTGTACAAATCTTTGTACGACCTGCCCCAGCCGTGATGCACGCCCATCGGATTGTTCGCCGTGATGGGTCCGTCAATGAACGACCATTTTGCCTTGCCCTTGTGTAACGCGCGCATCTGGGCGAACGCGTTGGATTCGCGCCAAAATTTCAGAATTTCGCGCTCTTGCGCGACAAAATCTACCTGGGATTTGACTTCTTGAAAAGACATGTGTGACCTCGTTCTTGGGCTTGCCAACCCTTGTTTTGGTATCGCTCACTTTGCCAAATTTGTTTTATAATGTTCAGAGAACGCTTTCTATTTGATGCATTGTTGCCCCGGACAGCGCCGTCCCTCAAACCCGTATAATTTTTTTCTTGGAGTAAATGCGATGCTGCAACCAAAATCTATTAACCTGCTCGAAAATATCAACCTCTGGCTTCAACTCGGAAATTTCCTCCCCCACTCCAAACGAGTCATTTTTATTCCCATCCTCTTGTTGGGCGCAGAGGTGTTGGGTTTCGACCTCATCCTTACCGTCCCCACCGCGTTCGAGCTCTTTACTTTTATCCTGAGCGTCGCGATGATTGCGGCGATGGTCGCGGTTGCGCTCCTCTTGTGGCGGCATGTCCCGCGTCAAGAATTGCTGCTGCTCGGCTTGTTTTTGGGCGCGTGTATGTATATCGTCATCCTCATGGCTTATCAAATGCCGCGCATGTCCGCCCTGCCCTCGCATAGCGGATTGGGCGCCGCGCTCTCGCCCTGGCTCATTTGGCTCGTCGTTTTGGTGGTCAGCTGTTTTTTCACCTTTCGCGCAATCACTGCGCTGCGCGCCTCGCTGCTAATGAGCGCCCTTACGCTCGGCGGCGCAGGCGTTATTTTTTTCCAGATGCGATGGACCGGGTTTGACATCGCGCACGACTTGATCACGCTGACCGCCGCGATAGCAATGATAATGTTGTTTGTCTATCAAATGGCGCGGACGCAAGAACGCAGTTCGCAAACTGACTTTTTGACCGGACTGCCCAACCGGATGCGCTGTTATGACGTCTTGGATTACGAGTTGCAGCGCGCAGCGCGATCCAACACGCTGTTTGCGGTCATCCTATTTGACTTGGACCATTTCAAAAAAGTCAACGACCAATACGGTCATCCCACCGGCGACGCCGTGCTGTGCGATTTCGCCAATTTCGTTCAACAACACATTCGCCGCACAGACACGCTGGCGCGTTGGGGCGGCGAAGAATTTATCCTCATCATGCCCGGAACCGATTTGGCGTCGGGCCGCTTGAAAGCCGACCATTTGCGCCAACAAATCAAGAACCGCGCGTTCACCAACGGCATCCGCATTTCATCGAGTTTCGGCGTGACCGCCTATTACATGCGCGACACGAACGCTACGCTGCTCGAACGCGCCGACGCCGCGCTCTATCGCGCCAAAGCCAACGGGCGCAACTGTGTCGAGACGGAATAACGCATCGCGCAATGTCGAGCCGTTCGCCATCACTCTAACGCAATCCGCAAGCGCTTGTTGATTTTCCCTTTGCTCGCGTGACCGACCACGCGCATGACGCCGACCTCGCGCGTGTTGGCGACATGCGTTCCGCCATCGGCTTGTAAATCCAAGCCCACAATTTCGACGACGCGCACCTGTTCGATGCCCGGCGGCAACAAATTGATTTTTGTGCGAATCAAATCGGGAATCTGAAACGCTTGTTCACGCGGCAAAATTTTTGCGCGCACAGCGCGCGCCGCAGCGACCTCTGCGTTGATGCGCTCCTCGATTTCATGCGCGAATTCCGCGCTCATGCGGTCAAATTCAAAATCCATGCGCGCCGCCAGCGGCTCCATATCGCCGCCCGTCACCGCCGCGCCGTAATCGCGAAAAATTACGCCGCACAGAATATGCAGCGCGGTATGCGTCCGCATCAATTGATAACGGCGTTCCCAATCCACCGCGCCGCGCACCGCGTCGCCGACTTGGAGCCCCGCGTTGTCGAGTTGATGCCACACCTCGCCGTCTTGCTTTTTGGAATCAAGGACGCGGAACGTGACGCCATTGCCCATCAAAATTCCAAAATCGCTCGGCTGCCCGCCGCTGCGCGCATAGAACGCGGTGCGATCTAGCGCCACGCGCTCGCCTTCCGCCGCGACCACCGTCGCCTCAAACTCGCGCAGATACGCGTCGGTATGAAATAAAAGTTCGGTCATGTTCAAACTTTCAAAATAAAAAACTCTCGCCCCAATCGGGACGAGAGTCGAATGTATCGTCTCCCGCGGTACCACCCGCGTTGTTATTTTGCATAACGCAAAACAACCTCTTGCGCGGACACTAGCATGTCCCCATTCGGATAACGGCGAATGACGCCGTTCGCGCCTACTTGATTCGGGCGAAAGCTCGGGAAGGATTTTCGACGCAATTTGGTTACGCGGCTCGCAACAACCCGCGCTTGCTGAAACCAAACGCCGCGCCTACTCGTTTCCGTCTTGGCTTGTGAACATTGAGTATATTTACGAGTCAAGGCGCTGTCAAATTTGTCACGGCAAAATCCATGTCACGCGGTCGCTGCCTGAATTCCCAAAATCCTTTTGATACGCCATCACCGTCGCTTCATAGATTCCCGACAGCGTCGCTTGGTATTCACCCGTGAATTGACTCGGCGCTTGGTCCGGCGCATTCGCGTCAAATTGCATTGGCGCTATATCCAGCTTGCCATCCGGGCGTTTTACCATCATCATCACTTGAAAATCTTCCGGCTTCCAATCCGTCGTCGGGCTGATGGGGCAGCCGCACATCATGGTCACATTTGCGCGTATCGAAATTGTCATCGGCGGTTTGCGCTGCGGCATGAAATGCGTGGGCGGCGCCAACACATCCACGTTCAAACCCGCAAGTTCCAGCGTCAGGCGATTGCCTTCCGGCGCAAACGTTTGCGGCAAAAGCCACTCGACGCTTGTCACGCGATTTTCCGCCCCTTGCGCCGCCGGCGGACCGACCGCTTCGATTTCAACCAAGCGCGGTTCCGCCATCATTAACGTCGTCGTAAAAACCGCCGCGTTTTCGGTCGGCAGCGGCATAGTGCGCGCGCGTTCCAGCGTCATCAAATTCGGCACGCCCGAGCCGCCGCGCGTAATGCCCGACGCGAGAAATTCGCCCGTATGCGCGTCGCGAAGCGTGACCAACGCGCCGCCAATATCATCGCCGACATATCTGCCGCCGCGCGCGATAACATGCACGCGGATTTCTGTCGCGACGGCTGCGCTCGACGCCGCGCGCGGCGCCGCAGTTGTTGCAAAGGCGGAATCGGACTGGGCGGCGCGCGCAACCCAAAATGTAAAACTCAATACGCCCACGAGAATCAGCATTACGCCGCCGCGCAACCAATATGACCCGGCTGAATTTTTCATGTCGTCAAATTCCTCCCGCCACAATTTCGCGCAGAGTCAAGGGCGCAGGCGTTTGCGTCAACGCGCGCTTTAAGCGCCGCAGATACGCCGCGCGCGAAATTTCGCGCGCGCCCAGCGACGCGGTGTGCGGCGTCAGCAATTGAATATCAAACAATGCGAAACCCGCCGCGCGCACCGTTTCCAGCAAATAGTACAAGGCAATTTTTGACGCGTCGGTTGCGCGCGAAAACATGGTCTCGGCAGAGAAAAAACCGTTGAGGGCGACGCCAAACACGCCGCCGACCAAAGCGGCGCCGTTCCAACATTCGACGCTGTGCGCGTATCCTTGCGCGTGCAGCGTCAAAAACGCGCCCATGAATTCGCGCGTCACCCAGGTTCGTTCGCCCGAACGCCGCGGCAGCGCGCAGCCCTGCATGACGCCCCAGAAATCGTGATCCAGCGTCACCCGAAACGGCGCGCGTTTCATTTTTTTTCGCAAACTGCGCGAAACGTGAAAGCCGTCCAATTCGAAAATCGCGCGCGGATGCGGCGACCACCACGTCACGGGATGAACCGACCACGCAAACAAGCCGCGCGCATACGCGCGCAGCATCAGTTTCGGCGTCAATTCAAAACCGACGGCAACCGGTTCATCGGTCGGTCCGTGAAGCGGGTCGGGAAAATCATCGCCTTGATCCAACACCGCGATTTGATTGTAATATCTCATACGTTCGGCGTACGCGGATGCAAAAAAGCAACCGCCGCGCGCGCGTCCATTCTAACGCGCGCTCACCAACGCTAAATCCATCATCGTCAGCAAACCCGGTTTCGCTTCGACCACGCGCCGCGCCGCGTTGCCCACCACCGCCGCGGTGGAAAGATCGCCGTGAATCCCTTTGACGAGAGAATGGACATTCGGCGTGCCTTCAATCCACGCTTCATCGTACGCTTCGGGCGCGTCCACCGCCATCTCCAATTCCAAAATAACCTTGTCCTGCCCCGCATACAAGCCGCGTCCAAATTGGCGCACGCCCGCGACAAAATTTGGTTCGACAATCACATGCTCGGTCACGACGCGCTGCGTGGCGACCACCGGCTCGATTGTTTCCATGATTTCGTCCAACTGCCAACCCAAACCGCGCGCCACCAAACCCACCGATTCCGCGAGACCGACATGGCGAATTTCTTTGTTCGCCGCCGCTTGATGAAACGCTTCCACCGTCATGCCCGCGCCGATTTTTTGCTGCAACTGCCGCCGCCGTTTGGACGCGTCCACCACGCGTTTTACGCGCACGCGTTCTACTTTTTGACATACGGCGGTCAACGCCACCGGCAGCGTATCCATCGCGTAACCGGGATTGATGCCCGTGCCGACGACGGTGACGCGATGCCGTTTCGCGAGTTTATGCAATTCGTCCGCAACGCGCGCATTTTGCACCCACGGATTCGACAATTCTTCGCACGTCGAAACGATATTTTTGCCCGCCGCGATAATTTGCATCAACTGCGGTTTGACCTGCGTCAAATAGGAACCGGTCGCGTGCAGCGTCAAGTCCGCGTCCTTTGCCAGCACGCGTCCCGCTTGGGCTGAAACTTTAACGCCATATTTTTCCGGCAAGCCAATGACCGCGCCAATATCTTGGCCCACCTTGCGAGGGTCGAGGTCAATCGCGCCGACAAACTCGTACGCTTCGGGACGCAGCGCCAATACGCGCGCGCACGCCGCGCCGATTGGCCCAAGTCCGAATAAAATCACGCGAATTTTTTTTGCCGCCATATTTTTAATTTGGCGCTTGCCCACATCAGCGTTAGAGAACGCTTCCTACGCGTTGGGGGAACCACCTGCGTAGAGCGCATTCTCTAATGCGCGTCATCAGCGTTAGAGAACGCTTCCTACGCGTTAGGGAAAACCACCCGCGTTGGGGGAAATCACCCGCGTTGGGGGAAATCACCCGCGTTGGGGAAACCGCCCGCGTTGTGGGTAATCGCCGATTTAACTCCTTGAAAAAACGCGCTTATGCGCGTATATTTTTAATTTGAATCGTTTTGCCGCAGCGCAAAAAAACGAGCCGTTGTCTGATAACGACTCGTTCTGAGATTCAACGCGCGGTCCGCGCTCAATTGCGCGGTTTCGCCGTGAGCGTTTGGTAAATGCGCTGCACATTATCCTTGTGCAATTTTCGCACCACGCCGTCGAGCAGAATCGGCGTGCCGCCGCACGATTCCAGCGTAATGTCCGCCAATTTTTCTTTGCTCGTGCGCGTCGCGACTTTGGCTTTGACGCGTTCGTAAATGCAATTCAGATAGGCGATTTGCGCGTCGATGGATTCGTCAATTTCGCCCTTGAGCAAAACGTCGCCGTGACCTTGGACGATATTTTCGACGTTCATTTCCTTGATTTGATTCAAGGTGTTGATGAGAACTTCGCGGTCGCCCCAATAAATGTGCGGCAGCGCCATCACCGCGTCGCCCGCGTACAAAATCTTTTCGCCCTCGATATAAATGCCGACGCCGTCCAACGTGTGTCCCGGCAGCGGCATCAAACGCAGCACGCGGTCGCCGAGGTGAAACGTCATCTTGTCGGGAAAGGTGAGATTGGGCAAACGCAAAACCACGTCCGCCAATTCGGGCGTGGACTGTTTCGCTTCATTCAAATTCTTTTCGCCCGACTTGCGTAAAATTTCGCGGCAGCGTTCGCTCGAAATAATATCGGCTTCGGTAAAAAGATAATTGCCGTACACGTGGTCGGCGTGATAGTGCGTATTGATGACATAGCGGATGCCGCGCTTGCTTTTGGAAACCTCGCGCAAAAAATCAATCATCTCGCGCGTTTCGCGCGGAAACGGCAGCGTATCAATGACGACGGTGCCTTCGTCGGTCACAATCGCGCCCGCCGTCACCTGGGCGTACATTTCGCTTTGAAAAATATAAATATCGTCAGTCACGCGTTCTTTACGCATTTTAAATCCTGTTGACGTTGCGCGCTCACCACAGCGCGAGGGTGAGCGGAGCCAGTGCAATCCATTTGTGGCGAAAGCTTAACATAGCGCGGTCAAATTTGTCAAGGGCATTTTTTTCCGCGCGCGCCGCATCCGACGTTATAATATCTCGACCAAAATTTGGAGCATAAACCAATGAATCTTGCGATTGCCAAATACTCGTGGCTGTCCCCGAAATGCGCCGCGCGGCGCTTGGCGAACGGTCAGTACGGCGTTTTTGCCGTCGCCGCCATCGCGCCGGATGAAATCGTTTCGGTGTGGGGCGGCGAAATCATGACGCGCGCCCAAGTCGCGCAAATGCCCGAAAAATATCAGCGCTATGCGACCCAAGTGGAAGAAGATTTTTATCTCGGCGGCATCAGCCAAGACGACGCCGATTATTTCAATCACTCGTGCGACCCGAACGTGGGCATGCAAGGGCAAATTGTCCTCGTCGCCATGCGCGCGATTGCGCCGGGCGAAGAGCTATGTTTCGATTATGCCATGACCGACGGCAGTCCGTACGACGAATTTGAATGTCACTGCGACGCGCCGCACTGTCGCAAATGGGTGCGCGGCAATGATTGGCAAAAACCCGAACTCTGGGAAAAATATCGCGGCTACTTTATGCCCTATTTACAAAAACGCATTGACGCGCGCCGCGCGCGCGAACAAACGTGAAACAAAAATCCGTCCTTAATCGGACGGATTTTTGATGTGCCCCGCGCTGCCGTGTGCGATTAGGTTGTGAACCCGCTTATAGCAGGCGTGGGTAACCTAGACCCTTTCAAAGTTGCGCCGCCCGCAAGCGTCGCAAGCATTGTCAGCGGAAACCGGCTCCCGATTTGAACGTGTTGGCTCAGACTCCACACTCACATCACGAACATGGCAGGGCTGGCAGAATGTTAGCACATTCTATACGCGTGTCAAACTGCGCGCGCCGCGTCGCCGCGTAAAATTTTCGCTGCGATAGAACAAATTTGAAATTTACGCGTCGCGCGCGCGTTTGAAAATTGCCGCGCCGCTCAAACGCCGAACGGCGCAAACATTTTTTTCACCGGAATATCTTCGACATCGTACGGCGTCTCTTGATAAACGTAATAGTTCAACCAATTCGAGTACAACAAATTGGCATGACCGCGCCAGCGCACCTGCGGCGTTTGCGTCGGGTCGTCGTGCGGATAATAATTTTGCGGCACATGAATCGGCAGCCCTTTGGACACATCGCGGTCGTATTCCGCTTTCAACGTCAACGGGTCGTATTCGGAATGGCCCGTGATATAAATGTCGCGCCCGTCTCGCGACGCGGCCATATACACGCCCGCTTCTTCCGACACCGCGAGCAATTTCAAATCCGCCACCTGCGCCACATCTTGCGCGCGAATTTCGGTATGGCGCGAATGGGGCGCGAGAAATTCATCGTCGAACCCGCGCATCAATTTATCCGTGCGCTCCATCACGCGATGCGGAAAGACGCCAAACATTTTGCGCGCGAGGGCATATTTGGGAATTCCGTAGCGGTGATACAAACCCGCTTGCGCGCCCCAACAAATGTGGAACGTCGAAAAGACATTGTTCTCGGACCAATCCATGATGGTTTGCAGTTCGCGCCAATAATCCACCTGTTCAAACGGCAGCTGTTCCACCGGCGCGCCGGTAATGACCAAGCCGTCGAATTTGCGGTCGCGCACGTCGTCAAAGGTCAAGTAATGCGCCAACAAATGTTCCTGCGACGTGTTTTTCGCTTCGTGCGAATCGGTTCGCAGCAGCGTAATTTCGACCTGTAACGGCGAATTGCCGAGCAAACGGAGCAATTGCGTTTCGGTCGCAATTTTTGTCGGCATCAAATTGAGAATCGCCACTTGGAGCGGGCGAATGTCTTGCTGTCGCGCGCGGTCTTCTTCCATCACAAAAATCCCCTCGCTTTCGAGGATTTTGCGCGCGGGCAGCGTTTCAGGAATTTTTACGGGCATAGCTGGCAGATTGCGGCGTGAGGGATCAAAGACGCCAAAGCGCCCGAATCCCTCGCGCCGCTTTACTTGAATTCGATCACCCCAACGCTTGATTCAAATCCCACAAGATATCGTCAATGTCTTCGATGCCGATGCTGAGCCGCACAAAGTCCGGCGAGACGCCGGCGGTTTGCTGCTGTTCGGGCGAGAGTTGGCTGTGCGTGGTGGAGGCGGGATGAATCGCCAAACTTTTCGCGTCGCCCACATTCGCCAGATGCGAAAACAGTTGCAAGCGGTTGATAAAATCGCGTCCCGCTTCCAAACCGCCCTTGACGCCCAAGCCCAGAATGGCGCCCGGCCCCTTGGGCATATACTTTTGCGCGCGCGCGTAATCGGGATGGCTCTTGAGCCCCGGATACGAAACCCACGAAACGCGCGGATGTTTTTCCAAAAATTCGGCGACGGCTTGCGTATTGGCGACGTGGCGCTCCATCCGCAGCGAGAGCGTTTCGAGACCCTGAATCAAGAGCCACGAATTGAACGGCTGTTGATTCGCGCCAATGTCGCGCAAAATTTGCACGCGCGCTTTCAAGATGAACGCGAGATTACCCAACGACGAATACACCAAACCGTGATAACTTTCGTCGGGCGTATTGAAATTGGCAAAATGCGGATTGCCTTCCCATTTGAAATTGCCGCCGTCCACAATCACGCCGCCAATCGAAGTGCCGTGTCCGCCAATAAATTTGGTGGCGGAATGGAGAACGATATTGGCGCCCCATTCAAACGGACGGAACAGATAGGGCGTGGCAAACGTGTTGTCAATCACGAGCGGAATATCGGCGGCTTGGGCAATTGCCGACACTTCTTCAAACGGAAAGACGTTAATGAGCGGATTGCCCAACGATTCGCCGTAAATGAGTTTGGTGTTGGGACGCAGCGCGCGGCGAAAATTTTCCGGGTCTTTGGGGTCCACCAGCGTCACGTCAATGCCGATGCGCGGGAACGTGTACACAAATTGATTATAGGTGCCGCCGTACAAGGTCGAAGCCGCCACAATGTGGTCGCCCGCGCCGCACAAGGTCAAAATTGCCATCGCCTGCGCGCCGTGTCCCGAACTGGCAGCCAGCGCGCCGACGCCGCCTTCCAAATCGGCGACGCGCTGTTCAAACACATCGGTCGTCGGATTCATGATGCGCGTATAAATGTTGCCAAATTCTTGCAAAGAAAATAAACGCGCGGCGTGATCGGTATTGTCAAATTGATACGAGGTCGTCTGATAAATCGGCACGGCGCGCGCTTTGGTGGTGGGGTCGGCGTGAGCGCCTACGTGCAATTGACGGGTATTGAAACCATACTTGCGTTGTTGCTCGGACATGAGAAAGACTCCTGAATTTTATTTTTTCCCCGCGCCACCTCATTGTGTCAACGGTAACTTTTGTACAAAACAAAACGGCTAACTACCCGCCGCGCGTCATTGGTCGCGGTGAGTGACAGGCAACACGAAAACGTGTAACGCGCAATGTCCGACGAATTATTTCGTCTGCATCGCTTCGTTCCATCGGATTCGCGGGGTACTGGTTGCTGCCTGCCGGTAGTTAGCCGTCAATTGCTCCAACGGGAGCGTTTTTTTCTTTTTTAACGCGAGGCGAGGCGCAACTTACAGTCCCCGCTCGTTACAGATGCATGAATACGACATGAGTTTAACCAAGGCCTGTGACGGTAACGCTTGGGTTCGCGCTCCACAGCGAGAGGATGAAGCCCGCCGCGCAACATTCAAACCGCCGCGTGCGTCACGCGCGCTTGGAATGTATCAGAATCGTTGCGGATTGTATTTAATCCGCGCCGCTTGTCAAATCCCGGTCACGGTTTTGGCGGCGCAATTTCCAAATGCAATAATTTCAATTGGTCCGCGTCCACATCGCTCGGCGCGTGCATCATCAAATCTTGCGCCCATTGATTTTTGGGAAACGCCATCACCTCACGGATATTGTCTTCATTGCGTAGAATCGCGACGAAACGGTCAATGCCCGGCGCCATGCCGCCATGCGGCGGCGCGCCAAATTCAAACGCTTCGAGCATGTGACCAAAACGCAAACGCTGCCGTTCCGCGTCAATGTTCAACAGCGAAAAAATCTTGGCTTGCAATTCGCGATTGTGAATCCGAATGCTGCCGCTCGCCAATTCATATCCGTTGCACACCATGTCATAACTGTTGGCGCGCACCGCGCCGGGGTCCGTGTCCAACAACGCCATGTCCTCCGGTTTCGGCGAAGTGAACGGATGATGCGCGGCGTCCCAACGCTTTTCTTCGGCGTTCCATTCAAACATCGGAAAATCAATCACCCAGCCCAACGCCAGCGCGTTCGGGTCGGCGAGTTTCAAACGCGCGCCCATTTCTTTACGCAGCGCGCCCAATGCCGCCGCGACAACCGCATGGGAATCCGCGACAAATATCATCAAGTCGCCGCTTTGACCGCCAAGCCGTTCGACATAGGCCTGTTGCTCTTGCGGCGTCATGTGCTTACTCGCGGAAGAATGAACGCCGTCCGCTTTGAGCGCAATCGTCACCGCGCCTTTCGCGGCTTTGGTTTTTGCCAAATCCACCAGCGCGTCGAGTTCGCGGCGCGAATATTCGGCGCAGCCCGGCAGACGAACGCCCTTGACCTGTCCGCCCGCGCGCAACGCGTTTTTGAACACGGCGAATTCGGACGACGCGGCAAGGTCGCTCACGTCCGTCAATTCCATGCCAAAACGCAAATCGGGTTTGTCGCTGCCATAACGCGCCAGCGCCTGGTCGTACGTCATGCGCGGCCACGGCGTTTGCATTGTGCGCTCGGGCGCCAGCGTATGCACGAGGTCGGTAAAGAGCGCTTCGACCAAATTCAAAACGTCCTCTTGTTCCACAAACGCCATTTCCAAATCCAACTGCGTAAATTCGGGTTGACGGTCCGCGCGCAAATCTTCGTCCCGCATACAGCGCGCGATTTGAAAATAACGTTCATAGCCCGCGACCATGAGCAATTGCTTGAACTGTTGGGGCGATTGCGGCAGCGCGTAAAATTCGCCGGGATGCACGCGGCTCGGCACCAAATAATCGCGCGCGCCCTCGGGCGTGCTTTTGGTCAAAATTGGCGTTTCAATTTCAATAAACCCGTGCGCGTCCAACCAATCGCGCATGAACTTGATCACTTTGTGGCGCAAGATTAAATTTTGCTGCATCCGTTCGCGCCGCAAATCGAGATAGCGATACGTCAAACGCAAGGAATCGTCCACGTCCTCATTTTTGTTAATCACAAACGGCGGCGCTTTGGCGGCATTGAGAATCTGCGCGTCGGTCACGTACACTTCGATTTCGCCCGTCGCCAGCGCGGGATTTTCTTGGCCCGCCGGGCGTTTTGCTACGACGCCGGTCGCCTGAAGCACATATTCATTGCGCGCGTCGCTGCCGACGCGATGCGCGGCGGGCGCGGTCTGCGGATTAAAAACAATTTGCGTCACGCCGAAACGGTCGCGCAAGTCAATAAAAATCAAACCGCCGTGGTCGCGGCGGCGATGCACCCATCCCGCCAACGTCACGGTCTTGCCCGCGTCTTGGGCGGTCAATTCACCACATGTTTTGGATTTATACATTGTTGCCTACTTGCAGCGAGGCGACGAGACAAAATTCGCCCCCGCAAAGAATTTGAGACGAAATTATAAACGGATTGGCGTCCGCCACAAATTAACCCGTTTGCAAACACATTTCGGGCGTGCCAAAACCGACGAGCAAGCGCCAGGTATTGCAAATGGGCTGCGTCAAAATACGGGACAAAAATTGACCATTGTTGAGATACAGGTCAATCAAGACCAAACCCATCACGCACAGCGCCGCGACCATTTCATAGCGCGCGTACGCCCAATACCATTTGTCGGGCAAAAAAATTTGCCACAAGCGCGAACCGTCCAATGGCGCGAGCGGAATCAAATTGAAAAACATGAGCGCCAAATTGAGAATCACGAACGTCTCTAGAAAATAGCCGGGCGAAAAGTAAAAGTTTTGACCGGCGAAACTAAAAACTTTTTGCGGATTGAACGTGAGCCAATGCGTTCGTAAAATCATTGCGCCGATGGTAGCCAAAAGCAAATTCGAGATGGGTCCCGCGACTGCGACGAGCGCCATACCAATTTTGGCGTTCGGTTTCAATTTCGTCGCGTCGATCTGCACCGGTTTGCCCCAGCCGACGCCGACAAACAACATCATCAACGAACCGAACAGGTCGAGATGCCGCAGCGGATTCAACGAGACGCGGCCCATTTTTTGCGGCGTATCGTCGCCCAATTTCAGCGCCGTCCACGCGTGGCTCGCTTCATGAAACGTCAGCGAAAAAACCAGGACCGTCAACAGATAAACGACGACGTCCACAAGCGGCACGCCTTGCAATCGAAATAACATTTTTGCTCCTAAAAATTTGGCGCGCGCGCAATTTCGCCGTCGCGCATCGCCAGCGTGCGATGCGCGGCGCGCGCCAAATTCGCTTCGTGCGTAATCAACACAATCGTTTTGCCCGCGTCCGCCAGTTCGCGCAGCAGCGCGATAATGCCTTCCGCATTCGCGCTATCCAAATTGCCGGTCGGTTCGTCCGCCAACAAAATCGGCGGGTCATTGACCAACGCGCGCGCAAGCGCCACGCGCTGCTGTTCGCCGCCCGACAACTCGGACGGCAATTGCGTCAGGCGCGCGCCCAACCCAACGCGTTCCAACATCGCGACAGCGCGGGCGCGACGTCCGCGCGCGGGGTCGCCGCGCAATTCCAGCGGCAGGGTCACATTTTCCAACGCGGTGAGCGTCGGCAGCAGTTGAAAAAATTGAAACACGATGCCGATATGATTGCGCCGCCATTTCGCCAGCGCGTTTTCGCTCAGCGTGTCAATGCGCGCGCCGTCCACCCACACTTGCCCGTTCGTCGGTTTGTCAATGCCGCCAATTAAATTGAGCAGCGTAGATTTGCCGCTGCCGCTCGGGCCGACGACCGCGACAAATTCGCCGCGCGCAACCTGCGCCGAAACGTCGCGCAGCGCGTACAGCGTGCGCGCGCCCATCGTATAGACGCGCGTCACGTTTTGTACATCAATCAACACATCCGTCATGCAAGGTATCGCCTTGTCATCCGACGCTATCGCCAATATAATCGCAACTCGTATGGACGACTATTCCGTTCGTCTGCCCGAATACGAGGGCCCGCTCGATTTGCTTTTGCAAATGATTGAACGCGCCGAGCTCGATATTACGCGCGTATCGCTGGCGCAAGTCGCCGACCAGTATCTCGAATTTGTGAGCAAGCCCGGCACAATCGAATTGTCCGCGCTCGCCGATTATTTGGTCATGGCGGCGCGGCTCATTCTCATCAAATCGCGTTCGCTTTTGCCTCAACCCGAAAAAGAGCAAGCCGCCGAGGTCGAGGATTCCGCCGAAGCGTTGGCGCGCCAACTGCGTGAATACAAAATGTTCAAGCAGCTGGCGACCCAATTCCGCGAACGCGAACAAAAAAATATCCATGTGTATCCGCGCCGCGCGCCCACCCCCAAACCGACGGTCACGCGTCCGACCAAAATCGCGGGCTTGACCTACAAAACCTTATTCAACGCGCTCAAACGCACGCTCGAAAACAATCCGACTCTGCCCGCGGGCGACATCATCGAACCGCTCAAAATTTCCATTCACCACCGCATCGCGCGCATCCGCGAATTGACGACGCGGCACGAACGGGTGCATTTCACGCGTCTGCTCAACGAAGCCACTTCGCGCGTCGAAGTCATCGTGACCTTTCTCGCCATTCTCGAATCGCTCAAACGCAAATTGATTTTTGTAGACCAAACCGATATGTTTGGCGAAATCTTTATTTCCAAACGCGACGATGCGGGCGAAAATTTGCCGACGCTGGAAGAGCTCGAGAACGATTTTGCGTGAACGCTGTCGCGCAAGGTTAGCGCGTCGCATACGCTTCTTCCACGCGTTCCGCCAAGCGCGCCCAATTGTAATCCCGCGCCATCGTCGCTGCGGCTTGCGCCCCCAAACGCGCGCGCAATGTCGCATCTTGCAAAAGCAAAATCAAATTTCGCGCAAACGCTTCCGACGCGCGCGGTTCCACCAAAATACCGGTTTCGTTGTTTTGAATGTACTCGCGCACTTGGCCCACCGCTTCGCCGACAACCGGCACGCCCGCCGCGAGCAAATCAATCAGTTTCACCGGACATTTGGCGCGATTGATGAGCGTGTCGTCAAAAGGGTACAGCGCCGCGTCCGCCGCCGCAAACAAGCCGCGCAATTGTTCCGGCTCGACCCAACCCGCGTCCGCCACGCGTTCGCGCCAACCGCGCGCCGCCGCCATTTCCAAGAATTGTTTTTCTTCGCCAAACAAACCCTTGCCGACGAGCAGTAATTTCGCGTCGGGCAATTCTGCCAGAACGCGCGTCAAGATGTCCACGACGCGCGCGCAATCAAATTCAAAAAAACGCGTATAGAGCAGTATCACGCGCGCGTCCTGCAATCCATACTGCGCGCGCGCGGCAGCGCGCGACAGGTCGCTCGCGGGCAGCGGGTTCACGCCGTTCGGCACATATACGACGCGTGCGCGCGGCGCGCCCAAACTCCACGCGAGCGTTTCCAACGCGCGGCTCGCCACCGTCACCGCGTCGGCGTGCGTCAAACCCCATCGTTCTTGCCAGGCGAAAAATTTTTTTTGCGCCGCCGAATACTTTTCGCGGTCATTCCATCCGCCCGCGCCTTCCCAATCGTCCGTGTCCAGCGCAATGCGCGCGTTCTGCAAACCGACGCGCCGCATTTGCCACAACAACCACTGCGTCAAACCCGCGTACGCTTTTGGTTTGAAAATATGCACGAGGTCCGGTTGACACGCGCGCACGCGCGCAACCAGACGCGATGGAATGAACGCGCGCGGCGCGATGGCGACATTTTCAATTCGCACGCCGGCATCGTCATACGCGCGCCCCGCGTCGGACGGATACGACCACGGCGGCAAAATCATTGTCACCGCGTGACCGCGCGCGCGCAGCGCTCTAGCCAGCGGCAGCGCGCGCACCGCCATCGTCCCTTTGGGTTTCAAACCGAACGGCCCGACAAGTGCAATTCGCATCCGAACGATTATAGCATGTGCGCCTGAATCGCTCGTGACGCAAGCATGAGGAGGAAATAAAAATCCGCGCCATTCGGCGCGGATTTTTTGTCGAACGTTTTTTACATGTGACCCTGCGGACCGTCGCGCAGCCATTTTTCGGGGTCTTTTTCAAACGCCCGACGGCAGCCCGGCGCGCAGAAATAATACTTGGTCGCGTTGTATTCGTACGTAATGGCGTCGGGTCCTTCTTCGACGGTCATGCCGCACACGGGGTCAATGTGTTCGCCCGGCGCGAGGTCCTGCTTGGATGAATGTTGATCGTGCATGAAATTGCCTCCTAAAAGTATTTTAATTTGCCAGCCGAACGCGCCGCAAGAGCTGCGCGTTCAGCGCCACGATGATTGTACTAACCGACATGAATAACGCGCCCACCGCCGGCGAGAGCAAAATGCCAAAGGGCGCCAACAACCCCGCCGCGAGGGGCAGCGCAACGACATTATAACCCGTTGCCCACAATAAATTTTGGACCATCTTGTGATAACTGGCGCGAGAGAGTTCAATAACCTTGACGACATCGAGCGGATTATTTTGCGCCAAAATAATGCCCGCCGATTCCACCGCCACGTCGGCGCCGCTGCCGATGGCGATGCCCACGTCCGCGCGCGTCAGCGCGGGCGCGTCGTTCACGCCGTCGCCGACCATTGCGACATGTTTGCCTTGCGCTTGTAACGCGGCAACTTGCGCGTCTTTATTTTCCGGCAACACCTCTGCAAAAAATGTATCAATGCCCAATTCGTCCGCGACGCTTTTTGCCACCGCACGACTGTCGCCCGTAAGCATCGCCACCTCAAAGCCCAATTCATGCAAACGTTTCACCGCTTGCTTGCTTTCGGGACGCAGCGCGTCCGCCAATGCAAACGCGGCGACGAGCTGCGCGTCGCGCGCGAGATAAACGACCGTTTGCCCGCGCGCGTCGGCTTGGATGGTAAAATCTTTCAGCGCGCCCGTCGGTTCAAGCTGCAACATTTCGAGTAAACGCGGTCCGCCAACATACGCCGTTTCGCCATTCCATTGCGCGCGGACGCCGCGTCCTTTCAACGCTTCAAATTGCGCGACGGGCGGCAATGCTAAATTTTTCGCTTTTGCCGCCTCGCGCAAACCGCGCGCGACAATGTGTTCTGAATCGCCCTCAATCGCCGCCGCCAACGCGAGCGCTTGATCTTTTGATTGCGCGTCCATCGTCGCCATGCCGACAATGCTTTGCGCGCCTTGCGTCAAGGTGCCGGTTTTATCAAAAATAACGACATGGATGGCGCGCGCTTGTTCCAACGCCAAACGGTCGCGCACGAGAATGCCATTGCGCGCGGCGAGTGAAGTGGTGATGGCGACGACGAGCGGAATCGCCAAGCCCAACGCGTGCGGGCACGCAATCACCAAAACTGTAGCCACGCGTTCAATCACTTGCGCGTTAAAACCCAGCGCCAGCGTCCACGCGACGGCTGTGAGCGCGGCGAACGCCAGCGCGATGTAAAACAACCAGCCCGCCGCTTTGTCCGCGAGAATTTGCGTGCGCGATTTACTCTGCTGCGCTTGCTCGACCAAACGCATAATGCCCGCGAGCGCGGTATCGTCGGCGGTGGCGGTGACGCGCACGCGCAAGCTTCCGACGCCGTTTAACGAGCCGGCGATCACTTTGTCCCCCACGCGTTTCGACACAGGTTTTGATTCGCCGGTCAACAGCGCTTCATTCACATCGGACTGTCCTTCGGCGACGATTCCATCGGCGGGAATGCTCGCTCCGGGGCGCACGAGCGCCAAATCATTTACGCGCAATTCGTCGGTGCGAATTTGTTCCACGCTGCCATCCGCGCGCACACGTTCCGCCGTATCCGGCAAAAGTTTCGCCAATTCGTTCAATGCGCCCGACGCTTGCCGCACGCTTCGCATTTCGAGCCAATGCCCCAACAACATCACGTCAATCAGCGTCACGAGTTCCCAAAAGAAACCCATGCCGAGATTGAAAAACAACGCGGCGACGCTGTACAAAAACGCGACCGAAATCGCGAGCGAGATGAGCGTCATCATGCCCGGCTGGCGCTTTTGCAATTCGGGAATTGCCATTTGCAAAAACGGCGCGCCGCCGTACACAAAAATTACGACCGCGAGAATTGGCGCAATCCATTCGCTCAGGGGAAACGTGGGAATGGAAAATCCAAACCATTCTTGCAATGTTGGACTCAGTAGCAAAACGGGAATCGAAAGCGCGAGACAAATCCAAAAGCGCCGCCGAAACATTTCCTCGTGACCCGTGTGGTCGGCGTGAGCGGAATGTTTGTCATGCGCCGCGCCGGGCGCGTGCGAATGTGCCGCGTGCGCCGCCGGCGCGGGCTCGTGCAGCATATGCCCGGCCGGCATTGACGCAGGCGTTTCAGATTTCGGCGAATGTTCGTGCGAGTGATTCATTGGATAGACGGTTGAAATTTCCGCAAACGCAAACTGTTGGTGACGACGAAAACGCTCGAAAACGCCATCGCCGCGGCGGCAATCACCGGACTCAACAAAATCCCAAACATTGGATACAACAAACCCGCCGCGATTGGAATGCCCAACACATTGTACGCGAACGCCCAAAAGTAATTGCCGTAAATCGTCCGAATGGTCGCGCGCGACAATTGAATCGCCGTCACCACGCCGCGTAAATCGCCGCGCATCAGCGTAATGTCCGCCGCTTCCATCGCCACATCCGTTCCCGTTCCCAACGCAATGCCCACATCCGCCGCCGCGAGCGCGGGCGCGTCGTTGATGCCATCGCCCACCATCGCCACGCGCTTGGCTTGCGCTTGCAATTCGCGCACTTTTTGTTCTTTGTGTTCGGGCAGCACTTCGGCAAAATAATTCGTGATGCCGATTTGTTTCGCAATCGCGCTGGCGGTGCGTTCATTGTCGCCGGTGAGCATGTACACCGCAATGCCGATTTTTTCCAACGCCGCCACGGCGTCATGCGCTTCGTTTTTCAACGTATCCGCGACGGCAATGACGCCCGCCGCCTGACCGTCCACCGCCACAAACATTGGCGTCTTGCCTTCATCCGCCAATTTGCGCGCGGGCTTGTCCAACAGCGCCGTACTGATTTTTTCATCCACCATCAGTTTGCTATTGCCGATAATGACAATGCGCCCATCCACTGTGGCGCGAATACCGTGACCCGCCAAAGCTGCAAAATCAACCGCCGGGGGAATCGTCAATCCTTGCGCGTTGGCATATTCCACAATCGCCTGCCCCAACGGATGTTCGCTGAATTTTTCCGCCGCCGCGGTCAGTTTGAGCAATTCATCGCGCGACCCGAGCGCGGAGGGCGCCGCCGTTGCAATGCCCGCAACCGCCGTATTCGCAAAGCGCATCGAAGGCGCGAGCATCACATCCGTCACGGCGGGTCTGCCGCGCGTCAAGGTGCCTGTCTTGTCCAAAACGGCGGTATTGATTTTGTGCGCCGTTTCCAACGCTTCGCCGCTGCGAATCAACACGCCCAACTCGGCGCCTTTGCCCGTACTCACCATGATTGCGGTGGGCGTCGCCAAACCCAACGCGCAGGGACACGCGATAATCAAGACCGCAATCGCGTTGCTCAACGCAATCGTGAACGCGGCGGGCGATGGATTCAAAACCCACCACAACACAAACGTCGCCAGCGCAATCACCAAAACGACCGGCACAAAAATTGCAGAAATTTGGTCCGCCAATTTTTGAATCGGCGCTTTGCTGGTCTGCGCTTCTTCGACCAATTTCACAATCTGCGCGAGCGCCGTTTCCTTGCCAACTTTGCGCGCTTCGAATGTGAACGCGCCCGTCTTGTTCATTGTGCCGCCCAACACC
>JAJVIA010000129.1:0-8530 GCA_022072245.1 Anaerolineae bacterium
ACAAAGAATTGATGACGTCGTTGGCGACGCACTAGCCGTTGCGTTTATAAATTTACACTTGCAAAATTTCTTCGCCCAGTTGATGCAAAATCGTGAATAGGCGCTGCGGCGAAACTTGCTCGAATTTTGGCAAGAGGTAATGCACTTCGAGATTCGGTGCCGCGCGCCGCACAATCAAGCGCGTCAAGGTCATGCCTTCCAACGTCGTTTGGACAATCAAACGATTGACCGTATAAGGGGAAAGGGCGCCGCGCAGATCCGCGTTCATTGCATTTGCCAGACCGCCTTGGACCGCGTTCCATTGCCCCACGCCGTGCCGTTTCAATTGTTCGTCGGCGGGTACGCGCGGACTGTGCGATACCAAATCAAAACCCGGCGCATGATGCAGCTGCGCGCGCAAAATCAGCAGGTCGTGCGTCGGCGCGCGCGGCTGCCAGAACCACCAAAACGGAAGTTCGCGCGGCTTGAGTTGAATCAGTACATCGGCGGAGCGAAAGGGTTCTTTGGCTTGCGTGATGTGGATTTGGACTTGACTGACGCCGCTCCAATTCAACGCGGCTTTTTCGCCAATGACCGGCAGCCCCTGTTCAATCCATTTCAAGGCGCGGCGCCCGCGTCGGATATTGTATTGCATGCCGACGAGGTACCAGCACAGCAGCAATAAACTCACGACGAGCGCGGCAGTCAGTAACGGCGAGTCAGACATGGCGGGCGAAAATTATACTACAGATGTAGCTTGAAGATTCCGACAAAATCGAAAAAGGAAAAGGAGCAAGTATGGCATCCCAACCGACTCCCGCGCCGGCAGCCAATGACAATGCCGCGCGCGAAACTTTGAGCATCACCGACAATCGCACCGGTAAAACCTATCAAGTGCCGATTCGGGACGGGACGATTCGCGCGATGGATTTGCGCCAAATCAAAACCGACGCCGAAGATTTTGGCTTGATGACGTACGACCCCGCGTTCATGAATACGGCATCCACGCGCAGCAGCATCACTTTTATTGACGGCGACAAGGGCATCTTGCGCTATCGCGGTTATCCCATCGAACAGCTTGCGGAAAAAAGTAATTTTCTTGAAACGGCTTATCTGATTTTGTACGGCGAACTGCCCACCGAAGCGCAGTACAAAGATTGGGAATATAAAATTCTCCATCGCACTTTTTTGCATGAAAATATCAAGATGGTGATGCAAGCGTTTCGCTATGACGCGCATCCGATGGGCATGTTCATCAGCACCGTCGCCGCGCTTTCGACGTACTATCCCGAAAGCGCCCAAGTCGGCGACCCCGAAGTGCGTTTCAAACAAATTACGCGGCTCATTGCCAAAGTGCCGACCATCGCCGCGTTTTCGTATCGGCACATTCGCGGCTTGCCGTATGTGTATCCCGATAACGACCTTTCGTACACCGGCAACTTTTTACGCATGTTGGATATGATGACGCAGGTCAAGTACGAACCCGATCCCGTCAAGGCGCACGCGCTCGACGTTCTTTTTATCTTGCACGCCGACCACGAACAGAATTGCGGCACGAACGCGATGCGCGCGATTGGTTCGTCGCAGGTAGATCCGTATTCCGCTATGGCGGGCGCGGCGGCGGCGTTGTATGGTCCTCTGCACGGCGGCGCGAACGAAGAAGTTTTGAAAATGTTGACGCAAATCGAACACGTGAAAAACGTTCCCGCGTTTATCGAAAAAGTGAAAAAGGGCGAAGGGCGTTTGATGGGGTTCGGCCATCGCGTGTACAAAAATTATGACCCGCGCGCGAAAATTATCAAACGCACCGCCGACCAAGTATTTCAAACGACCGGCGTCAATCCGCTTTTGGAAATCGCGCTGGAACTGGAACGCATCGCGCTGCAAGACGATTATTTTGTGTCGCGCAAATTGTATCCGAACGTGGATTTTTATTCGGGTTTGATTTATCAAGCGATGGGTTTTCCGGTAGCGTTCTTTCCGGTGCTATTTGCCATTCCGCGCACGGTCGGCTGGCTCGCGCAGTGGGTGGAGATGTTGAACGATGCGGACCAGAAAATCGCGCGTCCGCGTCAAATTTATACGGGTTACGCCGAGCGCGCCTACGTGCCGCTGTATGCGCGAGCGAATAGCCACGCTGCATAATCCTGCCTCGTACTGGTTTGGCGCTATAGCTTGCGCAAGAATTAGAGACGCAACCTTTGCCGCGCGGTTCGCCATTGGCGCGCAAGTCCGCGAAGGTTGCGTCTCTTTTTTTACGGCAAGCTCTTGTCGTGCGCGGTCAAGCGTTCTGCGCCGTCGCGCGTAAGCAGCAGCGCATCTTCCAAACGCACGCTCGTTTCGCCCGGAAAATAAATGCCGGGTTCGAGCATAATGACCATATTCTCTTGCAAAGTCATTTTATTGTACGGCACAATGCGCGGGTCTTGGTGCGCCGTCACGCCGAGCGAGTGACCGCTGTGATGCGGATAGACCGGATATCCGGCGCGCCGCATAAACTCGCGCATTTGCGCGTCAATTTCGCACGCCACCGCGCCGGGTTTCAAAAGCGAAATGCCAAATTCCAACGCGCGTTCCGTCGTTTGGTGCATGGCGCGCTGCTTGGGCGACGGTTCGCCCGCGTAATAGGTGGCGCAGGAATCGCTCCAATAGCCGTATAAAAGCGTGGACAAATCCACAATCACCGAAGAATCGGCGCGAATTTCAAAAGCCAGCGGCGCGCCGCCGCTATTTTCTTGGCGGTAGCCGACGACGCAATCGTTGCCGAACGGTACGCGCTGTCCCGCCGCTTGTTCTATCGCGGCATGGGCGGCGTTCCACACATCAATTTCGCGGCGACCCACCTGAACCGCCGCGCGCGCGGCGGCGTGTCCAATGTCGGTGAGCCGAAAGTTGGCGCGCATTTTTTGTAATTCTTCCGGCGTTTTGATTTGGCGAAACGCGTCGAGCCATGTGTCCACCGCAACGAGTTTCACGCGTTTGGTTTCGTATAGCGATAACGCTATGTCCGCCGGCGCATCACGCAACTCAAGACCGATTTTGCCCGCTAAATTTTTACCCATAACGCGCCGCAGCGTCGCGCGCAAACGCGCCGCGCCGCGCAAAGGTTTTTCAATCGCATAGCCCTCGTACGTCACGCAGCGACAGTTGGGCTGCGCGCCAAAATCGTCGCTGTACGGAACGTGCCAAGCGAAAAGAATCAAGGTCCACGCGCCATTCTCGTACCACACCATCGGCGGCCCACCGAGAAATGGACTGGAGCCCGTTTGAATGGGCGGATTGAATCCGGTCAACCATTTTACGCTGGCGAGATTGGCAAAGAGGACGCGCGCAATACCGCGTTTTTGCAGCAGGGCATGGGTTTGCGCGCGTTGAATTTCGTGAGGCATAATTTTCCTTTGTGACAAATCGAGCGCGAAAATTTCGCGCCGCCGCGCGGTTGGCATAGAAAAAAAACAGCCCGTCGCGTAAACGGGCTGTGTCAATTTATTCGAGGCAGCGCCGACCGGCGTTTATCCTTTCAGCGAACCCGCCATCAACCCGCGAATAAAGTAACGTCCCAGAATGATATAACACAATAGCGGCGGCAGCGCGGTCAGCAGCGCGGCTGCCATTTGCACATTATACGGCACGTGAAAACTGCCCGCAATGTTATTGAGCGAAACCGTGATGGGATACACTTTGGGCGTATTGGCGAGCGTGATGCCAAACAGAAAATCATTCCAGATGGACGTAAATTGCCAAATGACGACGACGACAAATGCCGGTTGCGACAGGGGCAAGAGGATGCGCCGATAGATGCTAAAGAAATTCGCGCCGTCAATGCGCGCGGCTTCAATCATTTCTGTCGGAATCTGCGCGTAATAATTCCGAAAGATGAGCGTGCAGATTGGGATGCCGTAAATCACATGCGCTACAACCAAGCCGGGGATGGTGGCAAAGAGTTGGATGCCGGTCAGACGAGCAAAATTTTGGTACGTCACGACGAGCGGAATCAAAATACTTTGATATGGCAGGAACATGCCAAAGAGCATCAGCGTAAAGAGAAAATCGGCGCCGCGAAATTTCCATTTGGACAGCACATAACCATTAATCGAACCGATGAAACAGGAAATGATGGTCGCGGGAATGACCAACATGAGACTGTTGTAAAAACCTTGTTCCAGCCCCAAAGTCGCCGGCGGTTCGGTAGAGCCGAACCACGCGATTTGGAAACTTTTGAAACCGATTACGCGCGGCGGCAGCCACATGTTTTGAATTTGCAGCGCTTCGGCTTGGCTTTTGAAACTCGCCATCAGCAGAATATAAATTGGCATCAAGTACCAGATGGCGAAAAGAATCAGAACCGCGTAAATCAGGATGCGCGTCCAATGCCAGCGGCGCTGGGGACGGCGTTGGGTTGCGGCAGCCATTATTGCGCCTCCTGTCGCGTTTGCCAGACGAGATAAGGAATAATCAATACCCCGACCATCAGCAACAGAATAATGGCGATGCTCGCGCCCTGCGCGAATTTCGTCGCGTCAAAGGTCGTCTTCCACATATTGAGCGCCGGCACATCCGTTGCGAAACCCGCGCTCACGCCGCCTGTCATTGAATACACCAAATCGAAAATTTTTAACGCAATGTGCGCGAGGATGATAACGACCGTCAACGTAACGGGTTTGAGCAAGGGAATAATCACATGCCGATAAATTTCCCATTCGCTCGCGCCGTCCACGCGCGCCGCTTCGCGCAAATCATCGGGAATGCTGCGAATCCCGGCGAGATACAGCGCCATCGTGTAACCGGACATTTGCCATCCTGCGGCAATGACAATCGAAGTAATCGCCGCCGCGTAACCGAGCGCCGGAACCGTGATAAAACCGAGACCGATGGAGTGAAGAAATTCGCCAAGCGGCGTGGTGGGTTGAATATAAAATACGGTGGGGTCGGTGAACCATGCCGAACGCAGCCCGCCGAGACCCAGATTGGTCAACAAAAGATTCACGCCAACCCAACCGGTCTCTTCTGTGCCGGGGGTGAGAATCCAGCGCCAGGCGACGCCCGTGACGATGAACGAAATCGCCATCGGAAAAAGAAAAATGCTGCGGAAAATAGATTCGCCGCGAATTTTGCGGTCGAGCAGCGTCGCCAATAAAAAGCCCGTCACCAGACAACCGCCGACGAACAGGATGAGAAAGCCGACTTCATTACGAATGTCGTAATGAAAGCGCGTCATGTCCGTGCCGCCGCCGACAAAGAGGCGCGCGTAATTTTGCAAACCGACAAACGTGAAATCGGGCGCCGCGCTATTCCACGCCGTGAGAGAGATAAAACCGGTCCACCCGATAAAGGCGTAAATGAAAATACCGAGCGCGATAATCGAAGGTAAAAGAATTAAAATGGAAACGATGCGTTCCCAATTTTGGCGGCTGAGGCGGCGCTTGCGCGGCGCAGCCAGAATTGGGGCGCGTGCGGCAGATTGAGTCATGCGCGACTGGCTCCGAAAAGATTTGACGAACGTGTGGGGCGACAGCGAATGTGAAATTTGCAAGCGCGGCGGGCAGTTTTCTGCCCGCCGCGCCGGTTTAGCGTTTCGAGAATTTTATTGTGGATACCCTGCATCTACTGCGGCTTGGACCAACGCGGTTTGCGCGGCGGCTACGTCGCCGCTGGTCGCAAAGAGCGTGACCGCGTCGGCATATCCTTTGGTCGCCCACGACGGTTTCGCGGCGGCGCCGTGCGTCACGCTCGGCACAATCGCGTCCACTTTCCAATCCGCCGCGGCGGATTGCAAATAACCGTTGTAGGTCGAGTAATCGCAATCGGTGCGCGCGCAGATTGAACCCTTGAGTTTGTTGAAAGCTTCTTGCGCGGGTTTGCTGCCGGCGAGGTCGAGCCACAAATTCGCGTTTTCGACGTTCGGCGCTTTGGCGGGGAGCGCAAAGGAATCCGAGAGCGCGACAAACGTGCCTTTGGTGCCGGGCACCGGCGCCCATCCATAGTCCGTAAAGTTGCCGGAAATGAATTGACCGTTTGCCCAGTCGCCCATGATGTTCATGGCGGCTTTGCCGTCAATCAATAACTGGGTGGCGGCAGCCCAAGTGAGCGCGTCGCGGTCCGCGTTCGCATACGTGAGATATTTCTTGAACGTGTTGAGCGCGTTCGTAACTTTTTCGCTCTTCCACGAAGTCTTGCCCGTCCAGAGCCCTGCATATTCTTCCGCGCTCATCGAGCCGGCGAGAATCGTTTCAAACGTGTGTTGCAATTCAAAACCGTCCTTGCCGCCCAACGCGACGGGTTGAATGCCCGCGGCTTTGAGTTTATCGGCGGCGGCAAAGAATTCATCCCACGTAGCTGGCGGCGCGGTGATGCCCGCTTTTTCAAACAGGGCTTTGTTGTACCACAACACATTCGAGCGATGGATATTGACCGGCACGCCCCAATAGTGGTCTTTGAATTTCAACATGTTGAGGAGCGTCGGCGGAAAGACGGATTCGAGTTTATTGCGCGCATACACATCGTCCACGTTCACGATGAGCGTTCCGGGGTCATAAGTATCCGCTTCCCAACCCGCGTGCAGTTGGAACGTATCGGGCGCAACGCCGCCGAGCAATTGCGAGAGCAATTGACCTTTGAAATTGGTGCCTGCGCCGCCGGCGATGGCGGCGTTGACGATTTCGACATCGGGATTCGCCGCTTTGAATTGCTTGAACATTTCATTCAGACCGGCGAATTCGCCGCCGTTGGTCCACCACGACGCGACAATGAGTTGACCTTTGGCGCCTTTACCGAACAACATCGAAACGCCCGCGGGCGTATTCGGGCCGGGGAATTCGGCGAGGAACGCTTTGGCATCGTCCGCGCTCGGAATACAAAGTTTCCAACCGGGTTCGATGAGGTCAGGATTTTCGATGTGGGCAAACGAAGAATCCTCTTTATTTTTCAAATTGGTGCCAGCCATGATGGGCCAGTACGCTTTGACGCTGCCGTATTCTTTATCCGCAATGCCGGACAAGGTGTCGCCGGCGGAAACGGTGTACGTCTTGGAACATGCGAGCGCGCTAGCTGGCGCGGCTTGCGCGGAACCCGTTGGCAAGAGCGTCGCCAACAGCGCGAGCGCGACGATTGCATAAATCCATTTAACCTTATTCATTCCGTATAACCTCCATTGGTTAGTCGCAAAATCGGTTCGCGACGGTTTGATATTGGATTGGATTAAAAATAGAAATGGCGTGTGGTTGAGAGTCGAACCTCCTTTTATTTATCAAAGCTTGGCGCGGTCTATTGCGCGCAACGAAAACCTACGTCGTCATTGGCGGCGGTGGCGACGTTGGAATCGCGGAAAAATGCGGTGAGCCGTTCGGGCGTGGCAAACCAACCGCCGCCGCGTTGAATAAACAAATTGGCGCCGTACAATTTTGAATCCGTCGTATTGCCGGGGTAATGTTCCGCGACGCTCGCGGTCCACTCTTGGACATTGCCCGCCATGTCTTGAATGTCAAACGGACTCGCGCCGCCGGGGAATGAACCGACGGCGGCGGTGGCGCGCAAACCGGAATCTTTGCCATTCGCATTTTTGGCGTTGAATTCATTGCCCCAAGGATATGCGCGGCCATCCGTGCCGCGCGCGGCATATTCCCATTCGGCTTCGGTCGGCAAGCGTTTGCCCGCCCACTCACAAAATGCTTTCGCGTCATTCCATGATACCTTGACCACCGGATGGTCGTCCTTGTCTTGCGCGTACGTCAACCATGTGTCGGCTTGTTTATCTTTTTCCGCGTCGGTTTGATATTTGACCGCATCCACGAACAATTTGAAATTCGCGTTCGTCACTTCGAACTGGTCGAGTTTGAATGGTTTGATCTCGACCTCATGCGGCGGTTTGGCGTCGGCGTTACCCGCGTCGCTGCCCATCATAAATTTGCCGCCGGGAATTTCAATCATTGGCGCGTCAAGCGTTGGCGCGGCGGGTTCAGTCGGCGCGGCGGTAGCGCCAGCTTGAGTCGGTTCTGGCGGCAGCGTTGGCGCTTCGGTTGGTTTGGGTCGCGGCGTAGGCGTTGGCGGAGGAGGGACCGGCGTATTTGTCGGCGCGAGAGCAATCGGCGTGAACGGCTCCGTTGGCGCCGGAACTGCGGTCGGCGTTATATCGGTGACGCCTTCGACGCCACAACCGGCTATCAATCCAACGCAGAGAATAACGAGACAGGTGAACAACAAACGCATTAGACGCGCTCCTTGATGAAAATAAAATCGCCCGGCATAACAATCGTATCGTCGCCTCTTGTGCGTCGCGCAAAAAATAACCGCTGTGCGCGGCGCGGTTGCGTCGAAACGAGAACAATAGTTGTTCAGAAAATGTTTTGAACAATGACGCTCGAGACCTTTTGGGTTTCCGAAAACCCGAAAGGTCTGGTAGTCCGAAACAGTATCTGAATGTCTATAGCTTGGCTGCTTGCTCGTTCGCTATCATAGCACTAACGCATCTACCGCGCAACGCGCATAATTTGACAGGATGTGCGTCACATTTTTTTGCAATCAATTCACTACCCCAAAATTCTCCTCTCTCCCA
>JAJVIA010000129.1:8630-18445 GCA_022072245.1 Anaerolineae bacterium
GCTTGGCTGCTTGCTCGTTCGCTATCATAGCACTAACGCATCTACCGCGCAACGCGCATAATTTGACAGGATGTGCGTCACATTTTTTTGCAATCAATTCACTACCCCAAAATTCTCCTCTCTCCCATTGAGAGAGGGGTTGGGGGTTGGGGGTGAGGAGCATTTCCAAACCGCGCCAAAATTCTCCCCTCTCCCATTGGGAGAGGGGCCGGGGGTGAGGGCCAATTTCCAAACAGTCGGGTTATAATAAACGCGGAGGTGAGACGATGAATGTCAATGCCCCGCGCCGCGTACAATTATTTGTGACCTGTTTGATTGATACGCTGCGCCCCGAAGCGGGAATGGCGGTCGTCCGCGTATTGGAAGCGTTGGACATTGCGGTAGAATTTCCGAACGCGCAAACGTGTTGTGGGCAGCCCGCGTTCAATGGCGGCGCGTGGGATGATGCGCGCGCGATGGGACGTCATACGTTGGATGTTTTGTCAAAATCTGACGCGCCCATTGTCGTGCCATCCGGTTCCTGCGGCGCGATGTTAACGCATCATTATCCCGAATTGTTTGCGGGCGACGCAAAATATGGCCCGCTCGCCGAAAACATCGCCGCGCGCACGTACGAGTTTTCGCAATTTCTAGTCGAGGTGTTGGGCGTGACCGCTTTGAACGCGCGGCTGGATGAACGTATCGCGTATCATCCTTCTTGTCATTTACTGCGCGGCATGAATATCGTCAATCCGCCGCGCGCCTTGCTCGCCAATGTCCGCGATGCCGAGTTGGTGGAACTGGACGGCGCGGAGGAATGTTGCGGTTTCGGCGGTCTATTTGCAATCAAGATGGACGCCATTTCCAGCGCAATGATGCAGCGCAAACTCGACGCCATTCAAGCCGCCCAAGTTCAAACGCTTGTCAGCTGTGACGTGAGTTGTTTGCTGCACCTCAGCGGCGGTTTGCATCGGCGCGGGAGCCAAGTCAAAACCAAACATCTCGCGGAAATTTTGGACCCCCAACAAGCATGACGATACCTGTTCCCAACGTCACTTTTCACGAACGCGTGGACGCCGCGCTGCGCGACCCAATTTTGCATACCGCGCTCGACCGTTCGATGAGCCGCTTTAGCGAATTGCGCCGCGCCGCGCTCGCGGCATTTGCGGACGAAAGCGCGACGCGCGCCCGCGCGCGTTTGATTCGCGCGCACACCTTGAGTCGTCTCGACGCGTATCTCGAACAATTTGAAGCCAACGTACAACGCGCGGGCGGGCAGGTTCATTTCGCGGCGGACGCGGCGGCATTGAATCGCATCGTCGGCGAAATCGCGCGCGCGCATCGCGTCAAAGCCGTCGTCAAAGGCAAGTCAATGGTTTCCGAAGAGACGGCGCTGAATGACGCGTTGGAAGCAGAGGGCATCCGCGTAGTCGAAACCGATTTGGGCGAATACATCGTTCAACTCGCGGGCGAACATCCTTCGCATATTATTGCGCCCGCGTTTCATAAAACCAAAGAACAAGTGGGCCAATTGTTTCACGAAAAAATCAATCTTCCATTGACGGATGACCCGGCTGTCATGACGGCGGCGGCGCGCGCCAAATTGCGTTGGGAATTTTTGAACGCGGACATGGGCATTAGCGGCGTCAACTTTGGCGTGGCGGAAACGGGCAGCATCTGTTTGGTGGAGAACGAAGGCAACGGACGTTTGACGACAACTGTGCCGCGCGTGCATGTGGCGGTGATGGGCATTGAACGGCTCGTGCCGAACCTCGACGATTTGGCTGTGATGCTCCAAGTGTTGGCGCGTTCCGCGACGGGCCAAAAACTTTCGGTCTATACCAACCTAATCACCGGCCCGCGCAAAAACGACGAAGGCGATGGTCCCGCTGAATTGCATATCATTTTATTGGACAATGGGCGCAGTCGCGTGTTGGGCGGCGAGGTCGCGGAAATTTTGTATTGTATTCGTTGCGGCGCGTGTTTGAACGCCTGTCCGGTCTATCGCGAAATTGGCGGTCATGCGTACGGCAGCGTTTATTCGGGTCCCGTCGGCGCGGTGTTGACGCCCGCGCTCGAAGGCATCGCGCAATGGAGCGCTTTGCCGCAGGCGAGTACTCTGTGCGGCATGTGCAAACAAGTGTGTCCGGTGCAAATTGATATACCGCGCATGTTGTTGGTGGAACGCGCTCAAGCGACGCACGCAGGCAAAATGGCGTGGTGGCTGCGTTTGGGGCTACATCTCTATGCGTTCACCGCGACGAAACCCGCGTTGTATCGTTTGGCGGCTGGAGGCGCGCGCCTCGGCTCGCGCGTGTTGGGCGCGCCGCAGCAGGGCTGGATAAAAAAATTGCCGCCGCCGTTGAACGCGTGGACAAAAACGCGCGATTTTCCCGCGTTCGCCCAAAAATCATTTCGCGCGCAATGGGAGGCGCGCCGCGCGCGCAAGGATGCGGAAAGGGCAGGCGACAGCCATGCGTGATGACCGCGCTCAAGTATTGAAACAAATTCGCGCGGCGTTGCAAACGGCGCATTTGCCCGCAGCGCGCGCCATCGTTCCGCCGCGCGTCAATATCGAGCAGGGCAGCCGCGCGGAAATGCCGACAAACTTTCAACGCGAATTGGAGGCGGTGGGCGGCGCGTGTTATATGGCGTCGAATCCGGCGGATGCCATCGCGACGACGTTAAAATTATTGCGCGAAACCGACAACCAAGAAATTTTGACGTGGGACGACGCGGCGTTGCCGGTGGATGGTTTGAGCCAAGCGCTGCGCGCGAATGGTTACACAAGGAAAATAGTGGACGTGCCGACAGAGGGCGCGGCGCGGCAAGCAAAATTGGCGGAATTGGAACGCACGGGGGCAGGCATCACCGGCGCGTTGGCGGGCTTGATGGACACGGGTTCGGTCGTGTTGGTAACGCAGCCGCGTCAAGCGCGTTTGATTTCGCTTTTGCCATCGCTGCATATTGCGCTGCTGCCCGTCTCGCGTTTGTACGCGACGATGGCAACCTTTTTTGCGGCGCATCCCGACGTGACGCAGCGCGGCAGCAATTTGGTTTTCATCACGGGCCCCAGTCGCACCGCCGATATTGAATTGACGCTCACGCGCGGCGTACACGGCCCAAAATATATTCACGTCCTTTTATTGACGTGGTGTTGAGAAAAACGGCGGCAGCTGTGAGAGCTGTCGCCGTTTTATTTTTGCATTTCATAAAATTCAAGCGCCCGTTCAAATTTACCGCGTCGCTGAGGTTCGAGCTGCATTATTTTTTGTAACGCCGCGATGCTTGCCGCGAGTTCCTTTTCGGTCCCCGTTCGCTTGAGTTCGATTTCCAACTCGTAAAATACGCGCCGCCGCGCGCCCGCGCGAAAAGTTACGCGGTCCACGCTCCATTCCCCAATTACGCGCCGCCCGTTTTTTAGCGCGCGCACTTGGCGCGTTTGCGTAATCGAAAATAACGGATACAGCCGCGCGTCGCCGCCAAGCGGCGCGACGAGTTTGGCGATACGCGTCGGCAGCAGGGCGCGCGTCAATTGTTTGGGCGAACGCGCGAAATATATTTCCACTTCGGTTTCGGGGCGGCGAAACACCGCGCCGCTTTTTTGCGTCGGCGCTTTGAGCGTGACAAATTGCTTGCCGTCGCTGCGCCGCCGCACGCGCAAAACATGCCGCGCGCGGCGGAGGTCGCGCGCGGGCGTATCAAAAAAGGTGTCGCGCATTTTCAAGATGCGCGGCGCGACGAGCGTGAACGCGCCCAACGCGTCGAGCGCTTGCAATTGTCGCGCCGCGCGCGCGTCGGGGATTGAAAATTTGGCTTCGATTTCCATTTCAATTTAGCGCGCGAAAAATGGGACAAACGCGCCCAGCGCGCCGCAAACGCTCGCGGCGATGCCGCACACCATCGGCACGACGGTTACGACAATGACGAAAATGATGAGCCACTTGATCCACCGCCGAACGTTTGCGGAATATTGTGGCGAGAGCGTTGTGACGTACGCACGGTTCTCTGCTGACGGCGGCGCGTCGAACGCATCCGCTCCGGGCAGAAAAAAATGCGCGCCGCAGTATTCGCATTGCAGCGCATTGCCGCGCTCGGGCAGCGGCGCGGGCGCGCCGCAATTCGGGCAGTTTAATTTTTGGGGCGGTGAAAACGTTTGGGACATTTTTGGATTTACGCGATCCTTTGGCAAAGCATGAATTCTGTATTTTACCTCGGCACGTCCACCGACGCGAGAATACGTTGAATGATGCCGTCCGGGTCGAGTCCCTCGATTTCGGCTTCGGGTTTCAAAAGGATGCGATGCCGCATCACAGGCAGCGCGACGGCTTTGACATCATCCGGCACGACAAAATTGCGCCCTTGCAGCGCCGCATACGCTTTCGACGCCAAAAGGATCGCGATGGACGCGCGCGGACTCGCGCCTAACGCGAGGTCGTGGGCTTGGCGCGTCGCGTCGGACAATTTTGTAATGTATTTGAGAATGCCGTCTTCGACGGTTACGGCGTCAATCTCTTGACGTAACGCGCTTAAATCGTCCGGCGTGAGCGTCGGCGTCAAACCCACTTCGGACAATTTGTGCGCGTCAAAGCCGCGATGATAGCGCCGCAAAATATCTGTTTCCGCGTCGTTGGGCGGATAGCGCACAATGGTTTTGAATAAAAAGCGATCCAACTGCGCTTCGGGCAGCGGGTAGGTGCCTTCGTATTCCACCGGATTTTGCGTTGCCATCACCAAAAATGGTTCGGGCAAAATCGTGCGTTCGCCTTCGATGGTGACGTGTCGTTCTTCCATCGCTTCCAGCAGCGCGGCTTGCGTTTTTGCGGGCGCGCGATTGATTTCATCCGCCAGCAAAATATTTGTGAACACGGGACCGTGTTTCAAAAAGAATTTACTCGAGTTCACATCAAACACTTGAGTGCCGACAATATCCGACGGCATCAAGTCTGGCGTGAATTGCACGCGTTTGAAATCGGCGTGTATGAGATGCGCGAGCGTTTTCGCGGCGAGCGTTTTCGCGGTGCCCGGCACGCCTTCGAGCAGCACATGCCCGCGCACGAGCAGCGCAATCACCATTTGCAAAAATACTTCATCTTGGGCGACGAGCGCTTTTTTGGATTCAGTCGAGAGCGCGTAATACGCTTGTTGAACATTCATAATGATTCGGAATGGAGCATTTGAAATTTCGATTTCGGAAAAATTTTAATCTCTTGCCGCCTGCTACCTGCTACCTGCTACTTGCTACCTCCTACCCACTACTCGCCTTATTACGCGTTCCAAACGTCACGGCTTGTTCGACGGTCTTGACCAAATCGGCTTCGCTCGTGTCGGCGCGGCGCAACTTGTTGAGAATTTGCGTCAGCTCCGCGCGGTCAATTTCGGGCCGCATCCGCGTCAAGAGTTCGACGTAACGCTCATCCGGCAGATCGGGGTCCAGATGAAACGGCCGCCCGAGCCGTCGTTTGAGCGAGCGCCGATAGTGCTGCAAGACCATGCCGCGTTTGTTGGCGCGGCGAAACAAATTTGCCATCGAAACGACATATTCGCTCGGCGCGCGGCGCGCGAGCGTTTTTTGTACGGGAATCGTTCGCCCCAAGCGTTGTCCGTTCAAAATCAAATAACCAAACAGCGCGAACGCGGCAAACAGCAAACCCCACCCCCACGGCGTATTGTAAATTACGCTCAACAGCGACGGCGTCATTTGGGGTTTCAAGCCGAGATGATATTCGTCGAACGCAATGCCGCTGCCGGGCGGCGCGCTTGCCAACAGTGCGCGCGCGAATTTGGCGTTGTTGGGATTGCGGAGATTTTCGTTATTCAAAAGCGCCGGCGCAGCCAAAATCCAGATGACGCCTTGACCGCGCGTCACGCGCAGCATCAACGGTTTTTCGGTTTCCATGAATGGCACGACATCCTCGCGTCGCGTTTCCAAGCCGCGATAGCTCTCGCCGTTCAATGCTTGGATGTCGGCGTCCGCCGCAGGTTGGCTCAACGCATTTTGCGCGGCGGAACTTGGCAATGCGGTCGTTTCGATTTTGAGCGCGTGATACAACCCGTTGGCAAGCAGTCCGCCGGAATCGGCGACGACCAGCGTATTGCCGCGTTCGACCCACTGCAAGACTTGGCGCGTTTGGTCGGGTTCCAGCGCTATGCGCGGCGCAAACACAAACAACAGACGCGTATCGTCGTTGATGCCGAACGCGGTATTTTCGATGCGCTGCGCGCGATAGCCCAACGCGTTTGCCCATTCGTACAGCGCCAGCGTGCCATTGTCGCGCGAGGAATGGGACGAGTACGGCGTAAAAACTTGTTGGGCTTGATTCAGCTGTTCCTGCCGCAGCGCGACGAACGCGCCAAAGCCCGCCAACAAAAGCAAAAGCGCCGCCAAAAAAATTACCTCGCGGGAAGGGCGAAAGCGTTTCATAATTCCTTCACCTGTTCCACGCGCGCGCGATAGGCGTCAAATTCGGCGGGGGTGATGTTTTCAAAACCGTACCAAGCGCGGTCGAACGTCTCGACAATCGGCGCGAGCGCGGCGGTCGCGCGCGGGTCGTTGGACGTTTGGCGCAGATATTCGCGATTGGTCAGCGTCGGGTCGTATTTGATTTTGCCGCGTTGGTCGAGCAGTAACAGCGTCGCCAAATACAATTGCCGCACCGCGTTGCGATAATCGCCTTGATTCGCAAACTGCTGCGCGTTGCTGAGCGCTTCGTTTGGCGTGCGAACCTCGCGCGCTTGGGGGAGACTTGGCAACGCCTCTGCTTTGACAAAATTGCGCCGCAGACCGCGCAGAAAATAAAACAGTACGGCGACGACCAAACCGATGCCAAACAGAACGATGAGGTCGCGCGTGTCAAAGATGCCGCGTGCGGTTTGATTGAACAAACGATCCAAGTACCGCTCGATGAGGAACAAAATATCTTGGAGCCATGACGGCAGGGCGCTTGATTCCGCGACGAACGGCGGATGATTGAGGATATTTTCGAGCAGCGTGAGGTCGGCGGCGGCGATGGGCGCAAGCGGCTGCGCCAATGCGTCGCGCAGCGCGGCGAGGCGCGTTTGCGCGGCTTGGGTTTTTTCCGCATCGCGTATCAAGGCAATGAGCGCGCGATTGTTGACTGGAATTTCCGCGCCGGAAGGCAGCGTGACCGCGTCAATGGCTTCGAGGATGGACGCGGCTTGATTCAACAATGCCGCGCGTTCGCCCGGTTCTTGCGCGGCGGCGCGCGTCACGAGGTCAAAAGTTTGCGCGACGGCGGCGCGATATTCGTCCAACGTCGTCGGCGTATCCGCGCGCGCGGGCGCGGGATGCCACAAGCAAATTAGCGCCAACGCCAGCAAACCAAGATATTTTTTCATAGAGCCGTTATAAGCGCGTCGCGTCAAGATGCGTCTTGTCTGGGCGGGTACTCATCGCGCGAATACAATGGCGGTAAATCGAGCGGCGGCGCATTGGTTGCGGGCGGCGCGGGCGGGACTTGCGGCGCGGTTGGCGCGGACATTGGCAGCGGCGCGGCTTGGGGCAGCTGCTGCATTTGCATTTGCAAATCGAAACCTTCCTTACGAATGCGAAGGTCGTAATACAAAATGGTCAGCGCGGCGAATTGAAGCGGCGTGAAAATGATATTGATGAGCTGCCTGGAAACGCTGCTGAGAATGTCAAGCGCAGTGGACGATTGAATGAGAGCCGCCAGGGTCAGCGTCAGCAGATACAATCCAAGATTCAAAACAAAAACCAAGAGCGCCAGCGCCGCAATCACAAAAAAGGCGCGCCAAAATGAACCTTTGACCAATTTCCAACTGCGCCCCAAACCGCCAGAACTGTTGTAATCTTCCAGCACAATTGCCTGGACGAAAAAACCCCAGCGCACGCCTAGAAAAATCGCGACGGCTAATGCGGGACCAACCAAGCAACACAACATTAGCGTAACCACGCCAAAGGCGGCGGACGAACTATTGTCCAAACCCGCGCCGAGCGCGCTAATGCCCATTACCGGTACCAGCCACAAACCGCACATGGCGCTAATGACGGCGCCAAAGATAAGGCTCAACAAAACTACGGCAATCAACAGCGCAAGCCAGCGCCGAAACGCGCGCCCGTATGCCTCGCGCACCGAGATGGCGCGTCCGAGAAATTTTTCCGAGACAAACGCGGTGAGCGCGCCGCACTGGAAAACGACCGCGACCCCATACGCCAGCGCCAACCCAAGACTCAGCAGCTGCCCTGCAAGCAGCGTTCCGGTATTTATCGCGTCGGGGTCGAAAGATTGCGATGTTTGCGAAAACCCAAGCGTAAACGGATTCGTCAACAGCGTGATTGCCAGTTGAAGCGCCACGTACGGCAAACTGATGATGGCGACGATAATGACCAGCGGCACAAAGTTTCGGCGATAGATGCGAATCGCTTGGTCGAGAATGTCGCCCACGCTCATCGGGCGCAGTTGGGGAGGATTGGCAGACATATTAATCCTTGAAACGAATGCGGCGCGGATGCGTACGCAATTTTTCCGCGCGGATAATCGCGATAATGTCGTCCACCGTTTTGTCGAGGTGACTGTCTTGATTGTTCAAGCAATAATCAAACTTTACGCGTTCGGGTATTTCTTGCGCGGCGGTATTGAGTCGTCGCTGTAACGCTTGCTCGGTTTCGGTTTTGCGCGCGCGCAACCGCGTTTCCAATTCGTGCAGCGAGGCGGTCAGAAAAATAAAGACGGCGCCCTCGACGCGCGCGCGCAGCGTCGCCGCGCCCTGGACATCAATCCGCATAATCACGTCGGTCCCCTGCGCGAGCGCGGTTTCAATGTCGCGGCGTGAATTGCCGTACCAATTGCCATACACGTTAGCGTGTTCCAAGAATTCGCCGCGCGCGAGCCGCGCTTGAAATTCGTCCGGCGTGATAAAGTGGTAATCCACGCCTTCGACTTCGGTCGGCCGCCGCGGGCGCGTGGTGGTGGTCACTAAAAAATGAAACGGCGCGCCGCGCGCTTGCATTCGTTTCAATGTCGCGTCTTTGCCGACGCCGCTCGGTCCAGAAACGACGACCAGCAGCGGGCAGGGCGCCTCTACAGTGTCGGCATTAGCGGTCATGGGATGTCTATCCTCGACGGCGGCGGCGCGCCGAGCCGATACACGCGCGCGCGCTGCGGCATGGCGCGCGTGATATTGGTCGTATCCACCACGCACGTCGCATTGTCCAGCGCCATCATGTAATCAATGCTGCGATGTCCGGTGATAATGACGCACACATCCGCCGCGCGCACATTCTCGGGCGTGAGCGCGGTATTTTTCAAAAGATCGCGCGGCCGATGAAATACGCTGTCCCCAATCTGAAATTCCGGCACGTACGGGTCGTGATAGGAAATTCGCGCGCCGCGTTCGATGAGCAATTCAATCACGCGTTCGGCGGGCGAATTGCGCGCGTCGTCAATGTCGCGTTTAAAGGCGACGCCCAAAATCAAAATGTGCGCGCCCGCCAGCGCTTTGCCGTGCGCGCTCAAGGCATCGCTGATGAGATGCGCCACGTGAAACGGCATGGATTGATTCACTTCGGCGGCGAGCTCGATAAACTTTGTATAGAAATCATATTCGCGCGCTTTCCATGAAAGATAGTACGGGTCCACCGGAATGCAGTGACCGCCCACGCCCGCGCCGGGGTAAAACGGCATAAAGCCGAACGGTTTGGTTTTGGCGGCTTCAATCACTTCCCAAATATCAATGTTCATCCGTTCGCACAATAACGCGAGTTCATTGACCAGCGCGATATTGACGCTGCGAAAGATATTTTCGAGCAGCTTGGTCATTTCCGCCGCGCGCGGCGACGAGACGAGATGCACATT
>JAJVIA010000129.1:18545-34263 GCA_022072245.1 Anaerolineae bacterium
ATTTTTTCGGCGAGTGAATTAAACGTAGAGGAAGCGAGCGTCATACAATCGGATGTCCAAGCGGCTCAAGATTACACGCGGCGTGTGAATCCTGTTCCAGCTGTCATAGAAAAATATTTTGAAGAGCTTGACTTGCAAATGGGACGGGTCGAAAAGTGAAATGCGTCTATTCAACGCGCGCGTTCAAAATAAAAAATGACGAACGCGCCGCCGCACAGCGCCAATCCAAACAACGCATACGCGGCGAACGGCGGCAAAAATTGGATGACAAAACCGAGCGCGCCCGTGAGACCGCACAAAGCATAAATCGTCAGCACCGCGCGGCGCTGCGTCGCGCCCCGTTGAACCAGCCGATGCGAAAGATGATCTTTGCCCGCCGTCGTCCACGGGTTCACGTGGCGGCGCAAACGCGAGACGGTGACAAGCGTCATGTCCAACACCGGCACGCCCAAGACTAGAATTGGAATCATCCACGTCACCGCGTCGGGTTGGCCGGGAAAACGCAATTTCAAGCCGACCGCGGCGAGCATAAAGCCCAAAAACAAACTGCCTGCATCGCCCATGAAAATACGCGCGGGATTGAAATTATACACCAAGAAGCCGAGAGACGCGCCCATCAAGGCGGCGGCAAAAGGCGCGACAAGATATTGCCCGTTCTGCAAACTCAAAATTAAAAACCACGCCGCGGCAATCGCCGCCACGCCGCCGGACAAGCCATCCATATTGTCCAAAAAATTTACGGCATTGGTGATGCCGACGACCCACGCGGCGGTAAAGAAAATGTTTAATAACGGATTGCGTAAAAATTCGGTTTGGACGCCCGTGCCAATCAAAATGGCAATAGCCAAAAATTGGCCCCCCAATTTTACAAGCGGGCGCAGCGTGCGCCAGTCATCCCAAATGCCGAGCAAGGAAACCCATGTCGCGCCCAACAAAATGCCAATGACTTGCGCGATATAAAATGAATCGCTAAAAAACCAGAGCGCGGCGATGAACGCCAAATAGATGGCGACGCCGCCGAGCAGCGGCACCGGCGAGGTATGCACTTTGCGCGCCGCCGGTTGGTCGAGAAAGCCCAATGCAATCGCGATGCGGCGCGCCAAAGGCGTGACGCCGAGCGCGAGCAGCAGCGCGGCAAAAAAAACCAAGACGACCGCCGGCATGGCCTAGTTTGTTCCTTGTATTTTTGTCGCCAAGGCGCGCAGCGCGCTGACCAACGCAAAATCATTTCGGTCAACATTTTTGGCAAATTCTTCCAAGCTGGGCGTGGCGGCGGCAAAATCTCCTTTCAGAACATTGTTCACGAGAACGCTAAACCGCTGCCAGTAGGGGCGTTCGGCGTCCGGCGCAAGAGTTTGGACGCGCGTCAGCGCGTTCAAACCCGCGTCAAGTTTGTCGGCAGCAATCAGCAGCAGCGCCTCGTTTCGCTGCGCGGCAAAATCGTTGCTCGCCAACTGTAAAATCTTTTGATACGCCGCCAGCGCGAAATCGAGTTGTCCGCGCGCGAGCCATTGGTCTGCGACAGCGCGCTGCGCTTCCGGATCATTCGGCGCGGCTTGCGCGGCAGCCAACGCCTTTTGCAATTCCACCAACGTAAAACGAAAATCCTGATAGCGTTTGCGCGTCGCTTCATCTTGCGCTCGGATGTGGGCGAGCGCGCCGTCAACCGCCGTAATCGCTTCAGAGATACGTCCGGCTTTGGAATAAAAATTGGCGAGCGTGGTATAGACTTCGAGCGACGGCGTCGTTTGCGCCGCCTCATTCAGCAGCCGTTCAAACTCGGCGCTCTCGTTCGCCGCGACGGCTTCATCGCCGGCGCGCGCCAACGCTTCGACGGCAACGCTCAAACCTTCATTCGAAAACACATCGCCGCACGCGGGCGAACGGCGCACCGCTTCGAGCGCATCCTTGGCGCGCCCGCGCCAATCGGCTTGCGCTTGCGCGCGCACTGCGTACGTCAGACAAAACGTCGGGTCAATCTGTTCCGCGTGGTTGAGCTGCGCCATGGCTTGCAAGCGCGCTTGTTCCGCCTCATTGGCGTCGTCGTGCTTTAACGACAGTTGTTGATATTCGAGCAGCGCTTGCGCGTGTTGGTCAAACAGATGCGCCGTATTGGGACTGAGGCGCGTCGCCTGCTCAAAATAGATAAATGATTGTTGATATGCCGCGCGCTGCGCTTCAAAATCGGGGGCGAGCGCGCCGCGCACTTGCGCCAAGCGCGCCAAATTCGCGGAATGGTCGGTGTTGAAAGGATTGATGGCGCGCGCCGCGTGCAGCGCGTTCTCGGCATTGTTCAACGCTTGCGCGCGCGCGCCCGCGTCCGTATCGTTTTTGGCGGCGTCGAGATACGCGCGGCCCAGAAACAATAAATAAAAATCTTGCTGCGGTTGTAACGCGAGCGCGCGTTGATACAGTTTGATTGCGATGGCGGCATTTTCGGGCGCTTGACTCGCCGCTTGTTTGTACAACATGTCCGCGCGCACGGGGTCAACATTCGTGGCAAAAATCAAAACGCCTGCGACCAAGACCAGCGCGGGCATGACCACCCAATTTGCCGTATGCCGCACCAGCGCTTGCGGCAGCGTTTCGTCAAACATCAAGCTCAGCGCGCACACGATGGCAATGAGCAGCATGAAAACGCTAAACAGCGTAATGGAAGTGAGCAGCGCGTCCAAAACTCCGCCGCCGCTCGTCGCAATCAAAAGCACATGGTAAAACGCGAATCCTGAAAAAATGGCGAACGCCAATACTATAAACAAGAGCGCGGCGACGCCCCAATCGCGCGCGCCCAAATTAAATTTGCGCCCCCATTCGCTCAAGCCGACGCTCATGCCGACGCTCAACGTCGTGAGAAATAACCACAGCATCGCCCAAGAAGACATGATGCCGGTCGTCGTAGTTTTGAGCGTTAACGCGCCCAGAACCACATCTATGCCGCTGACGGATAGAGTTCCGAGGGCTGCGGCATTGTTGGTGTTGATGTAATCAAAGCTCATCACCGCCAATATGAAACCGACCAAAAAGGCAAAGGTAATCAATGGCGCCGCCGAGACGCGGCGCGCGTTCGACGATGTTGGTCGCGGCGCCGGTTTTTTCGCGGGCGCATTTTTATTGCGCGGCGCGGCAGGAGCGTTTTGAACGGAAGCGGCGGGCGCGGCGCTCGCCGTCGTTTCGGTTTTTACCGCGTCCGTCTCGGACATGGAGATGGCGCGCGCGCCCAATGCCACAAACACGGCGGCGAAAAACCAAAAATAGACGCGCGTAGTTGCAATCGCAATTCCAAAATGGAGTTCGATAAAGTGCGCCACAAACAACGCAATCAACGCGGTCAGCCACAGCGTCGTGGCAGTATAGGCGGTCGTAGGTTTGCCCGCGCGCGCTGCAAACGCGACGAGATAAGCGAACAGACCGAGCATCATGCCGCCCGGCAGCGCGACGCCGATAAATTCCCAGCCGAGCGCGGCGCCAAAGCCAAGCGCGAGCAGCGCGCCGCCGCCGAACCAGAGCGCGATAAAGAGATTGCGCGCGCGCGACGATGGAAGCAAGCCGAGCCATTTCAGCGCGAGATAAAAAACCGCGAGAAACAAGATATTTTCGGCGATAAAACCAAACAAGCCGGTGGTCACGAGCGCGTCAAACATTTCGTTGTGCGAACGGTCGGGCGTAGCGTTGCGCGATTCCAGCGTGCCGAGTTCGGGCGGATAAAATTTATTGTACGCCACATACATCGCTTCGGGTCCGTATCCCACCAGCGGGCGCAGCGGATTGAACACATCGTCGCCCGTCGTCGGCGCCCACAACGCTTCATGCGGCAGAATCAATTTGAGCGCGCCTTGCCAAATCAAGACGCGCACGCGGCCCGTGCCGCCTTCCAATTCAAACACGCGGCCCAAACGTCCGACGTACGGCAATTCGCGCAGCGGCTCCAAGGGCGAATTTGGCACATTCAAGACCGCGAGAAAAATCATTCCGCCCAGCGCCAAGCCGACCGCGCCCAATGCCAATTTGCGCGCGCCGCGCACGAGCGCGTACAGCACAAAAAACGCAAACAAGCCGCCAAACAAGCCGAGCAGGGGCCCGCGACTCTGCGAGAAAAAGAGCGCGACCAATTGCACGGCGAGCAAGACCGCATACAGCGCGAGCAGCAAAAAATTGGCGGCGCGTTGTTTCAGCAAAAACGCCGCGCCCCACCACAATGCAATGCCGACGAGCGATAGACCGAGCGCCAACGCAAACGCGCCCGAAGTGGCGCTCAATTGCGCCGCGGTCAGCGTCCCGCTGTAATTCGCTTCGATAAAATTTTTGGCGCCGAGATCAAAACTCAAGCCCCATGCCGCCGCAAACGTCAAAAAGGTCGCAAAGGCGGCAAAGTACAGAAAAGGCGCCGCGCGTTTCGGCATGGCGACGGATACGCGTTCGGTCGTCTGAATCAAGCGCGCCAGCGCGAGCGGAATCGTCAAAATCAAAAACGCGCCAATGAAAATCGAATTGCCGAGCGTGGAAGCGACGCGCGCCGTCACATCGCCGACCCAAGGCAGCGGGTCGAGAAAATAATGTTGGATGATGCCGTACATTGCCGCCGGAAAACTGACGACGAGGACGACGCTGATGGCGCGTTCTATATCGGCGCGCGATTGCACCAGACTGGCGGCGAGCAGGAAAATGACGAGATAGGCGGAAAAGGTGTACAACCCTTGGAGTCGTTGATACGAACCGAAAAAGGAAACGGTCGGCGAGAGCGACAAGAGCGTGCTAAGCGCATACGCCAGCCAGAGGAACAGCGCGGGCAGCGCCAACGGATTGCGCGCCATCGTCGCGCGCGCCCAACCGCGCAAGCGCGCGCCCGGATTGATGCCGATGCCGCGCGGAGTCAATTGAGCGCGGCGGCGTTCCGCGCGCAGGATGAGCCACGCCGCGCCCATCGCGAGCGCGAGCGTGCGAAGCAGCGAAATTTTATCGGGTTCAAAAACGCGGCTGGAATAAATATTGAAATAGAGCGGCGCCACAATGAGCGCCAAGAGCCAACCGGCTTGGATAAATTTTTCGGCGAATACAGCGAGTTTGGAATTGTTGGGCATAGATAGTCCGCGTGCGGAATGTGCGAAATTTTACAAGGGGTTCGCGAAAACCTCAAATTGACGGCGCATTTGGTTCTGGCGGCTAGAAATCGCAGCGCGAGCTCGCGCCACGCGCCGCCGCGCGTTGGAAAAGGGAATTTGTTTCAAACGTCGCTTTTCTCGCCCGCCAGCGCGTTGGCATAGACGCGCTCGACGCGTTCCACCATCGCCGCGTCCGTAAATTCGCGCGCAAAACGTTCGCGGCCCGCCGCGCCCAATTTATGACGCAGCGCGTCATCTTGCAGCAGACGGCCCAGCGCTTGGGCTAACGCTTGCGGATTTTTGGGCGGCGTCACCAAACCGGTTGCCTCGTGTTGATTGACCCACGCGACGCCGGTGTTCACGTCGCACGATACGATGGGACGCTGCGCCGCCATCGCTTCCAACTGCACCGCGCCGAACGCTTCGCTGCGTTCCGAACACGGCAAGACGAAAACGTCGCACGCGGCGTATTGGGCGCGCAAGGCGTCGTCCGAAAGCGCGCCCAACCACTGTACGCGCGCCGCGACGCCCAACGCGTCCGCCAACGCTTTCCAATTTTGTTCCATCGGTCCCGTGCCGACAATCGTCAATTGCGCGCCCGGAATTTGCGGCAGCGCTTGCAATAAATAATTCACGCCTTTGTAATAACGCAGTTTGCCCACAAACAACAGCCGTCCGTCATTTTCTACGCGAGGCCGCCCCGGCGTCGGCGGCGTGGGCGGAACGGGAATTCCGAGCGGCACGACGACGCATTTCTTTTTCCAACGCGCCAAGACGCGCGAAGTTTCGATATAGTTGGGACTCGTCGCAATAATGACATTGACGCGCGCGAGGACGCGGTGCAGCAACGGCGTGTACAACGCGCCCATAATTTTTTGCCGCACAATATCGCTGTGATACGTCAACACAAGCGCGCGGGTCTTGCCAAACAGATATTGCGCGCTTTCGCCGACCGGATAGGGCGCATGGAGATGCGTTATATCGCTCGGCAATTCCGCCGCGCGCTGAAACAATTCCACGCTGAATGGCGCAGAGGAAAGATTCAAAAGCCGCGATGCAAAAATTACGCGCACGCCGTTTATGGTTTCGACGCGCGCATGACGATTCGGCGACGTGACGAGCGCCGTAACGGTATAGCCGCGCGCCGCTTGCGCTTCCGCCAACAGTCGCACATGATTTTCGATGCCGCCGACGACGGGAAAATAGTCTTTATAAATGTGAAGAATTCGCATTTAGTTTTAACCGCGTGCGCGCTGATAGACTTGCATTGTTTCGCGCGCGGCGCGTTCCCACGAAAACATTTGCGCGCGCGCAATGCCGCGCGCGCGCAAAGCGGCGCGCGCGGCGGCATCGTTTAGCGCGTCGGACAAGACGCGCGCGATGTGTTGCGAATCCGTCGCGTCGAAAAAAAACGCGGCATCGCCGACAACCTCCGGCAGACTCGAAGCGCGCGCGCACGCGACCGCCGTTCCGCACGCCAGCGCTTCGAGCGGCGGCAAACCAAAACCCTCATGCGCGGACGGAAACACAAACAACTCGGCGCCGCCGATGAGCGCGGGCAAATCATTTTCCGAAATGTTGTGGCGAAATAAAACGCGTTCCTCTAGATGGAGACGCGCGGCGATTTCTTGCGCGTGCGGATAGCGCGCGTCCCAAGCGCCCGCGATGACCAATGGCGCATCGCTGGCGACATGCGCCCACGCCTCGACCAGACGCGGCAAATTTTTGTGCGGTTTGTTGCTGCCGACATAGAGCGCGTAGTTTGCGGGCAGCGCCAACGCGTCGCGCACGCGCGCTAGCGCGGCGGCGCTCGGCGGCGCGAACGATTCATCCGCCGCAAGCGGCGCGACCGAAATTTTTGCGCGCGCAATATGCAGGACGCGTTCCAAATCCCGACGCGCCGCGTCGGAAAAGGTGAGGATGGCTTGGGCGCGGCGCGCGGCGATTTGATTCAGCGCGCGATAGAGCAAGCGTTTGAACGCGTCGGGCATTTCGTCGGGAAACAACAGCGGCGTCACGTCGGCGAGCGTTACGATTTTGGGAATGGTTAGCGCGTAGGGCAGCGCGTAAAAAGGCGAATGAAACGCGGCGGCGCGCGTTGTTACGCGCGCGTCGAACGCGAGCCATTGCTCGGCGGGCGAAAAAAGTTTTGCCGACGTCGCGATACATTCGACGTTAGGGCGCGCGCAGAACGCGCGCAGGTCGAAACGCGCATTGGGGGCGCGCGGGTCATACACGATGCGAAAATGATGCGCGGGAAAAAAATCCGCCAACGCCAGCGCGAGACGATACGCATAGCGTCCGATGCCGGGAAAATGGTCGCGCACCGTGCGCGCGTCGAGGACAAACGTCGCCATTTATTTGCGCATCACCGCGTCATAAACCGCCAATGTTTCACGCGCGGCGCGTTCCCAGGTGAACGGCGCGGCTTGGCGTAATCCTTTGGCGCGCAAGGTTTGACGCAGCGCGTCATCCGTCAAGACGCGCGCGAGCGCGCGGGTCAGCGCCGCCGTGTCGCGCGGTTCAAAAAGAATTCCCGCGTCGCCGACAACTTCGGGCAGACTCGACGCGTTGGAACAAATGACCGGCGTTCCGCACGCCAGCGCTTCCAACGGCGGCAAGCCGAAACCTTCATATAGCGACGGATACACAAAGACATCCGCCAGATTCAAAAGCGCCGGCACGTCGTCGCCCGCAATCCAATCAGCCCATTGCACGCGCGCGCCGATGCCGAGCGTTTGGGCGCGTTGCAGCGTTTCTTGGTACAGCCAGCCCTTGCGTCCGGCAACCACAAGCGGCGGAACGTCCGCATTTTGTTTCAATAACGCCGCGTACGCGTCGAACAGCGTTATCAAATTTTTGCGCGGTTCGATGGTGCTGAAGAATAAAATGAAATGCGCGGGCAGGCGATAGGTTGCGCGCACGCGCTCTAGCGTCGCGCGGTCCGCAATGGGGCGAAACGACGGATGCACGCCTTCGTAAATGACGCGAATTTTTTCAGCGGGAATGTTCATCCGTTGACTTGCATCGCGGCGCGTACACTCCGAGACGGCAATGATGGCGTCCGCGCGCTGCATAAATTTGGGGAGCGTCAAACCGAGATACCAACGATTGAGCGGCAGATGATATTCTGGAAAAAATTGAAAAATTAAATCGTGGATGGTAAAGACGCTGCGCGCCCGTTTGAGCGGCGGCAGCAAATGGTCGGTGGCGTGAAAAATATCGCAAGGCGGCAAACGCGCGTCCATATTCCAACGCGCATAGTATGCTAGCAAGACGCTCAAGCGCCACGGTTTGGCGCCGAGCGGCACGCGCGTGACGCGCAAATTTTTCAATTCGCCGTCCAGCGGCATGGCGCGGCGCGCATGGTACAAACCGCTGTATTCATTCTGCGGCGCGACGCGCAAGAGCGCGGCGGTCAATTCGCCGGCATAGCGCCCCAGCCCGGCGTGTTGATGAACGTACGGCGAAAGGTCAAGAGTGATTCGCATTACCGTGGCGCGGCGCGCGTTGAAACGGCGGCGCGAGTTTGAACGGCGGCGTAGATTTCAAGTAATTGTTGCGCGGCGGCGTCCCACGAAAACAATTGCGCGCGTGCCATTCCCAACGCGCGTAAACGCATCCGTTCGGCTGAACTCGTCGCCAGCGCCAACATGGCTTGCGCGAAACTGGGCGCGTCGTTCGGCGGCAGCAAAATGCCCGCGTTGCCCACGACTTCGGGCAAACTCGACGTATTGGAACAAATCACCGGCGCGCCGCACGCCAGCGCTTCCAATGCCGTCAATCCAAAACCTTCATAGCGCGATGGAAACACGAACGCCGTCGCCAAATGATATAGCGCGGGCAAATCCGCGTCCGCAACATAATCGGCAAAGCGGACGCGCGCCCCCAAGCCCAAACGCCGCACTTGGGCGAACAGCGTTTGATAATACCAGCCGCGTTTGCCCACAATCAGTAAATGTTCAGGGATTTGATTTGCGGTCAACGCAAACGCGTTCAGCAATGTATCCACGCCTTTGCGCGGTTCGAGCGTGCTGACGAACAAAAAATAGTTTTCGGGTAATTGCAGCCGCGCGCGCGTCGCTTGGATTTCCGATGCGGACGGCAGCGTTTGAAAGCGCGCATCGAGTCCCGGCGGCACAACGCTAATGTGCGGCGGCGGAATACGCGCCAAGCGCACGAGGTCGCGTTTGGTGTGATGCGACAGCGTGACAATGTGACTCGTCGCGCGCAGGGTGTAGGGCAGATAGCGGCTCCAATAAAAACGCGAGGCGAACGGAAAATTTTTGGCAAACAAGACGCCGATTAAATCCATCGCCGTCAAAACGACCGGCACGCGCGAGCGCAGCGGCGCGGCAAAACCGGTGAGATGCAAGACATCGGCTTGCGCGGCGGCGGCGAGATTGGGCAGCGCGAGTTGTTCGCGCAGGATGCGTTGGTCGGTGCGTTGGTCCACGCCCGCGCCGTCGTCCAAAAAAACAATTTCGGGCGGCGTCGCGTTCGCGCGCAGCGCGTTCACCACCGCGTCGGTGTACACGCCAATGCCGGTCTTGCGCCCACGCGTGGCGCTCAGGTCAAACGCGACGCGCATAACGCCTCATACAATGTTCCAAGACTAGCGTTTCGCCGCGCAGGACATTTTGTCGCGCGTCGTAATGTTTTTCCGCGTACGCGCGCGCAAAACGTCCCATTTGTTCCGCGCGCGCTGGGTCGGATAATAACTGCGTCAGCGCTTTCGCTAGCGCCTCTGGATTTTGTTCCACGACCAAAATTCCCGCCTCGTCGGGAATGAATTCGGGAATTGCGCCGCTGCGCGTAGAAACGACGGGCAAACCGCACGCCAACGCTTGCAGCGCCGCCGCGCCAACCTGTTCTGCCCATTTGCGCGTTGTGAGCGAAGGCGCGCAGAATACATCCGCTTGCTGAAAGACCGAGACCATCTCGCGATTCTTGACGGCGCCCAATAACGTAACGCGGTCTGCGAAATTGCGCGCGCAACGGGTTTCAATCTCTGCACGCGCCGGACCCGCGCCGGCGATGAGTAATCGCGCGTGCGGGATTTTTTCCAAAACCAATTGGAACGCGTCGAGCAACACCCAGATTCCTTTTTCGGGATGCAAACGTCCCGCAAACAAAATTGTCGGAGGCGCGTGTATGGCGCGCGCGGCGCGCGGCGTAAATTCTTGCATGTCCGCGCCCCACACTCCCCACAGCGCGCGTTGGATTTTCGCCGCGTCTGCGCCGCACTGTAAAACATTTTCGCGCGCGCCGCGATTTAGCGTCAAGACCAAACACGCGCGCCGGAAATAAGCGCGCAGCAGGGTTCGCAACAGAAACGCGCGCGCGCGTCCAAATTTGATTGCCAGCGGACGATTTTCGAGCGTCGCAACTAACAGCGCCGCGTTTGTTTTACGCGCGGCGAAATAACTTGCCCACAGATACGGCTGCGTATAGAACGAAAACGGTTCGACGCCTTGAATTACGTTGGGTTTCGCGCGCACGAGTTGGCGATATAAATCTAGGGGCGATCGGTACGCTTGCAAATTTGCGACCTGATCGGCAGCGGTCCAATCGTCGTACTGGTTGACGCGAAAGAAATGGACCAACTCGAATTGCGTGAAATAGCGCAGCGGCGCGAGTAGATCGCGGCGGATGCCGATACTAACTAGCGCGAGACGCGGCAGGGAGGCGTTCATGCGTCCGTCGTTCTGCGCCGCCGCGCCACCAGTTGGTCAACCAGCGCCACGCCCCAACGCGTTTTGCTCAAGTATAAATAGTAAGCAGCCATAGCCAAAGCGCGCACGCCGAATGTGAATGGATTCGCGGCGAGCGCGTACGCGCGGCGAAAGGTGCGCGCCGCAGCGCGTCGTTGTTTTGCTTCGAGCGAGCGAATCGTCCAGTCCAAATAGACATTGCGATACGCGGTGGATTTGATAGCCAATATGTCTGATGGAATGTTTTGCTGCGCGAAAAATTTGTCCAATATGCGGAGACGATCCTGCATCAAGCGCGTCATGCGTTCAGAACCGGCGCGGGTCAAGTTATTTGCATGATAACGATAGCGTGCGAGAATTTCAGGCACATAGGCAATGCCGTAATAAGGCGCGAGCCGAATCCACAAATCCCAATCTTCTGTGCCGGGTAACGATTCATCATAGCCCCCCACGCTCTCAAGGGCCGCGCGTTGAATTATCACGGCGATGGGCGTTACAAAATCGCCATAGACTAGACTCTTGAGCGTTTCGCCCGGAAAACGTTCCGGCGCGCCGGTTAATTGCGGTAGGGTCTGTCCGGAGGCGTCCATCCCTTGGGCGCGCGCATAAACAGCGCCAAAGGTCGTGTCGCGTTCCAATACGGGAACCAATCGTTCCAACAAGGTGGGCAGCCACGCATCATCCGAATCTATGCGGCCGATATAGGTTCCCTTTGCGGCGCGCCAACCGCGATTTAGCGCGGCCGCCACTCCTTGATTTGACTGAGTTAGATAGCGAATGCGCGGCTCTTGCAAGGCGTGAATCAATTGCGCCGTATTGTCGGTTGAACCATCGTCAACAATAATGATTTCAAAATCTTGAAAGGTTTGCGCCAAGACACTTTGCACCGCGTGCAAAAGGAACCCAGCGCGGTTGTATGTGGGAATAATTATACTGACCTGATTCATAGGCGAGAAGGGCACAATTGTTTGCGCGTCCTTTTTCAAGGAAATGTGGTGTACCCTTCATTGAGTGGATTGCCGCGCTTGAATATCCGGCGCGCGTAAACAATCGCTTGCCCGGGTACGAGTTTGGCAAATGGGTTGGAGGTAACGCCCATATATGGCGCGGGTACAAGTTGTGGCGGGTTCTGTGTCGTTTGTTCGAACAACTTGGCTAGCTTGGAAACGTGTTGTTGGATCGAGTACGTGTCATGCGTCAACAACCAAGCATTTCGCGACATTGTCGCTAATTGCGCGCGGTCTTGGTCGAACGATGCAATGTGCGCCGCGCATGCATCCAAATCGCCAATTGGAAAAGAAAAACCGGTTTCCCCTTCGCGGATGACCTGACTTGTACCGCTCTTGACGCGACTGATGACAGGTACCACACCATGTCCCATCGCTTCCAACATCGAAAGGGAAAGTCCTTCGTACTCTGAAACGAGAACAAGAATATCTGCATGCGCCCATACTCTTTGCGGAACTTGCGACGCGGGAATCCAGCCATGAAAAGATACGCGATTCTCGCGGTCGAGAGTTTGAATCTGGGCGCGCAATGTAGCTTCTTCCAGACCCGAGCCATAAAAATCCAAGCGGTAATTGACCTGTCGCTCGTTGAGCGCGCGGACGAGTGGAATGAAATCAAGAATTCTCTTTTGCGCTTGCACAAGGCGTCCTACATAGACCAGTCGCAATAGCTCATCCGGCTGGCGCTTTGGATATTCAGCCGCGCTGAGAACGCCGTACGGCAAGAAATGCGTGCGTTCTGGCGCGCAGCCGCGCGCGAGCAAGGTGTCAGTACAGGTATGGCTCACTCCGATGATCGCGTCAAAACAATCGCGATAAAAAGTAATCGGATTATAGTAACCATCTTCGTCGGCGTGGCAGATCCCAATGACGCGGATATTCTTGCCGCGCTGTTTGAACTGTTGGATTGTCGGCATCATCCAATACGAACCATTGATGATTACAATGTCGGGGCGCGCCGCGTCCAGATATTTTTCCAGACTCGAACGGATTTCATTCAAACGCGCATAACGTCCAAAAATCGGTTCGAGCAAAATGTTGGGATGTTTGTTTGTCCAATCCGCCAGATGTTGTTCGTCTAGCGCGTGGGTCACGGTTGTCACGCGCCAGTTGTGTTGTGGCAGCGCAAGCGTAATCTGCTCCAGCCAGGTGGAAACGCCGCCAAAGAGATACGGCGAATTAGTGATTGTAGCCAATATATGACGCATAGTTTAGCGCTCTGCAATTTTACGCGCTAGCACGACAAGGTTACAAGTGTCTTGCGATTGGTAATTGACGCGGTCGAGCCAATGGAAAAATGTGTTAATGGTTATCAACCCCAGCGCGCGCACTCCAAAGGTGCGGCGGCGCGTTATGCCCTGTACTGTATTTGCCAAAGCTTGGCCCGTCAATAACCACGCGCCGCCTTGTTGTTGCATTTGTAAAATTTCAAAACCCGCGTTGGTTACAAGATATTCCAAACCGTAGCGGGTATAGCGAAAGAAATCGTATGGCTCTTCGTGATGCGGCCAATACATGGGCGCAGCCAAGAGCAGTAAACCGCTTGGCGTAAGCGTCCGAAACGCTTCGGCAAGTAGACGCGCCGGTTCCGCGACATGCTCTAGCACTTGGATGCAAATGGCGCAATCGAATGTGTTGGCGGCGAACGGCAAATTATCGGTCAATGCTACAACCTCGTTTGCGGCGTTGGATTGGGCAATGTCCACGCCGATATAGAGCTGTGCGTGCGGAAAGAACGCGCGATATGGTTTATTGCCGCAGCCAATATCGAGCATGCGTTTACCGCGCAGCTGTGGCGCCAGCGCGCTAAGCGTTTGCGCGAGCGCGACAACGCTCAACCAATCCGCGTGCCAGCGCGGCGGCGTCGCAAGGGCGCGGCGGGGAGAATGGTCGCGTGTGGGCATGGCATCATTACGCTGAATTCGTTTTCGAAGCGTGAAAGCAAATTATGTCGCCGTAGGCGACATCGGCAGGCCACTCGTCATTAGGCAAAGTTCTCAACGCGCCATCAGGCATCACACGTTGAATCGTATAATCATGCGCTTTGAGAAAAGCGCATATGTCCGCATACGCGTAACCGAATGCGCGTAACAGCGCCGGGTAAACTTCCATGATAATGGTTGGATGGTCGCGTGCGAGAAGCGTTTCCGCGCCGCGCAGCGCCAACAATTCTGCGCCTTCGATATCTAATTTCAATAAACCCACGCGCCGATTGTTGGCAATGTCCCGAACAAAATCGGCAAGCGTGAGCGTTTGCACCTCAACCGTTTGTCCGGCATGTAAATGCCCGGGACCCAACGCGGCAAGCGAACTGGACGCGCTGTTATCTTGACTTGAAAGAAAAAATTGCGTCGTCGCGTGGCGGTCAGAAACGGCGTGTGGCAGCGCACAGACAAAATCTTGCAAATCATTCAGACGGATATTTTCTTGTAGCTGTTCGAGGATGCGCGGATTCGGTTCGAACGCATAGACTAGCGGCAGCGCGCTTGCGCCAAGTTTCGCGCGGAAAAAATCTGCCGCAATGAGACTCTGAATTCCGATATTGGCGCCTGCATCAATGAATAACGCATCGGGTTGCAAACTCGCACGGACCCAGCGCCCAATCTCGGGTTGAAATCCCTTGCGATAATACAAATGCATCTGGATGGTTTCAAGCGGGTCAAGAGCGAACTTGAGCTTTGTTTCCGGCATCTGCCACAATATGCGCTCGTCCGGGTCAGTAGTCAACAAGCTAACCCACCGGCAAAATCGCCATTGCAGCGTTTCGCGAATCGAAAGTTGCATTTGCCACTGCGCCACGCGGCGCAGCCATTTGAAATGGCGGCGATACGGATACAATTGCAAACGCAGCCACATTAGCGGCGATTGGGCTTGGGTAGGTTGAATGGAATACATACTTTACTTTCAGCTTTTGGCGAGCGCATTGTGTTCGTCCATGCGATATTGCGAACCGTCGCGCGCGCAAATCCAAACGCGGTCGCCGTTTGAACCTTGCGCTTGCAAACGATAACCGCATTTGCACACATAACCAACAAGGCGCGCGGGCGCGCCCATAACCAACGCGTGCGCGGGGACATTGCGCGTCACGACAGAACCCGCCGCGACCATTGCCCACGCGCCGATGGCGAGGTCGGTCAAAATCACCGCCCCCGCGCCAATGGACGCGCCGCGTCCGATGAAAATTGTTCCAGAGCGCCAATCGTCTGCGCTTTTCAATGTGCCGTCCGGATTGACGGCGCGCGGAACCTTGTCGTTCGTCAAGATGACGCCGGGTCCAATGAATACGCCGTCTTCTAAAACCGCTTGGTGATACAACAGCGCGTTATTTTGCACTTTGCAATTGTCGCCCAGCGTAACGCCATTTTCAATATAGACGTTGCGTCCGATGATGCAGTTTTGTCCGATGACAACATCTTCTCGAATTTGAACGCTCATCCAAATCTTGACGCCGTCGCCGATGACGGCGCGTTCGGAAACGACGGCGGTGGGATGAATAAAAGTTTCACTCATGTACGATTTATTCCTGTTAAATCTCGGCCGCGCAGCAATGTCCAAACATACGCCGCGCGTTCGCGCGTAGCGCGCGGGCGCGTGACATAGATGAGCAGCAGATATAAAAGCATGACGCCGCCGCCTTCTACTGCCAACGTGATAAACAACGGCAAATTCTGCGCGTGCAGCCATTGCGCCGCGGGCAGCGCGACCAAAAGCGTGACGCCGGCGGCAATGGCGGGCAGTAGAAAAATTTCGCGCAAATCCAACGCGGGCAGCGTGCGCCGCACGAAATAATACGTGACGACGAGTCCCGCTGCAAATGTGACGCCGACGCCAATGGCTGCGCCGATGGCGTTCCAGCGCAGCGTGAGCGGCGTCGCCACGCTGACAATGACGATGGCTT
>JAJVIA010000020.1:0-21093 GCA_022072245.1 Anaerolineae bacterium
AGCCAATACGTGCCTTCGCGGCACGGCGTGCATTTGCCGCACGATTCGTGCATAAAGAACTGCGCCATCTTTTGCGTCGCCCACGGAATATCCGTGTCCTCATCCAATACGATGACCGACGCCGAACCGAGAATCGAACCTGCCGCCGCCACAGCTTCATAATCCAATTTCGTATCCAGATGTTGTTCCGCCAACATCGGCGCGCTGGCGCCGGCGGTGAGAATGCCTTTGACGCGTTTGCCGCCGCGCACGCCTTGCGCGAATTCGGCGCCAAAAATCAAATCGCGCAGCGTAATCGAACCGAGCGGCGCTTCATAATTGCCGGGGCGATTCACATGGCCGCTGACGCAAAATACTTTGGGACCCGGAGATTTTTCCGTGCCAATGGTCTTGTACCAGTCCGCGCCCTTGTCAACAATCGGCGGAACGTTGGTAAGCGTTTCGACATTGTTAATCACCGTCGGCTTGCCGTACAAACCGACGACGGCGGGAAAGGGCGGTTTCACGCGCGGCATACCCAATTTGCCTTCGAGCGATTCGAGCATCGCCGTCTCTTCGCCGCAAATGTAGGCGCCCGCGCCGCGATGCACCGTAATTTCCAAATTGTAATCCGAGCCCAAAATCTTTTCGCCCACGTACCCGCGCTGTTTTGCGACGGCAATCGTTTGTTCCAAAATTTTCGCCGCGCCCGGATATTCGCCGCGAATGTAAATGAACGCGTGATTGCATTGAATCGCGTACGAGGAAAGAATCACGCCCTCGATAAATTGCTGTGGATTCTTTTCCATGATTTCGCGGTCTTTGAACGTGCCGGGTTCGGACTCGTCGGCATTGACCGCGAGATAACGCGGAAAAATATCTTTGGGGAGAAAACTCCATTTCAGACCCGTGGGGAAACCCGCGCCGCCGCGCCCCTTCAAGCCCGACGCTTTGACCGCGTCCGTCACCTGTGCGGGCGTCATTTCCTTGAGCGCCTTTTTCAGCGCGTTATAACCGCCATGCCGTTCATACACGTCAAGGTCGGCAATATCGGGAATGTCTTGATTGCGTAAGATGATTTTTTCCATATCGTGAGACAGCAGATTACAGACAACAGAACGCAGAAAAATTCTAGGCAGACTTGAGCGTCTTTACCAGACCTGTGAGCATGGCTGCAATTTCATCGGCTTCTTTGGACAATTTCTCTATCTCGGTCACGTTACCATATTCCAGCCGCAACGACACTTCCAGCGCAGTCATCGTTTCATACGCGGAGCGACGCGCAATTTCCAAAAAACGCACAAACTCTATGTTGCTACTTCCGCCCGAACCCTCGGCGATATTGAGCGCGATGGAGATTGCAGCGCGCCGGATTTGGCTCGTCAAGCCAAATTGTTCCTCTTTGGGGAATCGTTGACTATACCGATAAATATCCGTTGTATATTGAATTGCCCGCTGCCAGACTTTGAGTTCGCGAAAATTATGTTGCATTCGTCTCTCATCTGCCATCTGTTCTCTGTCGTCTGTTCTCTGTCGTCTGTTCTCTGTTATCTGTCAACATCCCCCAACACAATATCCGTCATGGCGATCAGACCGACCAAATCGGAAATCGAATAGCCCGGCGCGATGTGCGATAAAATTTGCAGGTTCGCAAAACTGGGCGTGCGGACGTGTACGCGATGCGGTTTGTTTGTGCCGTCCGACGAAATCAGATAACCCAATTCGCCGCGCGGCGATTCAATCGCTTGATACACAAAACCGACCGGCGGTTTGAATCCTTCGGTCCAGAGTTTGAAATGGTGAATCAAACTCTCCATGCTTTGTTGAAGTTCTTGTTTCGGCGGCGGCGCGACTTTACGATTGGTCGTCATAACGGGCCCGCCCGTTTTTCGCAAACGCTCCAAGGCCTGTTCGATAATCCGCAGCGATTGTTCCATTTCCAACAGCTTGAGGCGATACAATTCATAAATATCGCCCGTGTCGGAACGCGTGTTGTACGGCGCTTCAAAGTCGTACGTTTCATAACCGCTGTACGATTGCGCAAGCCGCAAATCCCAATTCACGCCCGTCGCGCGCAGCATCGGACCGGTCAAGCCCAATTGCAGCGCGTCCGCGCGCGTGTACGCGCCAACGCCAATCGTGCGTTCTTCCCAAATCGGATTCTTGTCGAGCAGCGCCCGATATTCCTTGATGCGTCCGTACATCATTCGCACGAATTCGCGCACCTGGTCCGAAAAACCCATCGGCACATCCAGCGCGCAGCCGCCGACGCGAAAATAACTCGTCATCATGCGCGCGCCGCTGACCATCTCGAAAATATCCATCGCATATTCGCGTTCGCGGAATGCGTACGTGAACATGCTGACCGCGCCAATGTCCATCGCGTTCGTGCCAATCGCGACGAGATGCGACGCGATGCGCGTGACTTCGCCCAAAAGCACGCGCAAAATTTGCGCGCGCTCCGGCACGTCCACCTGCATCAATTTTTCGACCGCCAGACAAAAGCCGAGATTATTTGACAGCGGCGCCAAATAATCCATCCGGTCCGTCAGCGTGATGGCTTTGGTGTACGTTTTGTACTCCATATTTTTTTCGATACCGGTATGCAAATAACCGATATCGGGCATCGCGCCGATAATTTTTTCGCCCGCCGTCTGCAAACCGACGCGCAACACGCCGTGCGTGGAAGGATGATGCGGACCCATGTTAATCAACATGGTTTCGTTGGCGGAATCGTCAAAACGTTCGTGTATCGTCGCGGTCAAACCGCCGCCAATCGGCACTTCGGTCGTACCGCCATCCACCTCAAAGATTGCTTGGCGCGGGCGCGCGGGCGGAACATTTTTGACTTTGCGCGCTTCGATTTGTTCAATGTTGTGCGTGAATTCGACCGGTTCATAGCCGAGCGCGAAATCTTTGCGAAGGGGATGCCCGACTTGAGTTTGCGGAAGCAAGATGCGCTGTAAAAACGGATGCCCTTCAAAGCGCACGCCCATCAGGTCGTACACTTCGCGCTCGAAAAAATTCACGCCGCGATAGACGTCGGTCAAGGTAGGCGCAACCGCATCGTCCTCTTGGAGCAGGACGGTCAAACGCACGCGCGCATTCGCGGCATGGGAAAGAAAATGATACAAGACCTGAAAACGCGCGGGCGGCTCGATGTCGGACAGCGGGCTATCGTTAAATAAAAGTTCATGCGGATTCGGCGCGTTCTTGGCTTGCAAATGCCAATCCAACGCGGTCACGTCCACGCACTGGTCAAAAGCCAATTCATCGCGCAGCGCGCGCGCGGCGTCGGGCAAAATTTCGCGCGCGACTTGGAGCGTCGTCTCGCCGCGAAATTCGGACACCGCTAAAATTTTGTCGCCGAATTTTTCGCGCAGCCGCGTCACGGGGTCGCCGACGCGCAAGGTTGTAGTTTCAGAAAGCGGAGTAGCGATTGCCATAATCAATTCCTACCAGAGGGTCCCGACCAATTTTGCGTGCGACGCGAAAATCCGCCATTGTTACGTTGAAAGGGGAAAACGCTCCATGCCAGAATCGGCGCGCTTGGCGTTTGGCAAAGCGGATTGTCCGCCGCGCGAGATACGCAAAAATAACGCGCGCCACGCGCCGTCAAACGCATTACATCGGCGCGCACAGCGTATGCCCGCGCAAGGTTGGACTTGCTAGCCCCGCAAGCCCCAATTTTCAATCCTGATTTGGCCGCGCGGTTCGCCGTGTTTAATTTTTTCGTGCAATTGCAAAATGCCGTACATCAGCGCTTCGGGCCGCGGCGGACAACCGGAAATATACACATCCACCGGAATAATTTCGTCCACCCCTTGCAAAATCGCGTAATTGTTGTACACGCCGCCGCACGACGCGCAGTCGCCCATCGCAATCACCCATTTCGGTTCGGGCATCTGGTCATAGAGTTGTCGCACCACCGGCGCCATTTTGCGCGAGACGCGGCCCGCGACCATCATCAAATCGGCTTGGCGCGGCGAGGCGCGATACACTTCCATGCCAAAACGCGCGAGGTCATAGTGCGACGCAAAGGTCGCCATCATTTCAATCGCGCAGCACGCCAAACCAAACAGCAGGGGCCACATGGATTTTGTGCGCGCCCAACGCACCGCGTCTTCGAGTTTGAAAAACGCCGTACCCATCGCGCCCGTTTTTTCTTCCGGCGCACGAAGTTGATTCGCGGGAATTACTTGATTAGACATTTCTCACCTTTGCCACCCATCATCGCAAAACGCTTACGCCTCAACGCATTAACACGGCGATTATAGCATTGGCTCGATTGATTGTAAAGCGATTCACAAAGTAGGATTCCGCTTGCGCGTTCCGAAACAAAAAAGAGCCGCTTGCGCCGCTCTTGATAACGAATTTGTTTGCCGTTGCGCCGCCATTCGAATCGCCGAAAAAGCAAGGCGTTTCGACCACGACGTATTCTTTTTCCGCCCCCTTGAAGATAACGTCAATTCAATTCAAACCACTCCATCCCCGCCGTGTTTTTCCAACGGCACATTCGGACGCGTCAACAATTCGCGCGCGACTTGGAAAAGGGTCGGCGGATGCAGCAGCATGTTCGCGTAACTCGCGTTCGCCATCGGGCAGGCACATTCGCGGTTCTTTATGCTTTTTCGCAAGGTCTTGAGCGAACCGACCTTTTCAAACCAAATCGGTTTCAAATCATAATTGGTTTGCCGCACATTGCCGACGGGCTGCGCGCGAATACAGCACGACCACACGTCGCCATTCGGCGCAATGTGTCCGCTCGCCCAACCGGCAAAACAGGGAATCACTTGCGTCTGTTCGAACAGCGTGCGCTTGGCTAATTGATAATACTGCGCGCGAAACGATTGCGTCACGCGCGCAAAACCGCGCGCGGGCGTCCTGCGCGCATGTTCGCTCAAAAAATCCGCGACGGGACCATATTCGGATGCAAGCGGCGTAATGTCCAAACCCACCGTATCGAGTTCGACGCGCTCTTCGGCGACTTCGGTAATGTACGAATCCGGTTGCAATTCCTGCAAGCCGCCATAAATCTCACGAAAACGTTTGATGTTGAATTTAGAGATAACGCTGTGAATCGAGAGCACCAGATTCGGATGTTTCTGTTGCAGCGCTTTGAGCCCCGCCCACGTTTTCATCGAGCGTTCCCAATTGCCCGGCACCATGCGAATTTCATCGTGTTCCCGACCAATGCCGTCGAGCGAGAGATTGATGCCGATGCGCGATTGCGGCGCGTTCGCGCAAATCTTGTCCACGCCGTCAAGAATGCGCTGGGTCAAAATGCCATTCGTCGGAATCGTGATGTATTCGGGGCGACAATACGTATAACCCGCCAGCGCCATTTCGGGCAAATCTTTGCGTTGAAACGGTTCGCCGCCGGTGAACGTCAAATAAATCGGGCCCCGCCCGATGTTTTGAAAAGTTTTGGTCCACTCGTCGAGCGTCATGTCGTCGTTCGGTTTGCGCCACACGTCGCACGTCCGACATTTGGAATTGCAGCGAAACGAGATGCTAATGACCAAACTGAACGGCAGCAATTTCGGAAACCCGAAACGGTAAAACGACCAATAGAGTGGAATCTTGGGTAAAAGAGAAGTCAACATTTTAACTTGACAGCGCGCGTCTATGCGCGCCATTTTCATCCAATCCTATCGAGACAAAAAACAAGGCAGACCAGCGTCTGCCTCGTCCGTTATCCCAGATTGTGTACGTGCTTTTGCAATTCGCGTTGTGGGATGCGAATGTACTTGTCGGGCAGAATAAGCTGCATCTCTTGTTCCGATAAACGCAGGCGCAAACTCTCGAACGCGTCTTGCGCCGTCGCGCCATACGCCAATTTCTCTTTGCCATTTTTCATTTCAAAGAGATAGATGTGATGCGGACTGTTGAAACTCGACATACGCGTAACTCACGCTTTGATTAAATGCCCCGCGTACAATTCGGCGCCTTTGGCGTTGCCGTTCAAACCTTTGTTGATTTCCCCGTCGTACTTGCCCGCCATCAAGTCGTTATAAAACTTGTAATCAATGCCCATTAACTTTTCGTCGTTCGGATAGCGATGATAATTTTCTTTGGACATTAAACTCTTGCCTTCGGCAATCAATTGATAACCGAGCAGCGAGCCGGGGTACGGCGCGTAATACGAAATCGAAGGCAGCACGCGCTTCATGCGTTTCAACATCCGCATCGTCTCAAAGGCGTCTTCGGGACGTTCGCCCGGCACGCCGAGCATGATATTTGCCCAAAAGCTGGGCGGATCCTGTCCGGCGCGTTCCATGTCGTCGCCGATGCGGTTCAGATGTTCAATCGCAATCAGGTTATCTTCGGCGGTACATTCTTTATTCAAGATTTTCAGCACGCGGTCGCTGCCCGACTCGAAACCGATGGAAATGATATTCCAATTCGTTTCGCGCACCAGCGCTTCAAAGAGCTCGGGCCATTGCCGCACCGTGTCGCTGCGCCCCGCCGCCCAATAGGGCCATCGGCGGCGCGCCTTGCGCGGATATTTTTCAACCCATTCGGTCAGCCATGGCGGATGTTGGAAAAACATCGAATCGTGAATGACCACCGAGCCGAGCGGTCCATAATGTTCGTCGAGAAAATTCAACTCGTCAATCACCTGGTCAACGCTTTTGCGCCCCATGTTTGGGATGTACGACGATTCATTGCAAAAGACGCACTGCCACGGACACACGCGCGAAGTGATTACGGTGGCGACGGGCGCGGGACCCCAGCCACATTCCGGTTCGAGGGGCCACGGAAAATCTTTTAGTTTGGGATTGGGCCACAGCGTGCGGTCCATCATGGGCCAGTCCGCGATACTTTTCGCGCCGATGCCGAGCACTTTGCGCGGAAACGCTTTGGGGTCGCGCACCAAATCCACAATCGTGTTTTCGCCGGGCCCGCTGCAAATGTAATCAAACTCGGGGACGTTTTCCATTTCGTGCGGCGCGACGGTCGCGTGCATCCCGCCCGTAATGACCAAGCCGTTCGGATTCACCTGCTTGAACGTTTGCGCCGCTTTGTAGGCAAACGGGTACCAATAGCTGCGAATGTTCATGATGAGTTGGTCGTACCCCGCCAAACGCTTCGGCAGTTCCTCCCAATTTTTCAATGACCGCAGCGAAAACAAATCGGTCTCAACGCCCTTGTCGCGTAAAATCGTCCGCAGCAAGCCAAGCCCATGATCCTGCCAACGGTCGTGCGCGCCCGCCGGATAGACAAAGATCCCCGCTTCGCCCAAATCGAGCCAGAGACGTTTGATGCCGTCGCTGCTCGCTTTGGGCGCGGGCGCGTTTTTACCGAAACTAAAAAATGATCTCATTAAACTATGCCGCCGCCTGCTGCGCTTCGTCAATAATGGCTTTGACCTCTGCGCTTTTGGTCTTTTTCGGCAGGACGATTTTCATTGCCATCTTGAGCGTGCGCGGGAAATGGCGCCAGGTGGATTCGCGCAGCAAAGTTTGCGCGATGCGATGCGGGCGCAAGTAAAAGCGGCGATACGCCTCTTTCCATTTGCGCTCTTGCAATTCCGCCGTCGTGGGCCCCATTTCATAACGCGCTTTGCCTTCAAAGAAAACGTAATCCTGCCAATCCTTGACCAACATGCGGCCGCCGTTGCGATGCACCTGTTCCCACACTTTGGTTCCCGGATACGGCGTCATCATGGAAAAATTCGCGACGAGCGGGTCGAGTTCGCACGCAAACTTGATCGTCTTTTCCATCGTCTCTTCGGTGTCGCCCGGCAAGCCCATGATAAAAAAGCCCACCGTTTCGAGACCCACTTTTTTCCCGTTGCGGAACGCGGCGCGAATCTGGTCGTGCGTCACGCGTTTGTCAATGGACTCTAAAATATCTTCGTCGCCCGTTTCTACGCCGAACGCGACGCGCTTGCAGCCCGCCTCTTTCATCTTGCCCAACAAATCGGTATCCGCCAGATTCGCGCGAATGCCATTAATCATGATCCAATTCGCTTTGGTGTGCAGCCCTTCTTGAATCAGCAACTCGCAGATGCGATACAAGCGCTTGCGGTCAATATTGGCGCTGTCGTCGAGGATGCCGATTTCTTGCGCGCCAAAATCTTCGACCAAATGTTTCCATTCGGCAATCACGCTTTCGGGCGAACGCGCGCGCCATTTTTCCGCCATCACCGACTGGGAGCAAAATGTGCAGCGATACGGACAGCCGCGCGAGGTCATCATCGAAAACGACCTGCCCTTTTGCACCGCATCCATCGCGGGCTGGAGCGAAGAATAGCGGTCCATCTTGAAATATTTGTACGCCGGGAACGGCAGCGCGTCGAGGTCCGCGACCGAGGGCCGTTCGTGCGTATGTCGCAATTTGCCTTCGGTCGTCTTGAACGTAATGCCGTAAATTTTGTCGAGCATTTTATTTTGCGGGTCGTGGATGTCGCGCACTTGGAAATTGGGATTGCCCGCTTTCCATTTTTCAAGATGATTGGAAATGTCAATCCACGTATCTTCGCCTTCGCCGCGCGCGACGATATTAATTTCGGGGCGCGCCGCGCTCTCTTCGGGCAGCGCGGAAACGTGCGGGCCCCCTTGCACGACGAGCGCGTTCGGCAGCACAGATTTCACTTCGCGCGCGCAGAGCCATCCTTGTTTCACCTGCGGCGTGTTCGTGCCAATGCCAACCAAATCGGGTTGGAAACGGCGCACAAAATCGGTCAACTTTTCATCTTCGACATCCTGGTCAAACATCGCTACTTGATCGCCGCGTCGTTCGCTCATCGCGGCAAGATAGGCAACGCCTAAATGGGGTGTGGTACGAGTGTCAATGGGTAATTGAAAGCGTGGGTTAATCAGTAAAACGCGCAAGACGAACCTCCATAACAGAATTCCGTGAATGGTCAAGCAAATCGCCCACTCGCGGGGTTAGCGTTTCGAGCGCTCGGCATGAAAGGGAAATGTAAGGCAAACCGAGATTCATTATAACGAGCGGTTTGGGGGTAGTCAAATAAATCTTTTGTAAAGAAAACCGCTTTAATTTGAGGACAAGACCCGCAGAGTTTTCAAATTAACGCGTAACCATTCGGGTCTTGCTCGGCGCCAAAAGGGCAGCGGCGCTAGGCGGAACGATACGAATAGGTGCGGCGATAACCAAAATCCGTGCTAAACGACGAAAAGAGCTTGCGCCGCGCATCGCGCATCGGATGCCGCCGCAGAGTGCGGACGCCGCGCGTCGCAATCGAAGGCAGCGAGTACGCTTTGCGGCAAATCCAATCGTATCCTTCGCGCAATTGGTCGGCGGTCATGCTCGCCGGTTGAAAAGTGACGTGCGTCGTATCGTACTTGGACCACGGCACATCAAACAAACGACCCTCTTGAATGTACTGGGCGCGCGCGGCGGTGCCGGGGTACGGCGTCATGATGGTGAAACTCACATTGTCGAGACCGCTCTCTTTGCAAAAGTCCCACGTATTTTGAAAGACATCGGGCGTATCGGCTTCGAGTCCAAACACAAACAGACCGACGACGCCAATGCCGTAACTCTGCACGGTCTTGATTACGCGTTTGTATTCTTCAATGTTGCCTTTGGCTTTGCCGCCCAAATCGCGTTTGTTGCCCGCGTTGACGGATTCAAACCCGATAAAAAATTTATCCATGTGGGCTTCTTTGCTCAATTGAATCAAATCCGGAAAATCGCCCACCATCATCTCGGCTTGATTCGTCCAACCATTCAACGGCAATTTTCGCAGCGCGCGAAAAAGTTGTTCGATATACGCCGGGTCGGTGCGAAAATTCAAACCAAAATTATCGTCGGTCAAAAAGAAACGCTTGATGTCGCGGCGCTCGATTTCTTCCACCACCTCGTCCACCGGACGATGCCGCATGATGCGCCCCGAAACGCGAATCGCGGTGCAAAAGGAACAGTTGCGCGGACAGCCGCGCGTAATTTCCATGTACGGCGTCCAATAATCGCGTTTCTCGTCCACCATTTTCAAAACGCGGTCGGTCAAGCGCGCGACGCCCGCGAGATTCGCCCACGATTCATCCACATACATTGTTTGCGCGCGGTCATCCGTCAAATCTTGTAAAATCTGCCGCCACGTAAAATATCCCTCGCCCACCGCCGTAATATCCGCCCACGTCGAAACTTCTTCGGGCGCGAGCGTGGCATGGGTGCCGCCGACAACGACCCGCGCGCCGCGCCGGCGCGCGCTGGTCGCAATTTGCTGCGCGCGTTCGATGGACAACGTTTTGGACGTAATGCCCATCACCGTGTGGGGAGTGATGCGTTCGTACGGAATCGGCATGACATCTTCGTCCCAAATTTCGACCGGCAACTCGTCCGGCACGAGCGACGCCAAACGCATCAGCGTATAAGGCGAACCTTGCGCCTTGCCTAGAATCTTGCCATCGCGTTTAGGATAAACCAAAACAACTTTATCAATATTCATGTGCGCTCCTTGACAACTCGATTGAACGGCGGGCAAAAGGCGTAACGCACAGCGCAAGCCGCCGCGAGGATGGTAAATGGCTCAATCCCTTTTTTCGCGCGGAAAAACATGTTCCCCGCGCGGTAAAAATTTATCTTGCTGTGGGTCGTGTTCCATAATGCGGACGCGGATTTCGTCGGGCGTGACGGCAATGAGATTGTAGGCATTGTTGTGGCCGTGCCGCAAACGCGTGGACATGCTCGTACCCGCTTGCGCCAACACAATGCCTTGCGCGCTGCGTATCGTGACGGGAATGTGCATGTGGCCATTCAAGACCAATTCCACGCCCAACGTCTTTAACCAATTCAAATGCGCGGTGGGAAACCATTGTCCGAACGGACGCCGCTTGTTATTCCAATTCAACTGATGATGCATCGCCAAAACTTTGCACGCGCCGCGTTCCGCGCGCGCAAACTCGCGCGTCATCCAAGCGCGCTGTTCTTGCGACCAGAAACCGCCGGGCAAAATCGGCCGATTGTCATTGATGCCCACCGCATACACGCCGGGAATTTCGACGCAGCTATCCACCGTCGCGTGAATATATTTTTGATAACGCGCCCACGGCGTGGTCACGCGCTCCCACATGGCGCGCGGATACAACGGCTGGTCGTGATTGCCCGGAAGCATGAGACGCGGCGGCGGAATTTGCTCGATGTATGCGCGCGCCTGTTCGTATTCTTCCACGCGCCCGCGCATCGTAAAATCGCCCGAAAGAATCGTCAAATCCGGTTTCGTATTCAGAATATCTTGCAAAACCAATTCCGAAACGCGCGCGTTAAATTTTGGCCCAAAATGCAGGTCGGAGAGATGAAATAAAGTAGGCATGCAATTCAGTCATACGATAGTAGAATCGTGCGATAGTGAAAAACGCTCGAGTCCAACTATCACACCATCGCACCATTGCACCATTGCACCATTGCACCATTGCACCATTGCACTATTGCACATCGCACTATTGCACTAATGCATCCGTATCAATCTGCGCGCGCTGCAATTTTCCTGAATAGTCCACGTAAATAGATTTCCATTCCGTGAACGCGTCGAGGACGGGCGGTCCGCCGCCTTCGCGATGACCGTTGCCGGTGCCGCGCGTGCCGCCGAACGGCAATTGCACTTCGCTGCCAATCGTGCCGGCGTTGATATACACAATGCCGGTCGTAAGGTCGCGCATCGCTTCAAACGCCTTGTTCACGTTCGACGTATAGATGGACGCGGACAAACCAAAGTTGACGCCATTGTTGAGCCGAATCGCTTCGTCAATATCGTGGGCGCGGAGAATCGCCAGCGACGGGCCAAAAATTTCTTCTTGCGCCAAACGCATCGTCGGCGTCACGCGGTCAAACACCGTCGGCTTGTAAAAATGGCCCTGCGCCAAATCGCCCTCGACGCCGCGCGCGCCGCCCACCAAAAGCGCCGCGCCTTCGCTCACGCCCAGCTCGGTGTACTGATGCACCTTGTCCACCGCGTCGCGATTGATGAGCGGACCCACGTCCGTCGTCGGCAGCAAACCATTGCCCAAGCGCAATTTTGACGCGCGGTCGGCGACGCGTTCCGCGAGTTCCGAATGAATTTCGGGCGTAACAATGACGCGGCTCGTCGCCGTACAGCGCTGACCGCTCGTGCCGAACGCGCTCCAAATAATGCCGTCGAGCGCGAGGTCCAAATCCGCATCGTCCAAAACGATAATGGCGTTCTTGCCGCCCAATTCCAACGAAACGCGTTTGCCCAATTGCGCGCCGCGCACCGCAATCTGTTTGCCGATTTCATTCGAGCCGGTGAACGAAATCATTTTCACTTGCGGATGTTCCACCAACGCCGCGCCCGCGGGTACGCCATAGCCCGTTACCAAATTGAGAACGCCGGGCGGCAAACCCGCTTCCTCGAAAATTTTTACAAACTCGACCGCGAGGACGGGCGTATCTTCAGCCGGTTTCCAGACGATGGTATTGCCGGTCAAGAGCGCGGGAAAAATTTTCCACGACGGCACCGCAATCGGAAAATTCCACGGCGTAATCAAACCCACGACGCCGAGCGGGTCGCGCACTGCCATCGCCCATTTGTTGGGCAATTCGGACGGCACGAGCAAGCCATTCAAGCGGCGTCCTTCGCCCGCCATGTACATGCCCATGTCCACCGCTTCCTGCACGTCGCCCAACGCTTCGGGCAAGACCTTGCCCATTTCGCGCGTCAACAATTCGCCGAGCGTCTGTTTGCGCGCGCGAACCAAATCCGCGACGGCGTGAATAATTTCCGCGCGGCGCGGCGCGGGCGTCTTGCGCCATTTTTCAAACGCGTTCGCCGCCGCCGTCACCGCGCGCGCGACATCGCGCGCGTCGGACGCGGGTACCGCGCCAATCAATTCGCCCGTCGCGGGATTGTGGCTGGCAAGCGTTTCGCCGCTTGCGGCAGGAATCCATTTGCCGTCAATGTAATTGAAAAATTCACGCGTCATTTTTATCTCCCGGTGCGCGTATATAAAATCAAGGCGCGCATTGTACCGCAGTTTGCAAGCGTGTTCAAATCGCCGCGCGCTAGCGGCGCGCTTGCGCTTGCGCCATGCAATCAACGCGGGTTGATTTTTTCGCACGGTACGCAATTTTTGCGACGTATTCGCTTGCTTGGCGCGCAGCGCTTCGAGACGCGAAATCCCGCGCAAAAGTCTTATCAAACTTTAACGTCAACCTCCAAGTTCAGATGATACTATACAAGCGAAAGCGTCGCCCACAGAGGCGAGGGAGCACAAGAATAGAATGGATCGGACAGAATTACTTTACGCGCACTGGGCTACGCGCATGTTGCAAAACGCGCGCGGACCCAAGTGGAAAAAATTGGTACAAGAAATCCAAGCGCTGCCGGAAACGCATCCCGACGCGCTGGCGTTTCAATTGATGATGGTGCGGCTCAACAGCTGCGTCACTTGCGACGCGCGCAAATATGTAGAACGCGGCGGCTGCGCGCGTTGCAGCGTCACGACGTTGAATTTTTCCAAAGAATCCGAAGAAGCGCTGCTGGCGCGTTTTCGCGCGGCGCGCAAAGAAATCGCCCAAGCGTTGAAACAGGAAAATCAAGTCGTCGAACGCGCCGCTTAACATGGAACGCCAAAAAGTTCATCCCGGCAGCATCAGCGCGCTGGAACATTCCGTCACCGGCGAGAAACTCGCGCTGTTGGCGGTGTTTGCGCGTCCCGAAGATGAGGCGTTTGGGCCGTCCGGAATGTTGGCAAAGTATGCCGAAGAAGGCGTGCGCGTCGCCTTGGTCACTGTCGCGCGCGAATTTACGCCCAGACAAACGCCGCGCAGTCACGACCCGGCGCTGACGCTGCTCGAAACCGAACCGCGCGAAACGCTTTGCTCGTGCCGCGCGGCGGGCATCAATCGCATCTGTCTCGACCAGAGCGCGCCGCGCCCCGCGCCGTCGCAAATCAATCTGATGCAAGAGCGTCTCGTGCGCCTGATTCGTGAAGTGAGACCGCAAGTGCTGGTGACGTACGCGCCGCCGGATTCGGCGGACGACCCCGACCAGACATTGGTCAATCAAATTACGCGCGACGCGTTTTACGCCGCGGGCGACAGCGGCGCGTTTCCGCAACACGCGCGCGATGGGTTGTACGCGTACGCGCCGCAAAAATTGTATTACGCGGTGCTGCCGCAAAGCATTATCGCGCGCTGGAATTTGCACGGGCTGACCGGTGTGCCGGACGACCAGGTGACGACGGCGCTCGACGTATCGCCGTATTCCGAAATGAAAATGCGCGCGGTGTTTTGTCAGCGCCATCATTCGCAAGATTTTACGCGCTGGCGTCGGGCTAACGCGGGCATGGAATGGAACGAGGAACATTTCATTCTCGCCGCCAGCCGTTTGCAAAAACGGCCGCGCAAAGAAAAAGATTTGTTTGCCGGTTTGCGCTAGACGCCCGCAGCGCGCTTGCAAAATTGCGGAACGGACAAAACGTATCGGGCGCCAACAAAATCGAGTCGCGCACAGCGGCTCGATTTTATTTTGGCGCGGTATGTTATAATTTCGTTTCGAGCGACGAAACCGCTGCGCGTCAAGGATTCGTTGCGGCATCCCACTATGGAGGGGAAACCTTTATGCAAGGCATGATGAAAGCGGTCGTCAAACAAACCGCTGGCCCCGGTTTCGAGCTCGTCCACATTCCGATTCCCCAAATTGGGCCCCACGATATTTTGATTCGCACGCGCGCCGCGTCCATCTGCGGCACCGACATTCACATTTACAATTGGGATGTGTGGGCGGCGAACCGCATCAAGCCGCCGATTATTATCGGTCATGAATTTTGCGGCGACGTGGTCGAAATCGGTTCGCAAGTGACCGAAGTTCAGGTCGGCGATTTTATTTCCGCCGAGAGTCACATTGTGGATCACACTTGCGATTTGTGTCGCACGGGCATGGCGCACATTTGTCGCAACACGCAAATTATCGGCGTGGACCGCGACGGCAGTTTCGCGGAATATGTCGCGCTGCCCGCCGCGAATGCGTGGCACAATCCGCCGAACATGCCGCCCGAAATCGCCGCGCTCGAAGAAAATTTTGGCAATGCGGTGCATACCGCGTTGGAAACGCCCGTCGTCGCGCGCAAAGTTTTGGTGACGGGCTGCGGGCCCGTCGGCGTAATGACGATTGCGGTCGCCAAAGCCGCGGGCGCGCGCGCGATTTACGCCAGCGACATTTCCGCGTATCGTCTCGACCTCGCCAAAAAAATGGGCGCGGATTTGACGTTGAATCCACAACGCGACGATTTGGTAAAAACAATTTTGGACGACACCAACGGCGACGGCGTGGATGTTTTATTGGAAATGTCCGGCGCGCCGAGCGCGATTCGCGACGGATTGCGTCTGCTCAAAGCGGGCGGTCACGCGGTCATGCTCGGTTTGCCCTCGAAACCGTTTGAGCTCGATTTGGCGAATCTGGTGATTATGAAAGGCATCACCGTTCACGGCATCGCGGGCCGCAAATTATGGGAAACGTGGTACGAAATTCGCGGCTTGTTACGCAGCGGCGCGGTGAATCTTGAACCCGTCATCACGCATCGTTTCAAATTGGAAGAATTTCAAAAAGCGTTCGAGACAATGATGAGCGGCGACAGCGGCAAGGTAGTATTGTTTCCCTAGAAATTCGCCATGCCCTTATATTCACTCGCGTTACGCGCTCACAGTAACATGCGATGCGTTTCAGCGCCTCGATCATATTACCCACAAAATTCGCGCATCGCACGAATGAATTCATCACTACGCCCAAGCGCATTTCGCACGTGACGAGACTAATCAAACAACAATCTCCCCTCTCCCTTTGGCAGAGGTCGAGACTAATCAAACAACAATCTCCCCTCTCACTCTGGCAGAGGTCGAGACTAATCAAACAATAATCTCCCCTCTCCCTTTGGCAGAGGTCGAGACTAATCAAACAACAATCTCCCCTCTCCCTTTGGCAGAGGTCGAGACTAATCAAACAACAATCTCCCCTCTCACTCTGGCAGAGGTCGAGACTAATCAAACAATAATCTCCCCTCTCCCTTTGGCAGAGGTCGAGACTAATCAAACAACAATCTCCCCTCTCCCTTTGGCAGAGGTCAAGAATAATCAAACAACAATCTCCCCTCTCACTCTGGGAGAGGTCGAGACTAATCAAACAACAATCTCCCCTCTCCCTTTGGCAGAGGTCGAGACTAATCAAACAACAATCTCCCCTCTCCCTTTGGCAGAGGTCGAGAATAATCGAACAGAAATCTCCCCTCTCACTCTGGGAGAGGTCGAGACTAATCAAACAATAATCTCCCCTCTCCCTTTGGGAGAGGGGCCGGGGGTGAGGGCTCAACCATGTCCACAAAACTCGACTGGCTCACGCAAGAGCTCGCCAATCTCAAGCAACAAAATCTCTACAACGCCATCCGCACGATTGATTCGCCGCAAGGCGCGTGGCTCGTGGTGGATGGCAAGCGCGTCCTCAATTTTTGTTCCAACAACTATTTGGGCTTGGCGAACGACGCGCGTTTGAAACAAGCCGCGCGCGATGCCATTGAAAAATATGGCGTGGGCCCTGCGGCGGTGCGTACAATCGCCGGCACCTTGGCGCTGCATGTCGAATTGGAAAAACGGCTCGCGGCGTTCAAGGGCGTGGAAGCGGCGATTACGTTTCAATCGGGATTCAATTCCAACGGCGCGACGCTGCCCGCGCTCGTCGGCAAAGAGGATGTAATTTTTTCCGACGAGTTGAATCACGCGAGCATCATTGACGGAGCGCGTTTGAGCGGCGCAAAGATTGCGCGGTACGCGCACAATGACGCGGAAGCATTGGAAGACGCGATTACACAGAACGCGGGAACGTATCGCCGCGCGCTGATTGTGACCGACGGGGTTTTTTCGATGGACGGCGACATTGCGCCGCTGCCGCAGATTGTCGAGGTGGCGGAACGACACGACTTGATGCTAATGGTGGACGACGCGCACGGCGAAGGCGTACTCGGACGCGGCGGGCGGGGCATCGTGGATCATTTTGGGATGCACGGGCGCGTGGATGTGGAAGTGGGAACGATGTCGAAAGCGTTCGGCGTAGTGGGCGGCTATATTGCGGGGAAAAAAGAGATTGTGGAATGGCTGCGGCAGCGCGGGCGTCCGTTTTTATTTTCCAGCGCGGTCCCTGCCGCAGACGCCGCCGCGTGTCTCGCCGCCGTGGATATTTTAGAGGAATCCACCGAATTGGTGGATCGCTTGTGGGACAATGCGCGTTATTTCAAAACCGAAATGCAGCGACTCGGTTTTGATACGGGGGTCAGCGAAACGCCGATTACGCCGGTCATGCTCGGCGATGCGAAACTTGCGACGGATTTTTCGCGCGCGCTATTTGAGCATGGCGTGTTTGCCATGGCCATCAAGTATCCGACAGTGCCGCAAGGCAAAGCGCGCATTCGCGTGATGATCAGCGCGGCGCACGCGCAAGCGGATTTAGATAAAGGACTCGAAGCGTTTGCAAAAGTAGGAAAGGCATTAGGGGTGACGCGATGACGCAAATTCTCTATCTCTCGCGCGCAGATGTCGAACGCGTCGGCGTGACAATGCGCGAAATTATTGATGCCGTCGAAAACGGTTTTCGTGAACACGGGGAGGGGCGCGTTGAGATGCCGCCCAAACCGGGCATCCACACGATGCCGGACTCTTTTATACACGCGATGCCGGCGTACATTCCCGCGCTGCGCGCGGCGGGGGTGAAATGGGTCAGCGGTTATCCTGAAAATCAAAAGCGGGGGTTGCCGTACATCACGGGGCTTTTGATTTTGAACGATACCGAAACCGGCATTCCGTTGGCGGTGATGGATTGCACGTGGATAACGGCGATGCGAACGGGCGCGGCGACGGCGGTGGCGGCGAAATATCTGGCGCGCGCGGAAGCTTCATCCGTCGGCATTCTGGGCTGCGGCGTTCAAGGCACGAGCAATTTACAGGCGCTCGCGGAACAATTTTCGTTACGGCGGGTGGCGGTCTTTGACGCGGTAACGGCGCAAGCGGAACGGCTGGCAAATTTTGCGCGCGAAAATTTTGGGCTGGAAACCGTAATCGCCAAGACGGCGCGCGACGCGGTGGACGGCGTGGACTTGGCGGTGACGGCGGGCCCGCTTTTGCATACGCCGCACGCGACGATACAGAAGGATTGGTTGAACGCGGGCGCGTTCGCGTCGCTGGTAGATTTTGATTCGTATTGGCATCCCGACGCGCTGAAACAGGCGGATAAATTTTGCACCGACGATGTGCCGCAGTATGAGCATTATCGCGCGCTGGGCTATTTTCAAAACATGCCGCCGATTTATGCCACAGTCGGCGAATTGGTCGCGGGCAAAAAACGGGGACGCGAAAACGCAAACGAAATTACAATGACGTGCAATCTCGGACTCGCCATAGATGACATGGCAACCGCGCCTTTGGTGTATGCGCGCGCGCGCGAACGCGGGATTGGAGTTTGGTTAGAGCTCTGAAGGCGGCGGTCGTTATTCCGCCATTGAATTCTATGCGATGAATCTTTGAGCCAATACAGGAGTCTCTCGATGCGTCTCGGCATGCACATATCCATCGCGGGCGGCGTTGATTTAGCCATCGAACGCGGCGTCGCGCTCAAATGCGATGCGATTCAAATTTTCAACAAAAACAACAATCAGTGGAAAGCGTTTGAACTCAAGGATGAAGTGATTGCGCGCTATAAACAAAATTTGTCCCAATGCGACATTCATCCGGTCGTCTCGCACGCGTCGTATCTCATCAATCTCGCCACGAGCGACCAAGCGCTGTGGGAAAAATCGCGCGATTCGTTTGCCGAAGAATTGGAACGTTGTGACCGCCTCGGCGCGCCGTATCTCGTGGTGCATCCCGGCTCGCACATGGGCGCGGGCGAAGACGTGGGCATTGCGCGCGTCGCGGAAGCGTTGAACCAAATCTATGCGCGGCACAAATTCAAATGCATTACCTGCATCGAACACACGGCGGGGCAAGGCAATCACATCGGTTACAAATTTGAACACCTCGCCGCGATTCGCAAACAAATGGGCGACAAAAAAAAATTCGGCGTGTGCCTCGACACGTGTCACCTCGTCGCCGCCGGTTACGATTTTTCCACGCCCGCAAAATACGCGGCAATGATGAAAGCGTTTGACAAACTCGTCGGCTTGAAAACGCTCAAGGTCGTCCATTTCAACGACAGCAAAACGCCGCTGGGGTCGCGCGTGGACCGACACGAACATATCGGACAAGGGACGGTGGGCAAGAACGGTTTTCGCGCGTTTTTGACGGACCCGCGGCTGGCGGATATCCCTGGTCTATTGGAAACGCCGACGGACGGCACGGGCAGGGACGAAAAACGCAATCTCGCGGCGCTGCGGAAACTGGCGCGTTAGAAAAGGGCTGGCGCTCCAAACCAAAATTCATCAAATAGCCGTCGGGTTTTCGCGGCGCTGCCGTATGCGCGCAGTCATTATTCATAATCCCTCTTCTGGCATGAACCAACGCCACGCGGCATTGACGGCGGCGCTTGAGACATTGCGCGCAATGGGTTGGGAGGTTGCCGCGCGCGAGACGCGCCGCGGCGGCGACGCGACGCGTTTGGCGCGCGAAGCGGCGGCGGAAAATTGGGACGCCGCGTTCGCGGTGGGCGGCGACGGCACGGTGAACGAAGTTCTCAACGGCTTGCTGGGTTCGCAAACGGCGCTGGGCGTTTTGCCTTTTGGCACGGCGAATGTGTGGGCGCTCGAAATGGGTTTGCCGCTGCACGACATGCCCCGCGCGGCAGCCCTGCAAGCGAACGCGACTGCGCGCTGGGTGGACATTGGCATCGCGCAAGGCGGTGAAGGCGCCGACACATTCGGGCCGCGCGCGTTTTTATTGTTCAGCGGCGCGGGTTTCGACGCCGCCATCGTGCGCGAGGTGGAAGCGCAGCGCGCGGCGAAACGGCGCTGGGGGAAATTATTTTTTATTTTTGTCGGGTTTCGCCAAGCGCTCGCCTATCGCGGGCGGCGCGTGACGGTCACGGTTGACGGGGCGCGCTATAAACGCCGCGTCCTCTTTGCGATTACGAGCAACGCGCAACTGTACGCCGCGCTGTTTCGCTTGCCGCCCGATGCGCGCGTGGACGACGGCTTGCTCGACGTCACGCTCTTTCACGGCGGAAATGCGCTGCATACGGCGTGGCATTTTATACGGCTGGGCGTAGGTTTTTTTAGCCGACAGCCGGACATTGAACATTTGCGCGGGCGCGAGATTGAAATTCGCGGCGCGGAATTGCCGGTGCATCTGGACGCGGAACCGGTCGGCTCGACGCCGCTTTATATTTCAATCAAGCCGCGCGCGCTGCGCGTCCTCGTTCCCGCAACGGCGAACCGCAGTTTATTCGAGTGAGAAACGAATCACACAATGCGAAACGGGAGAAAAAAATGAAACGTTCCGAAATCAACGCGAGCTTGCGGCAAGGCGACGCGTTTTTCAAACAGCATCAATTTCATTTGCCGCCGTTCGCGTATTGGACGCCGGACGAATGGCGACAGCGTGGACCGGAAGCAAACGAAATCGCGGCGCACATGCTCGGCTGGGACATTACCGATTTTGGCGGCGGTGATTTCGCCAACAAGGGCTTGTTCCTATTCACCGTCCGCAACGGCGACGCGGCAAATCTGAAACGCGGCGCGGGAAAATTGTACGCGGAAAAAATCATGATTGCGCAGGTGAATCAGGTTACGCCGATGCACATGCACAAGGTCAAGGTCGAGGACATTATCAATCGCGGCGGCGGCGATTTGGTCATTCAACTTTACAATTCAACGCCCGACGGCAAACTCGCGGATACGCCCATCACCGTCAGCACGGACGGCGTGGAACGCACTTTGCGCGCGGGCGCGCATGTGACGCTGACGCCCGGCGAAAGCATCACGCTGCCGACCGGTTTGTATCACGCGTTTTGGGGCGCGCGCGAAAAAGTTCTCATCGGCGAAGTTTCATTGGTGAACGACGACCATACCGACAATTTTTTTTATGAACCGGTTGGACGCTTTCCGACGATTCAAGAAGACGAACCGCCGTTGTATTTATTGGTGGGGGATTACGCCAAGTATTACGACGGAGGAAAATAAACCGCGCGCAACGCGTAAAATTTTTTAG
>JAJVIA010000020.1:21193-33931 GCA_022072245.1 Anaerolineae bacterium
AAAACATTTAGCGTAATGGTATTTACGACGCCGAGCGCGCCGATGAAGCCGATGAGCAAGCTCATTGCCGCGAGCGCGATGGTGAGAATGTGCGTCTGTTCTTTGGCGCCTTGGACTTGGCGCGCGGCGCTGTCGCTGCTCATTTGATAGCGTTTGAATTTTTGGGAAATTGCATCGAGCTGCGCGTCCACCTCATCGGAATCATGCCGCGCCAACCCCACCGCAAAAAAGGTTGCCCACCCTTCGCGCCGCTGCATTTTTGCCACAACCGTTTCCGGCACAAACACTTTGCCCGCGACCTGCGAGCCAAGAAAAACCGAATTGTCAATCGCAATGCCAACCACGCGAAATCTGCGCGGCGCGGCGCCGAGATTCACCGCGATTTCATCGCCGACCTGCGCGCCCAACGCTTGGACCAAATCGGTCGAAATCACCGCGCCATCCGTTTCGTCCGCGTACAGCCAACGACCCTCCACCACTTGCGGCTCGTACAAGGTCGAGGTCACCGGAATGCCCCACAACCGCGCGCGCGCCGCCTCGCGCGAATTTTCTCTGGCGCGCGTGACCCACACATCTTGCAGGGACCAGACTTCGGCTTGCTGCACGCCCGGCACGGTCAACAATGCCGCGCGCATATTGTCGCCCACGTATTCGCCGAACCAGAGCCACGCGTCCGCGCGATACGTGCGAAACAAATCGTCAATCGCCGTGTCCACCGTCACGCTCACCGCTTGCGCGGCAAGCGACGTTGCAACGGCGACGCCAATAACCAGCATTGTCACCAACGCGCGCGCTTTGCGCCGCGCGAGATTGCGAACCGACATTGCCGCGAGCGGAGGCAAGGCAACAATTTTTTGCAGCGCTCGGTCAATGCGTCCCGCGCCGTACGTCGGCGTAATGCCGTATGATTCCAACGCGCGTTTTACGGGGATGCGCGTCGCGCCGAACGCGGGAATAGAACCCGCCAACAAAGTGACGCCGAGGCCGACGACGATGCCGAGCGCGACGCCCAACAACGATACATGGAAATCAACCGGCAGATTCAACAGCCCGCCGATATACAACATCAACTGCCAACTCGCCAGCGCGCCGACGAGCAAGCCCAAGCCCGTACCGACGATGCCATAAAGCAGCGCCGCCAACAAAAAGACCAACATCACTTGGGCGCGCGTGCCGCCCAACGCTTTGAGCGCGCCAACTTGGCTCACCTGTTCGGTCACAATCGCGGCGAGCGTATTGGCGACGAGAAAACCGCTCGTCACGAGACCGACGACTGAAAAAATTGTCAGGACGGCGAGCAGCGCGTCGAGTTCGCGTTTGCCGAGATACGCTTGGGGGTCGCGCAGCGTGGGCGCGCCATGTTGGATATTGCGGCGGTCGAGCGTTTGCGTCACCGCGCGCGCCGTATCGCGCGCGCGCGTCATGTCGTTCACTTGGAGCAGCAAACTGTTTGCGCCCGACGCGCCGAGCAGACGCATCACGTCCGCCGACGGCGCATAGAGCGTCGCGTAATCGAGCAGCGCCGCGTTGGGATAATTCGGCGTCTGCGCCGCGCCGACGAGCGTAAACGCGCGGTCAGGTTCGCTGCCATTGCCGCGGCAAGTAATTTCAGAACCCAATTTGAGTCCCAACGGCGCGAACGCGGATTCTTCGAGCGCCGCTTCGCCCGGTTTGGGAAAACGGCCGGCGCGCAAAGTAATTTGGTCGAGGCGCTGATTTTCAAAAGCGGCGACGCCGTGCAAATATACATCGCGCGCGACGGGCGCGCCGTCCTGATTCCAACGACAGCGCGTAAAAAAATCCACGCGCAGTTCCGCCGCGCGCACATTGTCCAATTCCTCCACTGCGCGCGTAAGCGACGCGGGCGCGTTCCACACCCAATAGGCGATATCGTTTTGCGACGCGTTGGCGTACGCCGCTTGTTGGGCGCGCGCCAAATTTTCGCCGGTCGAAACAATTGCGACGACGCCGCCAACGCCGATGAGAATGCCCAACAGCGTGAGCAGCGAACGCACGCGTCGTTTCGTAACGTCGCGATATGCTTTGCGAAAAAGCGCGGAAAACATTTAACCTTTGGCGCGCTAGGGCTGCGGGGTAAAGCCGGGCCGCGCGGGCGTGGCGTTCGGGCCCGCTTGCTGCGCGTTGCGCGCGAGCAAACGGGTGTATGCAATCAAATCTAAAATCTGGTCTTGGGACAAACGGTCGCCAAACGCGGGCATGTATCCGCGTCCATCCAAAATGACGGCGTGCAGATATTGTTCGTCGTGCAGCAAAACGTGCGTCGTCAAATCAAAGGGCTGGACGGGCAAACTCGCCGCGCTGGGCCCATCGCCGTATCCTTTTTCGCCGTGACAGGTCTGACAATACTGCGCGTAAATTTGTTGGCCCGCCGCCGCGCGCGAAACGTTCACCGGCGCATTTTGGGTCGCCGCCTGCATCCCGTTCACCGCGTCAATAAACAGACCGACGCCCAACAAAATCGCCGCCGCGCCGAGGCCGAGCAAGAGCCAACGCGTTTTGGCGGGCCGTTTGCCGCCTGTGCCGACCAACAAAATAATTACGCCGACGACGACCATCACGAGCGCGCCGTCGCCTTCTAAATCGCCGGTGATAAAACCGCGCGGCCGCCCGCTGCCCTGCACGGCGGAACTGAGCGGACTGTTGTTTGTCGCCGCGACCGGCGCAACTGTCGGCAACACTTGAACATTCGCGGGCGCTACAATCTTGATGGTGGGATCGTCAAAGTCGCTATATTGTTCCATCATATAGTGACTCGCCGTCACCATGCCCACTTGTACGACGCGTTTGTCCGCATCCAGCCAATACGCGTAATAAATTTTTTCTGTGCCGCTCGTATTTAGCGTGTCAAACAAATAAATCTGCGCGGGCTGATTGTTGATTTTATCCGCGCGTCCTTCGCGCGTGCGTAACGCCGTATCCGCAAAAGTAAAATTGGGAAACGCAAACGGTTCGACGCGCGTGCGCGCGAACCAATTGCTGTTCTTGTCTTGATAGTATTGCTGTGAACCTATCGCAATAGATTCACCCTGCCCTTGAATCGCAAAGCGCGTGCGGTCGGGCGCTTGGTACGCGTAATCCGAAAGCGCGAGATTGCCCGCGCCGTCGTTCAACTGTTGGCGCATCCGCAAACTCGTCAACGCGTTCATCGCCTGCTGCGATTTTTGCAGAACGGTTTGCGCCGCGGGCGCGGACGCCGCCGCGTTCGCCGCCGCGCGCGCTTTGATATAATACGGCAAATCAACGCTCACATCCGCCGCGCCTTTTTGGCGGACAGTGACGCGAATTTTCCACATGCCTTCCAACGGCAGCAATTGACCTTCCGCCGCGTAATGATTGTCCGCGCGCGGTTCAGCGTTCACATTTTGCGCGCCCGCATCCTCCTCCAAATACATGAAATTGAAAATCACGCGCTGCACGTCGGGCAATGAATTGCCCTGCGCGTCCGTCACCAACGCGTCAAAAGTTGTCGGCGCGTCAGGGTTCGGGCCGATTTGCAAAACGACGCGAATGGCGGGCGTCGGATAACCGACCAATGCAACCGGTTTCGTTTGCGGCGCTTGGACGACGGCGGGCGCGAATTGTTCCGGCGCGGAACGCGGCGGCACGGTCAGCGTCAACATGCCCGCGAGAAATATAGTCGCCGCGCCCAACAAAATTTCGGCGCCGACCGTTAGGCGAAAACGCGAAAAGAGACGCGCGCTTTTTTGCGGTTCCAAAACAGCTCGGCGAAAACGCGGGCTGACCCACAAAAAATTTAACGCGCCGAACGCGAGGAGCGCCGCAAACAGCGCCAACTTGACGAGCAGCGTATTGATGTACGCGTCGCCGGACAATGCTTGCAGCGTCGGCAAGGCGCGCGTTTGTAAAATGTCCAGCGCGGGGATTTGCTGCCGGGAAGCGAATACGCCCGTCACAAAAATAACGAGCGTCGCCGGCAGCGCGAGGAGTGAAAATCGCGGAACGAGCCGCGCCATCCAGGCGCCGCGTTGATTTTCGTCCAACGCGCGCCACACAAACGGCAAGAGCCAACCGAGACAAAACAAGCCGCCAATCCACACGGCGACGCCGAAAAGATGCAGCCAATCCAAAAATACCGCCACCGAAAGATTGCCCGACGCGGTGGCGTGACTGTTGAGCGAACGCGTCAAGAGCGCCGCCGCGCCCAAAACAATCAACGCCGCGTCCGCATAAGGAATTTGTTTTCCGCGCGTTTCCAAGCCGACGACCAGCGCGCTCAATAAAATCAAGGCGACGCGCGCCAGCCACAAAGAGCCGTAACGCGAAGCAAACAAAACGCCGAGGACGGCATTGACGCTCACCTGGTCGGCAACCAAATTTGTCTGGACAAATAATTCCGCGAGATTGGCGAGCAAGCACAGCGCGAGCATAACCCAGACAAATTGACGCCAGCGTTGCCCGGCGGCGCGGCGCGTCGTCTCGTTCGCGTTCACGTCATGCAGCGAACGCGTCAATAAAAACGGACGAAAAATAAACGCGCCCGCGAGCGCGAGCAGAGTCAACAGCGTCAACCAACGCGCCGCGCCGCTCAACGGCGTGAGTTCATTCGGCGTACTCGCTTCGCCCGCCGCGATTGGCGCGGTCGGCAGTTCCGCCACATCGCCGACGCCGAACGCGTACACGCCGCGCGTAATGTGTCCGTCCGCCGACGACAAGACTTTCCACAGCACGGTATAGCTGCCGTCGCTCAATGGTTTGAGCGGGATGATGACGGACTGGGCGTCGCCGACAACGGGCTGTAACACGCCTTGATCCACGCGCGTTTGATTTGCGTCCAACACCTGCGCATCGCTGAACGCCAAATCCAACGGTTCGTCAAACCACAATTGCACCTGCGTTGGCGCGACGCTGGATACCGAATTCGGCGCGGGCGTCGCGCGCGTCAATTTTGCGTGCGCCGAAACCGCGCTGACGGCGAAAAGCGCCAAGCCCAGCGCGACAATAATTCTCAATCCTTGTTTCATTTCCCGACCTGTCTGCAAATCATCATTCCGTTTCAGAATTCTGTTTGCGCGTGCGCCAATATAAAAAACCCATCGCGCCCAAAAGAATCACGCCGCTGCCAATCAAAAAACGCGAAACCAATTCCGACGTTCCATTTGCGACGGACGCGGTCTGGGCGCCGCTTTGGCTTGCGCTCGGCGTAACAATCACCTGCCCTACCAATAAAACGGTCGGCGTCGGCGGCACAACCGTATTGACGCCAAATTGCACCGTGCCATTCGTCGTAGTGTTGTCCGAATTATCATGCACCGCCCAAGCGAGTTCGTAAATCCCATTTTCCATTTTGGCAGTGTCGAGGGAGATGGCGTAACTGCGCGTATCGCCTTCAAAGGGATGCGCGTCCTGCTTGTCCACGCGCGCGCCATTCGGGCCCACGACGGTCATGGTCACTTGACTGTTGTTGAGGGGGCCGTCAAAAATACAAACAATTTGCGACGGCGGTTTCGGCAGATTCGCGCCAATGCGCGGCGCGCACACGTACACGACGGCATGAGCGAGCGCCGCGCGCGGCAGCGCCAATAAAATTGACGCGAGCGCCAAGAGAAAAATTATTTTTTTCATATGCGGTGCCAGAGCTTGATGCGGAGACTGAGGAGAACAATGAGCGTCAAACCGCTAAAAAAAACTAGCATGAACGGCACGAACCAACTGCGATTAAAGACATCCGCCTGCGATTCCATCTTGACGCCGACAATAAAAATTTCGTGCGACGCAATTTCGCCGCCCTGCGGGTCATACAGGACCGCTTTCAAACGGCGCAGCACATTCGGGCGGTCAATGCTCAATGTGGTGGTCATGCCAGAATGAATCACGCCCTGCGGCACGCCGTCGAAATAGAGCTGCCAGCTGTAACCGTCCGCTAACGATGCGCCGTGGATGGCGACGACGACTTGATTTGAACCGAGCGGCACATTCCGCCGGTCGCCGGGTTCGAGGATTCGAATGGACGCATCCGTCTGCGCGGCAAGCGGCGGGGCTGAAAGCAAAATGCCAAGCGCGCCGAGACCAAGAACCAGAAACCATTTCCACATACGTTCGCTTCCTTTACGCGCGAAAATTTTTTACAAGTTACGCAGACCGAGCGCCGCCAGCGCGAGCGCGCCAATAAAAAAAAGCGCGGCAACGGCAAAGATAACAATGCGTCCGATGCCGCGCGGCGCGTCGGCGGGCAGTAAAAAAGAATACGCCACCACCGCCATCAAAACGAGAAATAGCGCCAAATCAAATTCCCAGTGTCCGGTCAAGACGCCGCCGTGCGCGACGCGCGCCGCCCAGAATGTAGAGACGGGGATATTTTCAAATGTCAACATGGCGTACGCCCGCGGGAGGGCGCGCGCCCTCCCGCGGTCTTTTTTTCTAGCGGCGCGCTCGAACTGCCGCCAGTACGCCTGCGCCAATGATCCCGGCGCCGATGCCTGCAAGAAACGCATACAACCAAAAATTATTGTCGCTGCCGCTAGTCGGCAGCGTCGTCGCTTCAGCCGTCGGCGCGACGGTCGGCGCGAGGGTCGGCGCGGGCGCCTGAGTTGGCGGCGGCATTGTCGGTTCCATTGTCGCCGTCGGCGCGGCGGTGGATTGCGCGGCGGCGACGACCATCACACGCACAAAAACCTGAATCAAATCATCGTGCGCCTGATCCGAATACGTCACCTTGATATTGTGTTCGCCCGGCTCTTTGATTTCAAGATCGGCGGACGTTTGCGCGCCGCGACTCATGAGCGCGAGATTGTCGTCCACGTAAAAATGCAAATGCGATTCATTCTCGCCGAGCGTCGCCCCGTCGAGCGCGGCTTGCACCGTGACCATACCCGCCGGCACCTCGGCATCCTTTAATGGCGAAACAATTTTCAAAGTGATTTCTTTGCCGTCTACTGTCGCCATGCCGACGCTGAGGTCGCCGTTCGGATGCATCGTCGTATCCGTCGCCGTTGCCATGGGCGTTTCGGACATGTGCATCCCATGCCCCACCGTGAACTTGAATTCGCCGGTAGCTTGGTCGCCATCGGATGCCGAGAGCGTCGTCCATTTGACCGTGTACACACCGTCCGCCATCATATCAGAAGCGAGCGAAACGGAAATGGTCGCGCGGTCCGGGTCGTTCAAATCTACGGCAGAATCTTTTTTGTCCACTTGCATCCCCATCGCGTCAAAGACGGCGAGCAAAGAGCCCTTGGGGTCCATCGCTTCGGATGCGGTGCAAACAACCTTGTCCGGCGCGGTATCCACCATGCCATTGATCGGGGGCGTGCAACTTTTCATTTCCGCGTGCGCCATTGCCACAGTCGAGAACGCCATCAATAAAATGATTGCGCCGCATAGTACGCTAATTTTCTTCACGAATTCTCCTCCGTTGAATCTGTTCAAGCGTTGATGATATGCGCGCGAGATTAAGCGCAAATGAATCGCCGCCCAACACACGTCTGGCATGGGCGTCGCGCGCGAGCAGTGATTATACCCAGCCCAATCTTTTTTCCGAAACGCGCGCGCATAAAAAAAACGGCGTCGGTTCTGCGCCGCGTCAACGCCAATCCACTTTGACGTTGCGCCGTTCGCCTTCGACGTCGAGAAAAAAAACGCGCCGATTTTTTACGCCGTATTCAAAAAGTTGCCGCACGAGCTGCACGTCCGTGCCGCAATAATGCTCCAACCGTTTTTGATAATACGCGCCCAACTCTTGAGCGCGGTCTGCGCCTTCGTGGTCGCTCGCCTCGCGCAGCGCGTACGCGTAACGCTGTTTCAATTGCGCGGCGAGCCGATACCAAATCACCGCCAGCGCGGGCGTGCCTTGTTTTTCGCGCCGCAGCGTAGCTTGCGCCAACGCGTTCAACGCGAGGCGATAGCCGACGCGCGCTTCCAAATCCAATTGCAAATCCACGCTGCGCCCATCGAGCAGCCGCTTGAAATCTTCCGGCGTCTCTGGCAGCGGCGGCGCCGCGTGTTGGGCGGAAGCGGCGCGGCGGCGCGCGGCGGTTGGCAGCGGCGGCAGTTCGGCGCGCGCCGCAAAATAATTGAACGCCACGACCGCGTTATCAAAAGGTTTGATGCTAAAACCGATGAGCCGTTCGTGCGCCAATAACGCGTCGCCGAGCAAATCGGCGCGGTAAAAAATCTGCTCTTTGTGACATTCGCACCACGTCACGCCGACCGCCAGATGCAGCGCCCGAATCGCCGCCGGTTGGTCGTCGAGCGTCAAATCCAACAATTCTTTGGTTTCGACATCGTAAAAAATATCCATCGCCGCAGATTATAGCATTGCTCGGCGCGGCGCGCTGCATCGCCGCGCCGCTATCTTGCGCGCGCGCGGCATCCCAAGTAGAATGGCGCTCGTGGATGCCATCCTGACGCACGAAAACGCCGACTTGGACGCGCTCGCCAGTCTCGCCGCCGCCAAAAAATTGTATCCCAACGCGGTAGCGCTATTGCCGCGCCGTCTGAATCGCAACGTCAGCGCGTTCCTGACTTTGTACGGCGAACCGTTCACCTTTACGCCGCAAGAGCAAGCGCCGCGCCGCAAATTCAAACGCGTGTTGTTGGTGGACACGCAAACGCTACCGTCGGCGCGCGGTTTGAGCGACGCGCCGCAAGTGCATATCGTGGATCACCATCCGCTGAGCCGCCCGCTCGACGAACGCACCACATACAGCGGCGGCGAAACGGGCGCGACGACGACCTTGTTGGTCGAAACGCTGCGCGAAAAAAATCTGCCCTTGACGCGGCTCGAAGCGACGCTGCTCGCGCTCGGCATTTACGAAGATACCGGTTCGTTCACCTACAGCGGCGCCACGCCGCGCGATTTGCAAGCCGTCGCCTATTTGATGGAACAGGGCGCGTCGCTTGACCTCATCGGCGAATTTTTACATCAACCGCTCGCGGCAGAACAGCGCGCGCTGTATTATCAATTATTGAAACGCGTCGAGACGCACGAAATCGGCGGCCAAATTATTGTCATTGCCGCCGTGCGCGTCGAAACGTACGTCGAAGAAATTTCGACGCTCGCGCATCAGCTGATGCAAGTGTACGACCCTGCCGCGTTATTCTTGCTCGTGCAGATGGGCAGCCAAATCGAATTGGTGGCGCGCAGCAAATCGGAAAACATTGACGTCGCCGAAATTGCGCGCGCGTTCGGCGGCGGAGGTCACGCGACGGCGGCGGCGGCGCTGATTCATTCGCGTGGTTTGAAAACGCAGCACAAAAAATTGTTGGCGCTCTTGCAAGATAAAGTGCGTTCCGCGCGCACGGTCCAAGACATCATGTCGTACGGCGTGCATGTCCTGGCGCCCGACCTGAGCATCGCCCAAGCCGCCGAATTGGCGCGCCGTTGGGGTCACGAAGGATTTCCCGTCGCCAAGAAAAAGAAATTGGTCGGCGTCTTGACGCGACGCGAGATTGACCGCGCGCTGCATCACAAGCTGCAAAAATTGCCCGTCGCGCGTTTCATGTTGGACCCGCTTTCCGTCACGCCCGACGATTCGGTGGAACATTTGCAGCGCGTCATGACGCGGCACAGTTTGGGCCAAGTGCCGGTGGTCCAAGACGGCACGATTGTGGGCATTGTCACGCGCACCGATTTATTGAAACTGTACACCGACGAAACGCGGCCGGCGCGCAACGCGGAATTTGCCGCGCGGTTAGAGCGCGCGCTACCGCGCGATTTGCTCGCGCTGGTGCAGAACGCCGCGCACACCGCGCGCGCGTTGGGTTATTCGACATATCTCGTCGGCGGGTTTGTGCGCGATTTATTGATTGGCGAAGCGAATCTCGATTTGGATTTGGTCGTCGAAGGCGACGCGATTCAATTGGCGCACGCATTGGCGAAACAGTACGGCGGCCGCGTACATGCGCACGCGCGTTTCGGCACGGCGAAATGGCTTTTGGAGGAAAAAGCGCTGCATCTCGATTTTGCGACGGCGCGCACTGAATTTTACGAATATCCCACCGCGCTGCCGGACGTCGAACGCAGTTCAATCAAACTCGATTTGCACCGCCGCGATTTCACCATCAACGCGATGGCGCTGTGTCTCGACCCCGAACGCTATGGCGCGCTGTTCGACCCGTACGGCGGCGAACAAGATTTGATGCGCGGCTTGATTCGCGTGCTGCACAATTTATCGTTCATCGAAGACCCCACGCGCATTTTGCGCGCGGTGCGTTTCGAGCAGCGCTTTGGGTTTCACATCGAACCGCGCACGGTGCAATTGATTGACGACACGCGCAATTTATTGAGTCAGGTCAGCGGGCAGCGCGTGCGGCACGAATTGGATTTGCTTTTTAACGAGCAAGAGCCGGAACGCGCGCTCATGCGCTTGCAAGCGCTCGGCGTTTTGCCGCACTTGCATCCTGCGCTCCAAGCCGATAACTGGCTCGCGGAAAAATTTCGCGCGCTGCGCGAGTCGCACGCGCCGACGCCGCTTTTGTATTTGGGCGTCTTGGCGTACCGCTTGCGCACGTCCGAAGCGCGCGCGCTCTCGAAACGCTTGAAACTTACGAACGACGAAAATGAAATTTTGGTCCAAGTGGTGACGCTGCGCTTATTGGAACGCCAATTGAACAATCCCCAACTCGCGCCGAGCCGCGTGGTCGAATTGTTGGAACGCTTTGACGATGCCGCGCTCGCGGTGTTTGCGATTGCAACCGATTCCGCGCAAGCGCAAACTTTTGTGGATCGTTACCGCGCGGAATGGCGGCAAGTTCATGCCGAACTGAATGGCAACGACCTCAAAGCGCTGGGCTTGACGCCGGGGCCCGCGTTCAGGGAAATTTTGAGCGCGCTGCGCGCGCAGCGGCTCGATGGATTATTGGAAACCCGCAAACAAGAAGAAGCGTTTGCGTTGGCGTGGCGACAAAGCGAGCAGGACAAGTGAAACGGTTTCTCATCGCGCACGGCGACAAGTTCACGCGGCGCACATTGGAAACCGCGATTAGCGATTTGGGGTATCGCGCGGAAAGCGTGCAGGACGGTCTCGACGTGGTGGATCGCACCTTGGACGAACGGCCGGACGCGGTGTTATTGGGGCTAAACATTCCGGGCGCGGGCGGTTTGCAAATTGCGCGCACGCTCCGCACTTTGCAAACGACCAAAGAGATTCCAATTTTATTTATCACCGACAATACCGCCGAAAGCACGCGCGTTTTGCAAGCCGCGCTGGCGGGCGTAGCATGTTTGCAAGCGCCGTTGGAAATCGGACGCGTGCGCGAACAATTGATGCGTCTCATTGCGCGCGGACAAACGGATTCGCCCGGCGCGCCGCAACCCACTTCGCTCGAAACGCTGGCGATTACCGACCCGCCCACCGGTTTGTTTTCGCGCACGTACATTTTGCATCGGCTCGCCTACGAAGGAGCGCGCGCGACGCGTTATCAACACGAGCTGGCGGTCATTCTCATTGCGCTCGACAATCTGGACGCGATTGTCAAGCGTCACGGTCAGCGCGGCGCGGACGCGATTTGTATGGATGTCGCCAGTTTGATTCGCCGCAGTATTCGCATGGTGGATTTGGTGGGGCGCACCGAGACGGCGCAGTTTTTGATTATTCTGCCGGAAACGGGCGGCAGCGGCGGCGCGGCGGCGGCGCAGCGTTTGTGCAATGTGTTGGAAGCCGCGCTATTTTATGTCGGACAAAAACCCGAACCAGTGCGCGTGCGCGCGGGCGTCGCGCACCTGTCGCAAACGGACGGCGCCGATTATTTGGCGCTCTTTGCGTACGCGGAAAACGCGTTACAGCGCGCCCAAGACAGCGCGACCCTTCGCATCATCGAGGGTTAGCGGCGCGCGAGAACAAAAAAATCGCGCGCCCATTCACGCGCTGCCGTGTAACGCGTCGCCAAATCAATCGTAGTATTTGTTGTCAACGCACCGTATGGCGTTGCATGGGTTTTGGAATCTTGCACCGTACGCTTGACCACAAACAGGAGTAAAGAGATGAGTACAGAAGAAATTCGCACCGAAAGCGTTCCGCCGCAAGCGGAAGCGCAAACTGAAAATCCGGCTGGCGCGGCGCCCACACCGCCGGAACCGAGTCTGCCCAATGAGTTGCGCGAGTTTGGCAAACAAATCGAAGGGCTGTTCAATACGGCGCGCACTTCGACGCGCGGCAAAGAAATCGAACAGCAATTGACCTCCGCATGGCGCGATGTGGAAAAAGGCGTCAACAATGCCATCGCCAAAGCGCAGTCGTCCGATTTTTCCGGCACAGTCCAGGGAACGAGTAAATACGCGGCAGACGAAGTGCAAGGCGGTCTCGCGCGCGGACTCCGCAGTCTCAATCAATGGATGTCGGGCAAACGCAATCAGGTGGAAGAAGGGCGCAAGAAACGCGAAGCCGATGCGTCCTACGCCGCGACGCACGGGACAACCGAAACCGAAGTGACCGACCGTTTCACCCAAGAACCGGTCTTTGGGCAAGGGATTCACGTTCCCGAAGCGCCGGTGCATGTGACGCCGGACGAAAAGGCAGTGAACGCCGACAATCCGGCGGCGGATCGTTTCGACACGCCCATCGTCTTTGGCGACTCGAGCCAAGTGAAATAGAAAAAATTGGCGGAGTATTTTTTTAGAGCGAATTCCAATTGGGTTTGATGTACAAGACCTTTCGGGTTTCTCGCGAACGCCGTTCGCACAAAACCACGAAAGGTCTTTTTCTTAATCAATTCGGAATCTGCTCTAAAATAGCAACCGCGCGTGATTCAACGATGCCG
>JAJVIA010000040.1:0-24088 GCA_022072245.1 Anaerolineae bacterium
CTGGCGCGATGAGGAATATCAAGGCGTAGCGGTGCGTCGTTACGCTTTGAGTTTGGCGCAGCGGACGGCGCTCTTGCATTTTGAAAACGCGCTGCTCGAAAAAAATTTGGCTGCGTTGGCGGAAACTTTCCAACCGGATGTCGTCCATGTCATCAGCGGTTATTTGATGGGCGTTGCGCCCCTAAAAGTCGCGTTCGCGCATCACATTCCAACCGTCGTCACGCTGACCGATTTTTGGTTTCTCTGTCCGACGTTACAACTCTTGCGCGGGGATGGCGCGTTGTGTTGGGGTCCCGAACCTGTCGAATGTATGCGCTGTATTGCCGATGAACGCCGCGCGTTTCGCTTGCTGGACCAAAAAGCCCCGCGTCTGGCGCAAACATTCTGGCGCACCGCCGCCGCGCAGCCATGGCTCGGCGCGCGTTTTGACGCGCCCAATACGTTAGCGCTCTTGCGTGAACGACAGCGGGTTTGCATCGAGGCATTAAATCGTGTGGACGCGCTCGCGCCGCTCACGCATTGGGTCGTCGAAATGCACAAACGCAATGGTTTATCCGACACGCTGCCCGTACACAAATTGGATTTCTTTGACCTTGCCGATTTTGAACCGCCGACCGCGCAGCCGCGCGCAAGTGATGAAATCCGCTTTGGCTATCTCGGACAAATTGCGCCCATCAAAGGCGTGGATATTTTGCTGCGCGCGTTTCAAAAGTTGAATCAAACCTATCGCGGCGCGAAAAAATTTTCCTTGACGGTACACGGCAATTTGAACGCTTCAGCGCGTTACGCGCAAGAATTAAAACGCCTCGCCCAAGCGCCCAACGTTTTTTTGCGCGGCGCATACGCGCATCGCGATACGCTAAAGTTGTTGAACGAATTGGATGTGGTAATTGTGCCGTCCGTATGGCATGAGAATGTGCCGCGCGTGATCTTTGAAGCGTTCGCGGCGAAACGTCCGGCGCTGGGTTCGCGCATTGGCGGCATCACCGAAGTAGTAACAGACGAGCGCGATGGTTTGTTGTTTGAACGGGGAAATGTGAACGACCTCGCGCGCGTCATGCGCCGTGTATTGGACGAACCGGGCTTGCTGGCGCGTCTCGCGGAAAACACAAAGCCGCCGCGCGCCTTTCAACAAGATATGGAAGAATTGGTTCAACTTTATCATCAGATTGGCGCGCCAAGAAAGGTCCGCAGCGAGAATGTCTGACGCGCCGCGCGTTTATATCATTGTCTTGACCTTTAATCAACGCAATGTGACGTTGGATTGTCTACAGTCTTTGAGCGCATCCGATTACGCCAATCAACAAATCATTGTCGTTGACAACGGTTCGGTGGATGGGACGGAAAACAGTGTACGGAGCGCGTATCCGCAGTGCATCTATCTCCAAAATGGCGCGAACTTGGGTTATGCAGAAGGCAACAATGTCGGATTGCGTTACGCGCTCGCGCACGGCGCCGACTATCTTTTGATTTTGAATAACGATACGCGCGTTGCGCCCGACATGGTTTCACAATTGCTGCGCGCAGCGCAAGCGCGTCCGCACAACGGTTTTGTCGGCCCGTTGGTCTATCATTTCGACGAGCCGACAGTCATTCAATCGGCGGGTGGGCTGCGGACGGCGGATTGGCGTTTTTATCATCGCGGTCAAAATCAAGACGACACGGGCCAATATCAAAATATCGAAACGGTCGAGTGGCTGTGCGGCTGCGGCATTTTGGCGCGGCGCGCCGTATTGGAAAATATCGGCTTGATAGACCCGGCCTTTTTTATTTACAGCGAAGAGGTGGATTGGTGCGTCCGCGCGCGCGCAGCGGGTTACGAAAATATCTTTGTTCCCGCCGCGCATTTGTGGCACAAAGGCGTGCAGCGCGATTATCAACCTTCGCCGCGCGTGACCTATCTCTCGGCGCGCAACGAGCTGCTCTTGCTCCAAAAACATCGGGTGGGATGGCGCGCTCTGACCAAGACATGGCTGCGCCATCTGCGAACCCTGTCGAGTTGGAGTATTCGCCCGCGCTGGAAACACAAAAAAACACATCGGGACGCGTTGGCGCGCGGTCTATTCGATTTTGTGCGCGGACATTTTGGCGCGCCGCCGTTCTGAAAATTTCGAGGATTTCACCATGACGCGTGTTCTTGTCACCGGCGGCGCCGGATTTATCGGCTCGCATCTCACCGCATTTTTAATTGAACAGCTCGGTTTTGACGTTACCGTCCTGGACGATTTGAGCGGCGGTTTCCGCGAAAATCTCCACCCGCGCGCGGAATTTGTTCAAGGTTCAATTGTAGATCACGAATTATTGGAAACATTATTCCGCGCGCGGCGTTTTGAATACGTCTATCATCTCGCCGCCTATGCCGCCGAAGGGTTGAGCCATTTCATCAAACGCTTTAACTATACCAATAATCTCATCGGCAGCGTCAATCTGATTAATCTGGCGGTGAATACGGGCGTGCGCGTTTTTGTTTTCACCTCTTCGATTGCGGTCTATGGCGCAAATCAATTGCCAATGACTGAAACGTTGACGCCGCAGCCCGAAGACCCTTATGGCATTGCAAAGTTGGCGGTCGAGAATGACTTGCGCGCGTCCCATGAAATGTTCGGTTTGGATTATGTGATCTTTCGCCCGCACAATGTATATGGCACGCGTCAAAACATCGGCGACAAATACCGCAACGTGATTGGTATTTTCATGAATCGCTTGATGCAAGGCGAGGACTTGATCATTTTTGGCGACGGCGAACAGCGGCGCGCGTTTACGCTTGTGGACGACATCATTCCGGCGCTGGCGCGGTGCGTCCAAACGCCCGCCGCATTGAATCAAATCTTTAATGTCGGCGCGGACACCCATTACAGCGTCAATGAATTGGCAGAGGTCGTGTGCCAAGCGATGGACATGCCGGGGCGCGTGCGTCATGTTGACGCGCGCAACGAAGTCAAGTTCGCCTATTCAGACCACTCCAAACTGCATCGTTTATTTCCCGATTTGCCGCAAACGCCTCTTGCAACGGGTATCGCGGAAATGGCGGCGTGGGCTAAACGCGTGGGCGCGCGCACCAGCCAAAATTTTCACGCCATCGAGGTTGAAAAAAACATGCCGCCGTTTTGGCGCCAAGTTACAACGCGTGAACAAACGTCTTGAGATTCTCTATCTCGCCAGTTGGTTTCCCTTTCCCGCCGACAATGGCGCGCGGCAGCGAACGTTTTACCTTTTGCGCGCATTGGCGGCGCGGCATCAAGTTTCTTTGATTGCGTTGTACGACGCGGAGCAAGCGCCGCCGCAGTTGGACGCCTTGCGCGCCTACAGCGCCGACATTAGCGCCCTGCCCCGCAAAATATTTATCCCGCAGCGCGCGCGCGCCGTGCGCGCGCTTTTCTCGCCACAGCCGCGTTCGGTCATAGAGACGTTTGACCCCGCAGTCGCAAATTGCGTGCAAACGCGCGTCGCACAGACCGCGTTCGATGTGATTCTGGTCGGCGAATTGGCAATGGCGCCGTACGCGCGCAAAATAAATGGACCGCGCAAAATTTTGGATGACATTGAAGCGAGTGTCTTTGCCGACCCCTTTCAGCAAGCGCGCGGTTTCCATCGCATCCGCCGCGGCTTGACGTGGTGGAAATTTCAAAATTATGTTAGGACGTTAGCAAGCGAATTCGACGCGCTCACGGTGGTCTCGCCGCGCGAACGAGAATTGGCGCAAGCGCTGACAATGCCAGCCAAGCAAATTCACATCGTCCCCAATGGCGTGGATGTATCCGCCGCTGATGCGGTGACGGGCAGCGCGATACCCGACACATTGATTTACAACGGGTCGCTGACGTTTGCGCCCAATCAAGATGCCATGCGTTTTTTTGTGCGCGAGACGCTGCCCTTGGTGCGCGCCCACGCGCCAAACGTGGTCTTGCGAATCACCGGACGCGCAGACCAAGTTGCTCAAAAAGAGTTATCCGCAGATAATATCGTTTTGTTCACGGGATATGTGCCGGACGTCAAGCCATTGGTCAAGACAAGCGCGCTTTGCATTGTGCCGCTGCGTCAAGGGGGCGGGACGCGCTTGAAAATTTTAGAAGCCATGGCTTTACGCACGCCCGTCGTCGCGACGAGCAAAGGCGCTGAAGGGTTACAAGTGCGCCATCGGGAACATTTATTGATTGCCGACACGCCGCGCGCGTTTGCCGACGCCATTTTGGAATTGTTGCAAAATCCGTCGCTGCGCGCGACCTTGACCGCGAATGCATACGCCCAAGCGCGCCGCGTATACGATTGGACTGTTATCGGCGAACAACTCGATCGCGTCGTGGTTCAAACCGCATCCTCTCAAATATGTTAGAGCAAAATTTGGAACGCATTGGCATTGATACAGACAGCTTGCGCCGCATCAATTGGAGCAAGTGGGTTCTGGTCCTTTTGACGCTTGCGATTTCGGCAGCCATTGGCTTGCGCGGCGTGTACCAAGCATTTCGCGGCCGTACCCTGCTCGAGCTGGGCATCCTGATCATCTTGTTCGTGATCATGGTGGGGCTGGTGATGTACCGCCTTGAATTGGGCGTAGTGGCAATTTTATTTACATCGTTATTTGTGCGTTTTACCATCCCTACCGGCACCCTTACCAATATCCCCGCAAGTTTGATCCTATCGGCGATCATCGTTCTGATTTGGGCGCTCTCCATGTTGGTCAAGCGCAATGTGCAATTGGCGCCGGGCCGTTATGTTTTACCGATTCTTTTGTTTATCGTTTTAGCGATTTTGTCCGTGCCGTATAGTTGGTTGCTGTTGAATCCCAATTTGTTCGGACGCGGCATTTGGGCGAAAACAGAATTGGGTTTTACGTTTGCTCAAATCGGCGGCGTGACTTTGATGATCTTGCTGCCCGCCGTAATGTTAATGACTGCGAACGTGCTGCGTAAAGAGAAATGGTTCAAGTTAGTGTTCGCGCTCATGCTCTTGGTGGCGCTGCCCGAAGTATTGCAGCGCATTTTGGGTACGCGCCTTGCGCTTGGCGATTTTCGGCTGCAAACGGGCGCGTCCTATCCGTTATGGGTTGTCGCGCTAACTATTGGCCAAGTTTATTTTAATCAGTCGCTGCGAATGTGGCAGCGCGCTTTGCTGGTTAGCATTGCGACGTTATGGTTCCTCTTTAATGCGGGACAAAATACTGTGTGGTTTTCAGGATGGATGCCCGCAATCGTGGCGCTCCTATTCTTGACTTTTTTCCGTTCGCGAAAATTATTGTTCGTTTTGCTCATTGTGGGCGCGGCAATCGTTTTCGCACGCGCAGACTATTATTTCGGTTATGTTTGGAACGACGCAATCGCCTCAGATTCAAATCGGTTCGAGATTTGGCGCATCATCATCTTTGACCTGACGCTCACCAAAACCAATATCATCTTTGGCGCAGGACCCGCGGGCTATTTACCTTTTTATCAATTTTATTATCCGGGCGCGGCATGGGTTTCACACAACAATTACATTGATATTATTGCCGAGATGGGGCTTGTCGGCATCAGCGTTTTTCTATGGCTCTTGTACAGCGTTTTCCGAACGGGTTGGGAGCAACGCGAACAAATGCCCTCGGGCTTTTTGCGCGGTTTCAATTATGGCGTGTTGGGCGGTTTTGTCGGCACGCTCTTTGCGATGGGTTTGGGCGATTGGTATATTCCGTTTGTGTACAACATCGGAATCCCCGGTTTTGATTTTGCCGTTCACGGTTGGCTGTTGACGGGCGCCATGCTTGCCCTCAGTTACATGAAACAGTCCGCCGCGGCGCCCGCGCATGACAGTAAATAGTTTTTCCGCCGCGCTCTCGATTGTGATTGTGAGCTGGAATACGCGCGAACTGCTGCGCGCCTGTTTGCAATCTGTCTTTGATACCGTACGCGCAGCGCCGCTCCAAGTGATCGTGGTGGATAACGCGTCCACCGACGGCTCGCCCTTGATGGTGCAGCGGCAATTTCCAATGGCGCAGCTCATTGCGAATCCGACCAACGTCGGTTTCGCGCGCGCCAACAATCAAGGTTTTGCAAAATGCGCCGCCAAATATATTTTACTGCTCAATAGCGACGCGCAATTGCTCCCCGGCACAGCCGACGGTCTGATTCAAGAATTGGAAGATTATTCCAACGCGGCGGCAGTCGGACCCATGATTCTCAATCGCGACGGTACCTATCAAGCGGGCGGCGCCGATTTTCCCAATTTGCGAAACGAAACGCTGTTGGCGTTCGGCGTGGCGCGCGGCTTGCGACGCGGTTATTATCCAAGCTATCCTCCCGATGCAAGCGGCGGAAATGTGGATTGGGTTGGCGGCGCTTGCCTGGCTCTGCGGCGGCACGCGTTGGAACAAATTGGGGGCTTGGATGAACGCTATTTCATGTACACCGAAGAAACCGATTGGTGTTTTCGCGCGCGCCAAGCGCAATGGCAAATCCGCTACAGTCCGGCGCAGCGCGTCCTCCATTATGGCGGCGCAAGCGCGGCGCAGGCATCGGCGGCAATGAAAAGCGAATTGTACAAAAGCAAATTACTCTTTTTTGAAAAACATCGCGCGCGGTGGCAATATGCGGCGCTCAAAGGAATTTTCGTCGCGTCCGCGCTCGGCAAAATGGTCCTATATTCAGTCGCCGCCAAATTGCAGCAAGCCGACAAAGCGCGCTATGAGAAACAAGCGGCAAGCTTTCGCCAAGTTTATCGCGCCTGTCGTTGATTCATGCGTATCGCCATTGACGCGCGTCCGGCATCGCATCCCCAACCCGGCGGATTCAAACGCTATACCGAACAATTGCTGCGCGCGCTGGCGCAAACGGACGCGCCCCATTCGTATCTTGTTTATTTTGACCGCGCGCCAACGCGCGATTTTTTTGACCGCAACCCGCAATTCCAGTCAATCATCGCGCCAACGCGCGCGCCAGCCGTCGGCGTAATTTGGCGCGAACAATGCGCCGTACCGCAATCCGCCAAACGCGCGGCGGCAACGGTGATTCATTTCACCGCCAACACCAGCGCGCGTTGGTTGCCCTGTCCTGCGGTCGTTACGATGCACGACATTATTTTTTGGGACGAACGTCCGTCATGGCAAGGTCTCGGCGCGGCGGAAAAAATAAAACGCTACGGCATGTATCTCTATAATCGGTGGGCGGCGCGCGCGGCGCTGCAACACGCGCGCCATTTGATTACGGTATCGCGTTATTCAAAACAAAAAATCGAAACGCGTTTTGGCATCCCACCGGAACGCGTCAGCGCCATCTATACCGGCTTGGCTGACACGTTCCGCCCTTTGCCGGAAATGGAAAAAATTGCAGCGCGCGCAAAATTCAATTTGCATAAACCCTTTTTGTTGGGACTCGTCTCAACGTCGCCGCGCAAAAACGCGCGCGGTCTGGTCGAGGCATACGCCGCGCTCGACGCTTCATTGCGCGCCGCCCATGAGCTTGTCTTGGTGTGGACGCATGGATTGTGGCAAACGCAACTCGCGCGGTATATCCAAGCGCGCGGTTTGCAAGCGCAAGTGCGTTCATTGGAAAACGTGACAGATGCCGATTTGGCGGCGCTGCTAAATTTAGCGACCGTTTTTGTCTTTCCATCGTTAGACGAAGGATTTGGCTTGCCGCCGTTAGAAGCGCTGGCGTGCGGCGCGGCAGTGGTCGCTTCGAATCGCGCGAGTCTGCCCGAAGTATTGGGCGACGCCGCGCTCTTGTCAGAGGTAAATGACCCGCGCGAGTTGGCGCGCAACCTCGCCGCGCTGTTGACCAATCCCGCGCGCTTGGCAGACTATCGCGCGCGCGGTCCCGCGTGGGCGGCGCGTTATTCATGGGCAAATTGCGCGCGCGAGACCATTCAAATCTATCAACGCTGCGCGCCGACGGCAGCGTCGTGACGCCAATTCATCGGCACGCGAATCAACCCGCGCCGGGACGCCTCGTCTTGGCGCAATCTATTTGAGGAGTTTCATTTTTCAATATGCGGTTTCGTTCAGCCATTGCTTTGGCGTTGACGGCGGGATTCGGCGCCGTTTGCGCGCTGCTCTTGATAGCAAGCCCTCAACAAACGCTCGCGCAAAGCGGCGCGGCGACCGGAGAATGGAGTCGCCCGCTGCCAATTTCGGGCGCGCTGCCCGGCTCTTGGTATCCCTCTGTCGCCGTAACCGATGACGGCATTATCACCGTCATTTGGACTTTGACGCAGAACAATCAAGATACTATTTTTCTGACGCAAAAAAATGCAGTCGCGTGGAGTCGGCCGATTGATATTCTCATCGGCGGCAGACACGCCGATTTGCGATTGGATGGGCGAAATCTTTTGCATCTGCTGTACGGCGCAGGCGGCGGAGTTTGGGCAAGCGATGCCCCGGTCGAAAAAGCCACCACAGTCAATAATTGGAATGAACCGCTGCAGCTCAGCCGCTTACCCGCCGTGACTGGCGAATTTTTGACGAGCGCTGACGGAAATCTGCATGCGCTGTGGCAAGAACAAGATTCTACGCAAAAAACTGGCCAGGTCATTTACAATCAATCGGTTGACAGCGGCGCGGCGTGGGACATGACGCGCATCGTCGGCGAAAACGCCCTAGAGAATTCGCGCGCGCGTTTGACGCGCGGCGCGGATGGCGCGCTGTATGCGCTCTGGCGCGCGCGGTCTATCAAAACCAATACAAATGGCATCGAAATAAATGTTTCCGCATCCAACGGCGACATCTGGCAAGATACGCCCAATGCCCTGGCGTTGACCGATGCCGATATTTTGCAGCCCGCGTTGGCGGTGGACAAAAATAACGCGCTCGTGTTGGTTTATAACTTTGGCGTCAAGGACGAAACTTTTTTTCAAATCTCTACCGACCGGGGTGTAACGTGGAGCGAGCAACAAGCTATTCCCGGATTGTTTGCCACAAATCCAGCCACCGGCAACGATTATTTCGCCGTCGCCAATGATTCCGCCGGCATCGTGCATCTCGTCGCCGTGGGCCGCAAAAGCAAAGACCAACCCGCGCCCGGGTTGTATCATCTCACTTGGGATGGCGCACGCTGGAGCGCGCCGCAAGAATTGTATCAAGCGGGCAATTTCATCGAATTCCCCGATGTGTTTATTTCCAACGGCAATCGGCTGCACGTCGTATTTTCCACACGCAGTCGCAATCAATTGTCCGGCGCGCCGGATGAATCCTATCAAGTGTGGTACACCGAAGCGGTTACCGATGCGCCCGCCGCAACGCGCGTACCCCTCCCAACCCTTACGTCGCAACCAACCGCAACGCGGACGATAGAGGCGTCTGCCGAACCGACGCGGCGTCCCACCGCCACACGAATTCCGCTTGAAAAAACTGACGATACCGCCGCGCTCGCTACGGTAGATCCCTTGACGCCGCTTATCGCAGCCATTGTTCCGGTCGTCCTTTTGTTGGTGGTCGTACTCGTATTTACCTTCGTCTTGCGAATGCGCCGCTAAATTTTTTCACGGCTAAAAACAAACGGCGCGCCGGACGCGCCGTTTGTTTTTTTATTGCATGGACATTTTGTTTTTATCCAATGTGCTGCCCTATCCTTTGGACGCGGGGCCCAAAGTACGCAGCTATTATGTGTTGCGCTATCTGGCGCAATTTCATCGCGTCACCTTGGTCACGCATACGCGCGCCAATGATCCCGACGCGGCGGTGACGCATTTGCGTTCCTTTTGTCACGCCGTGCATACGGTTCCCCTCGCACGCTCGCGGCTCCACGACGCGCGCTATTTGGCTCTGGCGGCGCTCTATCAAAAATCATTCTTGGTTATCCGCGACGAGCTCGCGTCCATGCACGCGGCGTTAAAACAAATCACCGCGCGACAAAACTTTGACGCTATTCATGCCGATCAACTGTCCACCGCGCATTACGCGCTCGCGTACCGCGCGCCGCGCCGCGTCTTGGATCAACACAACGCCGTCTGGACCATCGTTCATCGTCTGGCGCAAAATGAAACCTTGCCGCCGAAACGCTGGCTGCTGAAACGCGAGACGCGCTTGTTACAACGGCATGAAGCGGAAATGATTCGGGCTTTTGACCAAATTATTACGGTCACCGAGCAAGACCGCCGCGCGCTCGAACTGCCCAATGCGTCGCCGCGCGCGCCAATTTTAACTATTCCCATTTGCATTGACCCCGCCGAAATTCAACCCGTGACGCGCAATCCGCACGCGCAGCATATTGCCTGCGTCGGCAGTATGTTTTATCCACCCAATGTAGATGGCATTGTGTGGTTTGCGCGTACGGTCTTGCCGCGCGTTTGGGAACGGTTTCCGCAGACAAAATTTTTTGTCATTGGCGCGCGGCCCGCGCGCGAGCTGTTACAGCTCGCGGCGAACGAAGCGCGCATTGTCGTCACCGGTTATGTTGCGGATACAACGCCTTTTCTCCAAGAGACCGCCGCGTTCATTGTGCCGCTGCGCGCGGGGGGCGGGATGCGCGTCAAAATTTTGGACGCGTGGGCGCGCGCATTGCCGCTGGTCACAACCACTATCGGCTGCGAAGGCATCGCCGTACACGACGGCGCGAACGCGCTCCTTGCCGATACGCCGGAGGCATTTGCCCACGCCGTGAACACGCTGCTCGGCGACAACGCGTTTGCGGAACGCTTGGCGCGGCAAGGGCGCGCGACGGTTGAAACCGCGTATGCGTGGCGCACGCGTTATCAAGCATGGGATGCGGTCTATCCGCATCAAAACGAGAACTGAAAGACGATTGATAACTCGACCCCCAAAAATCACTTGACGGATTCATTCATCGCGCTATACTTGTTCTGGTATTGAATTCCTATTGACACGGGAACAATGTAACCATTGAACATCGCTTTTCTAGTTCCTTATACTCCGACTCGCATCCGTACACGCTCTTTATATTTTCTCAAAACGCTAGCGCAAAACGGCCATCGCGTGCGCCTTTACACGCTCTGGAGCAATCAGGCGGAACGCGATGCGCTTCAAGACCTCGCGGCGCTGGATATTCAAATTACAGCCGAACCGCTTTCCACCCAACGCGCGCTCTGGAATGCGATGCGCGGATTGCCAACGTCAATTCCGCTGCAAGCGTCGTATTCGTGGCAGCCAACGCTCGCGCGGCGCTGGATGCGCGAGGTTGAGCAATTGGCTTTCGATATCGTTCATGTGGAACATTTGCGCGGCGCCCGTTATGCGCGTGCAGTCAGAACAACCGCCGCCCATGCGTTAGTCTGGGATAGCGTAGATTGCATCAGCGCGTTGTTTGAACAAACGCGCGCGTACAGCGCGCGTTTTTTGAATCGCTTTATTTCGCGCATGGAATATCGTCGCACGCGCGCCTACGAGGCGGCGCTAGTGCGAGAATTTCCGCAAACGGTCGTGGTTTCGGAAGCGGAACGAAACGCGCTGTTGACGTTGGCGGCGTCAAACGGCGAACCCAAAACGGCGCAGGTCCATGTCGTACCAATCGGTACGGATACAGTCTATTTTTCGCGGCGCACGTCAGCGCGCGAACCGGCGACGATTCTATTCAGCGGCAAAATGAGTTATCACGCCAATCTCACTGCCGCGCTCTATTTGACTGACGAAATTATGCCGCGCGTTTGGGCGCAACAACCCGAGGTTCGTGTCCTCATCGTAGGCGCGAATCCGCCAAGCATATTACAGACGCGCGCCGACAGCTCGCAGGGCAAAATTGTCGTTACAGGCACCGTGCTGGATATTCGTCCGTTTTTGGAACGCGCGACCATCGCCGTTGCGCCAATGGTCTATGCGGCCGGGGCGCAATTCAAAGTAATCGAAGCGATGGCAATGGAAACGCCGGTCATTACCACAGCGCACGTCGCGGCGCCGTTGAACGCGCAGCCGGGCCGCGACCTCTTGACGGCGGAATCGGCGGCGGATTTTTCGGATACTATATTGGCTTTGCTCTCTGCGCCCGCGCAACAAATGGCGCTCGCCGCGAACGGACGCGCCTTTGTCGAAACAAATTTATCGTGGGAAAGCGCTGTCGCGAAACTATTGGATGTCTATGCGCTCGCCCGCGCCCGCGTTCGCAACTAGACCAAGACCCGGGGGAATATGTCCATCTATAATATCGAAAAATCCCGCGCAATCCCGCGCGCCAAAATCGGCTATCAAACCCAACGCCGTCTTTTTCAGGCCGCGTTAGTGTTGGGCGACACGCTCGCGCTAGCTATTGCTTTTGTGGCGGCATACCTTACCCGTTTTTATTTTAACCTTGCTATTTTTGACGATACCGCGTTGAATCGAATTGAAACGCTGGAAAGTATGCTGCTCTTGGTTCCAATCTGTCTCGTCATCTTTGCTCTGTTTCGGCTGTACGATTGGCAATATCTGTTGGGCGGCGCCAGTGAATTTGCGCGCGTGTTCAATGCCACGACCGTAATTGTGACGTTGGCGATTGTGCTTGCGTTTGTATTTCCCATCGTCCGCGTTTCGCGCGGGTTGATGGTCTTGTGCTGGCTGTTTGGTCTCGGCGCGATCTTGGTGGAGCGTTTATGCTTGCGGCGTCTCGCCTATCAATTGAGACGGCGCGGTTATTTGACGCGCCGCACTTTGATTGTCGGCGCCGACGCGGAAGCGGTCGCCATTGCCGAACAATTGCGCGCCATGCCAACGTGTGGGGCAGACCTGTTGGGCTTTGTCGCCGACCAACAAACTCCCGGCGCATTGCTCGCCGCCAACACTCCGGTCCTCGGCCCTCTTGACCACTTGCAAGCTTTGGTCGCGCAATGGAATATCCAAGACGTCATTATTTCGAGCGCGGCGCTGCATCGCCAACAAATTATCCAAATCTTTCAAGAATATGCATTCTCTAACAATGTCGAAGTGCGGCTTTCTTCCGGATTATTTGAAACTTTTACCGCCGGCGTACATATTCGAGAAATTGGGTCAGTGCCGCTCGTCAGCATGAACAAGGCGCGGCTGGCGCTGTGGGAAAATACGGTTAAAACGATAGTGGATTATGCAGTTGCGGCGACGCTTTTGGTCTTGCTTGCGCCGCTTTTGTTAGCGCTCGCGCTGCTCGTTAAACGCGATTCGCCGGGGCCTATTTTGCATCGGCGGCGCGTGGTCGGGCGCGGCGGACAGGTTTTTGACGCTTTCAAATTTCGCACCATGTATGTCAATGGCGACGAAATCTTGGCCAAGCATCCCGACATGCAAACGGAGCTGTACACTCAACACAAGCTCAAGTCTGACCCGCGCATCACGCGGCTTGGCGCAACTTTGCGCCGCACTTCGCTGGATGAATTGCCGCAGTTGTTTAATATCTTGCTCGGTCAGATGAGTCTGGTTGGGCCGCGCATGATTACAATGGAAGAAACGGCTCTGTACGGCAAGTGGCGGCTGAATTTATTGACCGTCAAGCCGGGTATTACCGGTTTATGGAAAATCAGCGGACGCAGCGATATTTCCTATGAACAGCGTGTGCGGCTGGACATGTACTATATCCGCAATTATTCGATTTGGCTCGACCTCTTTATTTTGTGGCGCACCATCCCGGTTGTCTTGCGCGGACACGGCGCATATTAAATCCAATCCGCGCAATCTTTTGCGTCCTATTTATTTTGACATATAATCTTGACGTTGCGCGGGCAGCGCCGCATCATTGCGCGCGCTAGTTCTCGCACGCAAAAAGCGGTATGACACCCTTCCCGCAGGGTTGAAACGTCCCGCGGCGCGTGTCGCGTAAGGGTTTGGTTCGAGGAATACGATGGAATTACGACATTATCTGCGGATTCTACGCAAGTGGTTATGGCTGATTATTCTTGCCGGATTGATTGCCGGCGCCGCGAGTTTTTATGCTACCTCGCAAATGCCCAATCAATATGAAGCCACTGCAAAAATCATGGTTGGGGATAGTTATCAATCATTGAATCCCAGCACCGGCCAGATGGCAACCTCTTCGGCTTTGGCAGAAACCTATGTTCAACTGGTCAAAACTTCTCTCGTACTGCAGGGCGTGATTGATGAATTGGGGCTAAATACCACGCCCCGCGCCTTGCGCCTTGTAGTCAATGCCAATCGTATCGAGGGCACCCAAATCATCGAGATTCGCGTCACCGATACCAATCGTGAGCGCGTGGCGCTGATTGCCAACAGCGTGGCGAACCAATTGAGTTTGCTCGGACCTGCTACCAGCGACGCAGAACTTGTTAAACGCCGCGAATTTATTCAAACACAAATTGACGACCTTGAAGGAAAAATCCAAGGCGCGGACCAGCAAATCCAAGAACTTGAAAATTCGCTCGATGCGGCGACGGGTGTCCGCGAAACGGCTGACAAACGCGCCCAACTGGAGCAACTGCGCGCGCAAATCGCTAGCTGGCAGCAACAATATACCCAATACGTCAATTTCATTACGCCGCAAACGCCAAATCGGCTTTCCATTTTGGAACAAGCCGAAAAACCAACCACGCCCTTTGCGCCCAATTTGTTTTTGAATGTGGGACTTGCCATTCTCGTTGGCATCCTGTTGGCTGCGGCAGTCGGCTTTTTGATTGAATATCTCGACGATACGGTCAAAACCAAAGAAGACGTCAGTCGCGTTTTGGCATTATCAACCATCGGCGAAATCGGAACGCTGCGCGGCAAAGGAGACAAGCTCGTTACAGCAAGCGATCCGCGTTCCGCCAACGCCGAAGCATATCGGATTCTACGCACCAACATCAGTTTTTCCGCCGTTGACAAGCCGCTGCGCACCATCATGGTCACCAGCGCCACGTCGAGCGAAGGCAAGAGCATTACTGCCGCAAATCTGGCCGTGACGATGGCGCAAGCCGGTTATCGCACCATTTTGATTGACTGCGATTTACGGAAACCTTCACAGCAAAAAATTTTTGGCGTCTCGAACGATCTGGGGTTAACCAATTGTCTACTCTCGCACGAGAATCTGAATAATTTTGCGCGTCCGACGCGGACCGATAATTTACGGTTGCTTACTTCGGGGCCTCTGCCGCCAAACCCGGCCGAACTGCTCGGTTCGCGCAGCATGAACGAATTACTCGCAACGCTACAAAAAGATTCCGATATATTGATTATGGATTGTCCGCCCGTTTTGGCGGTTGCCGACGCCTCGATTCTCTCACGCGTTTCTGACGGGGTACTCCTCATTATCAACAGCGGTCAAACCCGTCGCGAATCGGCTGTGCGCGCCAAAGAAGCTCTGGAACAGGCAGGCGCACGCGTTCTGGGCGTCGTTATCAATCGCGTTGCGCGCGACCATACCAACTATGCCTATAGTAGTAAATATTTTCACGATACGAGCGAATCGGGCAAAGGACGCGCGAACGCGCCCGCTTCCGAAACAAGCAGCTGACATGTCGCGCCCCTTACTATCCAAACGGCGCCAACATCAATCTTTGTACTCGACGTCGCGAGTCTTTGCGAGGAACAGATTTCTTGAATGGATGAAATAAACAAGACGCCCGGGGCAGAGACTGCGCCAAATCCCATTAACTCGTCTGGAGACAATGCTCCAAAACCGGCGAATGGTCACACCGCCGAATCGCGCCCGGCCACGCGTTCGATCACGTCCAAGCGCGTGGTTATTCCTGACAATCTAAAACGCGCCGCAAAACCTGCGACGCTTTCAACTCCCGCCGAAGCTGGCGCGCCTATCGCCGCGCCATCGGAACCTACGCCCTTACCCATTGACGGGCAAGCATCCGCGCCGCAAGACATCACATACACGCCAAACACCGTAAATCAAGCTTCCAGCGAAATTGCGTCCGCCTTTGAATCTGAAACCCAAGCGGAACCACGCCCGGCAACCGAATCATTCTCAAACGCAGAACCGCTTGCGCCCGCCGCGTCGCCTGTTCCAACGACCGCGTTTTCAGCCACAGCTCATTCTACGAGCGCCGAGCCAACTCCCATCGCCGCCAAGACAGCGGCGCCCGATTCACGCGTCTTGATTCCCGGCGTACCTTCGGAAGCGCATGACGAACCGACAGCGCGCGGGCGCGGTTTGACCGCGACAAACTTGCCTTACCGGCCGGCTGAAACTGGCTCTGCTCCCATCGTTACATCGTCGAAGCAACATAATCGCGTATTGGAAATTGCCTTGTGGGCGATCGCGCTGCTATTGCTCGCGGCAACGGCGTACTTTGTCGTCCCATTATTTTTTCCGAATTTATTTTCCAATCCGGGCAGCTCAAGTCCGGCGACGGCAACCGCGCAAATCGCCATCGTGCCAACCAAAGCCGCGTCGCCCACCACAACGCGCTTGCCTACTCTGGCGCCAACGAAATCGAATGTCGCCGCCACGAGCGCGCCGCTCATTATTCCCACTCCGCCGTCGGATGGCGAACAAATTAGTCTCTTGCCGAACGGCAATTTATCCGGTTGGGTATCTGACGGAAGCCCCAATGTCAATTACGCTGACCCGAATATCGTTGCCGGCACAAGCGAAGGCAAAGCATACACCGGCATCCTACAATTCAATTTGCGAAACTTGCCAACGGACACGCGGCTCCTTTTTGCTGTACTAGAATTGACCGGACGCGACAATACGAAATTGGGCGCGACGGGCGAATGGCAATTTGAAGTGATCGAAAATCCAATCGGGACCGATTGGAGTACCGCCACGCCGGAACAAATCACTTTGGCAAAATCTCTGGGCGTGATCGGCACGCTTAAAGCCAGCGCGCTTGGCAATGGCGTTTTGAATCGAATCTTTTTTGACGAAGCGCAGATGCAGCTCTTGGCGCAGCAATTCAAAAGCGGCAACTTGGTTTTGCGAATTCGGGGACCGCGCGCCGACGGCGACAATCTCTTTGCATGGGAATCCGGCGTCGGCGGTTCGGCAGTGAACGCTCCAACGCTGCATCTCGTCGCCGTGCCGGGCCATTATGTCATCATCACCAATACGCCGCCGCCGCGCAACGTCTTGACCGCCGCCGCGTATGTCGTGCGCGGAACCGATGCGGCAAAACGCAACGGGACCCCGACGCCTTTTTCGCCGGGTGTCGCCACCGCAACGCCCGGTGGGGAGCAAGTCGAGATTCCAATCGAAACCGCGCTGCCCGGCAACGACGCCACCGCAGTGGCGCGCTCCCAATTAGCAACGGCCATTGCGCGGACCACCGGCACCTATACGCCCACTCCCAAAGGGGTCATCTTTATTTTTCCGACATTCACGCCTGTCGTCATTGCGCCAGACGAATTGGCAACCGCGACGCCGATACCCGACGATGTAAATTTGGTGGACGTGCCAATTGATTACGAAAAATGCAATTGTCAGGGCCGCATCTTGTTATACTCGAACCGTTACGGCGGCGAAAAACCATATCCCATTATGATTAATCCGGATGGGACGGAATTGGGCAAACTTTCGGGCGACTTGTATTATCGTCTTGCAGCCGCACGCGAGCAGTATTCGCCTGACCGACAACGCCGTATTATTTATCCAAATGATTCGCGCGGCATTCAGCAAATCGCGATTCAAGATATCGCCAGCGGAGACATTCGCTTTCTCACAAAATTCACCAAAGGCGTCGCCTATGATGGCGCTTGGGCGCCCGATGGCAGCGCCATTGCGTTTGTCGCCACCGAATCCGACAATTCCGACCAAATCTATCTCTATGATTTGGGCAGCGATGAGCTCACGCTTCTCGTCAAAACGCCCGGCGGGCAGCCATGGTTCAAACGGCCCACCTGGTCGCCGGACAGCCAACAGATTGCATTTTGGTCGAGCGTTTCCGGACGCAAACAAATCTGGGTGATGAATCGAGACGGTTCAAATCAAATTAATATCAGCAACAATTCTTTTAGCGAATTCGACCCGGTTTGGGTCAAATAAAAGCGCTTGGGGCTGTTGACATTTCGCGCAATCAATCGGTCAAGCCCTTGAATTTTCGCAACCTTTTGATAACGCTCCGCAGTCCCAAGCCATCCCCGGCCATTTTCATACAGAGCTGCCGCAAGCAGCTCTGTATTCTTCAGTAAATTTTACATTCGACAAATTTTGAGAGGCGCATCTATGCCCGCATTGCTCGCACTCCTTGACCAACACTTTTTTGCCGATGTTCCCGGAATGCACGCGCGTACCGCCCTGATTCACGCGTGGACGCGCGTCGCCGGTACGTCTTGGCAAGATTTGTACGTGCAAGCGACTCGAGACGCGCTCGCCGAAGAGCTGCCGCATCTTTCCGCGTACAGCGGCGCCACCACGCTAACGCCATCGCAGCCCGAATTAGAAACAGCGCTGACCGCCGATTTGGACGCAGCGAGCAATCTTTTCTCTATGCACGAATTGAACAGCGGCGCGTATCTCACCGAACTTGCGCGCGCCATCCAAGCGCAGCGCCTCATTTTGATAAATGGGCAAAATCTTTATACCGATGAATATCGTCAAATCTTGCTCAATCTTTTTGATTCCGCGCATGTCCGCTTCAAACGCGTAATCGCCGACCATCCCGAAGAATTTGCCGCCGCGCTGCATCAAGCGACGCAGAACGATTCGATTTTAACCGCCAGCATCGCCGCCTTTTTGACGCGTCAATTTGGCGTCACGCTCACGAATCTGCCGTCAACGCCCTCTTTCGCCTCAGGCGCCGCGCCGTCCACATTGCCGGAATCCGTTCACGCCGCGCCTGAAACGCCCATCGCGCGCGCGCCGATAAACGAAAGTGTATGGCGCGATGTCGAAACAGCGCCGACAATAATCCCCTTGTCATCAGAAACTGCACCCTTGCCCGAAAACGCCGCAGCCCCATCTGCCGCGCCGAACGAACGACGCGCCCAAAATCGTTTACGCATCTTGTTGGCAACGCCTTCGGACGTTCAAACGGAACGCGCCTTGTTGACGGAATTGGTCCAAGAAATGAACGCGCACACACGCGCGCGCTTTGGCTTGGAGCTGGAACTCATTACGCCTACCGCAGCGGATATTGCGAACGCGCAATCGGCGGTCGCGCTCACCGATATTTTCATCGGCGTTTGTTGGTTGCATTTCGGTTCTTTGACCGCCGAACACGACGGCGCGACCAACGCAAATTATTTTGCCGGGACCGAAAACGATTTCACGTTGGCGTTGGAACAAACGGACGAACGCGGCGGCGGTTGGCTGCGTACGGTCATTTATCGTTCCATTCGTCCGCCGCTCGACCTGTTGCATTTGAATGTCGGCGAATACACGCGCGTCCAGCAATTCTTTGAACGCGCCAACGCGTTGGCGGGCAAAGATTTTGTGCAGGTCTATAGCGAAACGTCAGAATTGCGCGCCGACGCCCGCGCGCGTCTGGAAGCGTGGATTTACAATTACGTGAGCGATCTCGCCAACGCGCTGACCGAGTACGGCGCCACATTTGCCGGCGCGGGTCAATTGGCCGAAGCGCTTGCCGATTTGGAACAAGCGGGCGCGCTCTATCGTGAATTGGACCTCCCCGCCCAAGAATTAAATCTCCAACTCCAAGTCGCCGCGCTCTATCGCCAAAATCATCAAGCGGCGCAAGCGGCGGACGCGCTCGACGCCGCGCAAAAACTCGCGCTGACATTGCAAGACAATAACGCCGCCGCGCTCGCGCTGCATCAACGCGGCTTGCTCGCCGCCGACGCTCAAGATTGGAACGCCGCGCTTGAAGCATTTCAACGCGCGCGCGCCTCATTGCAACCCGACGCCGCCACGTACCGCGATATTCTTGCCGATGAAATTTCAGCGTACGAACAGCTTGGCGACACGGCGCGCCAAACTGCCGACAACGCAACCGCGCAAACGAATTATCACAACGCGCTCGCGCTCACGCAGGAAATTGACGACATGCCACATGCCGTCGTCTTGTGGCAAAAACTCGCCGAGTTGGCGACAGCGCGCGGCGATTGGACGAACGCGCTCGTTTTTTTCCATCAAGCCGCCATAAACCTTGACCCGAACGCTCCGGCGGAAACGCGTCTCGCTCTCGCTGACGCGCAAGCCAACGCGCAAATGCAGCTCGCCGCCCAAGCGCGCGACGCGGGCGATGCCGAAAACGCTGAACGCGCCTATCGCGCCGCGCTTGATTTGAACGCACAGGGCAATCGCGAACGTACACAGCGCGTCGAAATTTTCGCGTCGCTCGGCGCGCTCGCCGCCGATAATGCCGCGTGGGACCGCGCTATCGAATCCAACAATCTCGCGCTGGAACAATTAACCGCCCAAGACGCGTCCCGGCGCGTTACGCTGCTACGCGCGCAGGCAAACGCTTTCCAAAATTTGGGCGACGCACACTTCGCGCAACAAGCATATCCTCAAGCCGGCGATGCGTACCGTGAAGCATACAACCTTTACCAAGAACTTGACGCGCACACCGCACAAGGCGCGATGCTAAATCAACTCGGAATGATTTCCAACGCGCAAGCGCAATGGCGCCAAGCCAACGCATATTTTACGCAAGCGCTTGGTTTTTTTGACGCGCCGGATGCCCAAGCGCTGCGCGCCACCGCCTTGTCCGCGCAAGCTATTGCGTTGTCGCACATCGGCGACGCGCAGCGTGACGCGCACGAATGGGCGTCGGCGGAAATTGCTTATCTTCAAGCGCGCGGCAATCTGGAACAACTCGAGCGCGGCGCCGAGACTGGTACGCTCTTGACACAGCTAGGCATTGTCACCGCCGCGCAAAATCGGTTGCAAGAAGCGCTCGCCTTTTTCGATCAAGCGCGCGCGCGCTTGAATGCGCCAGAACTCCAAGAGACGCGCACGCAAGCGACGCAACAGCAAGCCGCTGTTTTACGCCAACTTGGCGAACTGCGATACGGCGCAGGTGATTTTGTCGCAGCCGACGCCACGTATCGGCAGCAGCTTGACCTCGCGCAAGAATTGCAAGACAACGCATTGACAAGCGATGCTTTGCATCATCTCGGCTTGCTCGCCGCCGACCGCGCCGCGTGGGACGACGCCATTCAGCATTACGATGCCGCGCTGACGTACGCCGACGAAACGACGCACGCGGAAACGCGCGCCCTGATTCAACGCCATCAAATGGCGGCGTACGAGAAATTGGGCGAACGCGAACGCGCGGCGCATCAACTCGCGCAAGCGGAAATAGCGTACCGTTCCGCATTGACGTACGCGCAGACGTTAAAGGAAACCGAACGCGAAGCCGATTTCCTGTATGTGTTGGGTCTTTTAGCGATTGAGCAAGAAAATTGGGAGGACGCGCTGCTCGATTTGCGCCGCGCGCTCGGCATTTACAATTTGATGCCCGACGCGCCCAACAAGCCCCAAGTTATTTGGAACATCGGACGCGCGCAACGCGGCAGCAAACGCAAGCAACTGGAACTTGCGTTTGCCAATGCCGCTGAACGCGAAACCGCGCAAGATTTGATTGGCGCGACGGCGGCTCTTGACGCCGCCTTGCAACTTGCCCGCGACCTCGCCGACACCCAAGAGGAAAGCGTCGCGCTGGAACGCCTCGGCGCGCTCGCCGCCGCGCAAGCCGATTGGCCCAAAGCGTCAGAATTTTACGAACAAGCCGCCGCGAAACTCGCGCCGAAAGAAACGGAACGGCGCAGCGCGCTGACGCGCGCGCAAATCCATGCGCTGCTTCAGGCCGGCGTTAACGCGCGTCAACAACAAGCTTGGGAAAACGCAGACCAAGCATTGACGCACGCGCTGGAACTTGAGCAAACGCTGCCAGACCGCGCGCTGCGCAGCGAGCTTTTGCAAGCGCGCGGCGATGTCGCCGCCGGACAAACGCGCTGGAATCAAGCCATCGCGTTCTATGCCGATGCGCTCGCGGCGCGCGCCGCCGACGACCCGCAACGCGTCGAAATCGAAACCGCGCAAGCCGCCGCGTATCAAGCGTTGGGCGACGCCGAATGTGACGCGCAAAATTGGCAAGACGCCGAAACGGCGTACAGCCGGGCGCTTGCTTTGCATTCCGCGCCAACCGCCGCCCCCACCCGCGCAATCCTTTTCACCGCGCTCGGCGACGTGACAGCGCATCAGGCGCGTTGGGCTGAGGCGTTCGAATATTACACCCAAGCGCGCGCCTTGCACGCGGACTCGGCGCAATTGTCGGAACTCGACGCCAAACTCGAACGCGCGCATCAGGCGCGCCAACGCGTTCAGCAAGCCGACGCGCAAACGCGCGGCGATGCGGCGTACGCGGCGGATGAATGGAATGTCGCGCACGCGGAATATCTCGCCGCGTTAAACTTGGCGACGGAGTTACAGGATCGTCGCGCGCAAGCCGATCTGTTTGCAAAACTCGGCGCGGTCGAAAACGCGCAAACAGATTTTGATGCCGCCCTCACGCATTATCGCGCCGCCGCCAGTCTGTACGACGCGTCGGAACACGCCGCGCAACGCCGCGCCGTAATCGAAGCGCAAGCCGCGACGTTGCAAGAAATTGGCAATCGCGCGGGCTATGTCGGCGAGTGGCAAACGGCATTGGAGCATTATCAGCAAGCGATTGCGCTGTTGGATGCGCCTGAACAAACCGCGCCGCGGCAAGACGCGGTGCGCCTTGCCGCCGTAACGCTGCAAAATCTGGGCGACCAAGCGCAAGCCAATCAAGCCTGGACGTCCGCGCTCGAATTTTATCGCCGCGCGGCGGGAATGTTTGGCGTGCTGGACGCAACCCAAGCGCAACGCGTCGTTTGGGCGCGCGAAGCGGCTGTGATTGCGGAACTCGCGCGCCAGGCGCGCGCAAACGGTCAATTTGAAACCGCGCTGACGCAATACGCCCAAGCCGCGCAGCGTTTAGCTGACGCGCAAGATACGACCGGTTTGAATTTGCTCCAACGCGAACGCGTCGCGACCTTGACCGCGAGCGGCAGCGCCCACGCTGAACGTTCCGCATGGTCTGACGCAACCCACGCGTATCAAGAAGGTTATACGCTCGCGCAAGAATTGGGCGACCGCGCGGCGCAAGCGGATCTGCTGTATCGTCTCGGACAGGTGGAATCCAACCAAACTCAATGGCAGCCCGCGTTATCCTATTTCGACGGCGCGCTGGCGCTTGCGAACGCTAAAGCATTGCCAGAGCTGCACGCGCAAATTCTCGCCGCGCAGCAAGACGCGTGGCGCGCGTTGGCGAATGAACAACGGCTCGATGGCGCATGGAGTAAAGCCGAAACCAATTACAATCGCGCTTTGAATATCGCATTGGAACGAAACGCTCATGCGGCGGCGGGCGAATTGTATTTTGTGCTGGGCGCGCTGGCGGCGGACACAAACGCGTGGGACAAGGCGCTCGGCAATTACGCGCTCGCGCTAGAAAACGTCGAACCCGCGAATCGGCGCGACGTCAAGAGCTATCAAGCTCTCGCATTCCAAAATTGGGGCGACGCGCAGCGCGCGGCAGGTCAATTCGACGCGGCAGCCGGCGCCTACACATCCGCGCTGCAAACCGCCGACGAACTGGACGACGCCGAACGCGCGGCGCAAGCGCTGTATCGCATCGGCTTGCTCAATGCGACGCTCGGTCAGTGGGAACACGCGCTCGCTTATTACCGCCAAGCGGAAGCGCGCGCGCCAGGCGACCAAACCGCCTTGCGCGCGGCAGTGGCAAATGACCGGGCGTTGGCAGAACGCGCTCTGGCGCGCGTGCAACTCGACGCGCAACTGACACATGCCGCCGCCGCGCAGCAAACGGCGCAATGGGACGACGCCGCAACCGCCTATCGCGCGGCATTGACGCTGTCGCAGGACCTCGATGATACGGCAACGTACGAACGCGCCGCGCAGGCGCTAGTCAGCGTACACGCCGCCAAAGCCGCCGCGCTGCAAAATCTTGAAATGTGGGATGAGGCGCAAGACGCGTACCAAGAAAGCATGACGCTGGCGCGCACCCATCAATTGCCTAACCAAGTCAAGGCGCGGCAAAACGATTTGCTCACGTTGGGTTTGCAGCGTCTTCAAGCGCTGCGCGACAGCGGCGATACCGCTTCGGCAACTCGCGTCGCGCAAACGACCTTGACGCTGGCGCAAGAATTCGACGATACGGATAAACAAGCCGACCTTTATTTCACGCTCGGTTCGCTCGCGGCGCAGCAGGGCGAATGGCGCGACGCGAAAAATTATTATGCCCAAGCGCGCCCGCTGTTGGTCGTCGCCGAACGCAGCGACGCGCTGGTGAATGTGGACCACGAGTTGGCAAGCGTGGACGATGTATTGCG
>JAJVIA010000040.1:24188-33371 GCA_022072245.1 Anaerolineae bacterium
CATTGGCAAGACGCGCTGGACAATTATCATTCAAGCATCGCGCTGTTGACCGAACCTGAGGACGCGGGACGCGTCGCCGAAATTGGCGCTGAAACGGAACGCGTGACGCGCACATTCAAAACGGAACAACGCGACCGCGCGCGCGCGCAAGGCGACGCCGCGCGTCACGCGCAAGCTTGGCAAGCGGCTGAAACGGCATACCAAACCAGCTTACAGTTGTCCCAAGAATTGGACGATGCAGCGATTCAAGGCGAGATCGAAATTGCACGCGCCCAAACCGCCGCCGCGCAAAACGATTGGACGCGCGCCGCCGGTTTGTATGGCGCCGCAATCGCCGCGTTCGATATTTCTAAAATGGACGACCGCCGCGCTGAACTGACGCATCAAAGAATGGCGGCATGGCAGGCGGCAGGCGATGCGGCGGCGCAAACCAACGATTTGGCGACCGCGCGTGAGCATTACGCGCAAGCGCTACAGGACGCGCGGCAGTTGGACGACCGGGGCGCAATCGTTAGCATTTTGCGGCAAAGGGGCGACGCCGCCGCCGAACAAAGCGATTGGCGCGGCGCGCTGGAGGATTACGCCGCAGCCCTGCAAGCGGTGAACGCGGATACCGAAAACCAACGCAACGCCATTCTCGCCGCGCAAGCGCAAAGTTGGCAGCGTCTGGGCGACGCGGAAATGGACGCGCAGCAATTCGATCACGCGCAAACCGCATTCGAAAATGCCGCCGCGCGTTTTGCCGAATTGAATCGTCCGACTGACCACGCGCACGCGCTGCTTTGTCTCGGCCAAATTCACGCCGCGCGCGGCGATTGGCAAAACGCTCTGCGGACGCGCCAAATAGCTTTTGACCTCGTTCGCGATACCGCCGCGCCAGCCGAGCGCGCCGAAATTTTGGAAACGCTCGCAGACACGCATTTACAGCTCGGCAACCTTGAAACCGCGCGCGGCGAGTACGTCAACGCGTTAGCTGCGAGCGCCGCGCAACCGCGCCGTCAAGCGCAACTTCATACCCAACTCGGCGAAATTAGCTTGACCCAAGCGCATTGGCAGGATGCCATTTCACATTTCAATGCCGCCACCGCGCGGTATCAAATTCTGGGCGAAACGGAACTCGCCCGCGCCGGCCAAGCCAAAAGCGCCACCGCCTTTATGGAGCTCGGCGATGTGTATTATGGCGAAGGCAATTGGCAAGACGCGGAGGCGGCGTACGAAAACGCGCTCAAGCTCGACCGCGTTACCGGACGCGCCGACCGCGACGCCAGTTTGTGGTATCGGCTCGCGCGCGCGGACGCAGCCCAAGCGCAATACGCCCAAGCCATCGAACATTACGAAACCGCGCTCGCCGCAGTGGACGCGCCAGAGCTTTCATTGCGCGACCGCATCATTGGACAACTCGCCTTTACGCTGCAACAGCAGGGCAAACAACGCCTCGCGGAAAATGATTGGCTCAACGCGCAAACGGATTTGGAGCGCGCGTTGAAAATGGCGATCGCTTCCGACAATTTCGACCAAGCGGCGGATGTCGCCCTCGCGCTCGGCCACGCGTTGACCGCGCAAGAAAAATTCGACGCGGCGCAATCGGCATATCGCCAAGCGCTGAATCTGGATGAGCGCGACGGCAACGCGCTGCGCGTTCACGAGACGCATCAAGCGCTCGCCAATTGTTTGCTCCAAGACGCGCGCGCGGCTTTGGAGAACAGCGAAACAGAAATTGCCGCGCAGCGTTTGGCGGAAGCGTTACCGCTAGCCGAACGCGCCAACAATCCACTCTTGCTCGGTCAAACGCTGGAAACTCTGGGCGACGCGACCGCGCCTACTCAGCCCGAAGACGCGCTCGCCTATTACGCGCAAGCGGCGCGCCAATATGCGGCGCTCGAAGCGATGGATTTATGGCGCGGCGTTTCCAAACGTCAAGCAAACTTGCTCGGCACACTCGCCGCGCGGCAAAGCGCCAATGAAAATTACGCCGACGCCGAAAACAGTTATCGCCGCGCGCTGACGCTGTATCAAGCCAGCGACGAATCCGCCGCGCTCGGCGAAACGTATTTGGGTCTCGGCCGCGCGTTATCCGCGCAAGCGCAATGGGCTCCCGCCGCAGACGCTTTTGACCGCGCCCAAGAACATTGGGACGCGACGCGCGGCGCGCGCAGTGAATTATTGACCCGGCACGCTCTCGCCTTGGAACGACTTGGCGATGACGCCGCCGCCGAACAGCAATGGGTAGACGCGCGCGCGGCATATCAACGCGCGGCGGAAATGCAAGATGCGCGCAATGCCCGCGACGCCGCAGGCAGCGTTTGGCACAAACTCGCCCAAATCGCAGTCGCCCAAGAATCATGGGACGATGCCGCCGACGCGAACGCGCAAGCGCTTGCGCGTCTGGAAGGCGCGGACGCGCGCAGCGCGACCTTGGCGCAGCAAGCCGAAATTCTCGCGCATATCGGACAGGCGCAGCAGCGCGCCGGCGAATTGGGCTTGGCTTCCGAAACGTATCGCCGCGCGTTGGCGATTGCCCAAGAACAAGGCAATCTAACCGCGCTTGCGAATTTGTACGCGCAATTGGGCGCGTTGGCGGAGGCGCAAACCGATTGGGAAACGGCTGAAACCGAATATCATCACGCGCTCGATGTATATCAGGAGACGGAACAACCGCTGGAGCAGGCGCACACATGGGCGCGTCTCGGCGACATGCACCGCGCGGCGGAACAACCTGAACGCGCGAGCGAAGCGTATCAAGCGGCGCGCGCATTGTATCGCGCGCACAAACTGCCGCTGGCGGAAGGCGCGATGCTGCATCGGCTCGGCTGGGTGCGCGCCGACGTTCAAGATTGGGACGGCGCGCTGAATTGGTACGACGCGGCGTTGACGCTTTTCAATACGCACAACATGCGCGCCGCGAAAATCGAAATTTACCAGAGCATGGAAACGGCAGTGCAGCGCGCGAAACGCCGCGCCGCGCAGCTCGCCGCGCTCGCCGGCGATGAATCGCTGGACGCGGGCGATTTGGCGGGCGCGGAAGAGGCGTATCGTCAAGCCATCGCGTTGTATGCCCAAGCCGATGAACGCGTATTGCTCGCGCAAATGCAAAATCAGTTGGGCGTCACGCTCGAAGCGCAAGAACGCTTTGACGACGCGTTGGAACAATACCAATTTGCGCGCGTCGGTTTCCAAGAGCAAGAGATTCCATCTGCCCAAGTCAGCGCGCTGGCAAACATCGGCGATGTGTATCGTCAGCGCAGCGAGTGGCGCCAAGCCCAAGCGGCGTATCGCGACGCGTTGGCGCTGAATGAAACGTTGGACGACCCACAGCGCGCGGGCGAATTACACACTTTGCTTGGACAGACGCTCGAGGCGGAAAATGATTGGAACGGCGCGCGCGACCATTATCAAAGCGCCGTCACGCTGCTCGCCGCGACAAACCAAGATACAACTTTGGCGCAAGAAAAACTTGCCAATGCGGAACGCGGCGTACGCATCCAGACACAGAACAATTACGAACAAGCGTTAGCGCAAGCGCGCGAAACCAACAATCTGCCGGAACAGGGCGAACTGCTCAACACGCTCGGATTGGGCGCCGCCGAAGATCAAGAATGGGACAAGGCGCTGGATTATTTCAATCAAGCCGTGCAGACGTTTGAACAATTGGAACGCACGGCGGGGAATGAAGATGTATGGCGCGCGGCGCAAGGCACGACGCTTTACAACATCGGCGATACGGCGCAGGCGATGGACGCATGGGACCAAGCGGACCACGCCTATACACGCGCCTTGAATTTTGCGCGCGAATTTAACGACGCGCCCGGCGAAGCGCTTGTACTCGCCAAGCTGGGCAACGCCGCGCTGCATCTGGGCGAATATCCGCGCGCGCTCGATTTCAACATCCAGGCATACAACAAATATGCGGCGTTGGGCGACGCGCCGACGCAAGCGGAACTGCTCGAACGCATTGGCAATTTACAGCTGCAATTGGAACAAACCGCCGCGGCGGAACAAACCTTCCAACACTGCTTGACGTTGGCGCAAGCCGCGTCCGATTCGGAACGCGCGGCGCGCGTCTTGATGCAATTGGGTCATTTGGCGGCGGAACGCAACGCGGACACGGACGCGCTAAAATACTATACCGACGCGCAGCGTTTGGCTGAGGAACTCGGGCAAACGTCAGCGCAAAAAGTTTTGCAGTATCGTCTCGGCAATTTATATGCGCGGCGCGGCGAATGGGAAAACGCCGCCGGCGCTTTTCAGGCGGCGGAAGCGCTCGCGCTCGAGCCAGAGGACCGTTCTTTACGCGCGACGTTGGCGGACAAGCTGGGCATGGTCGCCGCCGAACGCGGCGAATGGGACAGCGCGTTGGAGCATTATCAAACCGCGCTTGCGTTGATAGATGAGAATGACGCGGCGCGCGCGGCGCTGTATCAACGCATCGGTCAAGCGCAAATCGCGCGCGGCGAAACGCACGCCGCAGAAACGGCATATCTCACCGCGCTGCAAATCATCGAAAACGACGCGGACGAGACCGAGACTTTTGCGCTGTGGCTGAAACTTGCGGCATTGGCAAAACAGCAAGCGCATTGGAACGACGCCGCCAATTATTTTGCGCGCGCCCGCGCGGCATTGACGCCCGACGCTTTGCCCGCGACGCAAATCGAGCTCGCGCTCGCGCAAGGGGATGCGGCGCTGCAAATTCCAGACCGCGACGCCGCCGAGACCAATTACGAAGAAGCGTTCACTCTGGCGCAAGCGCATGACGACCGCGCGCGTTTGGGCGCGGTGTATGAACGCCTGGGCGCGCTGGCGCAAACGCGCCGCGAATGGGACGAGGCGCTCGCCAATTTTCAGCAAGCGATTGAAATTCAACGCGAAATCCAAGAACCATTGGGCGAAGCGCGCATCTTGAATGAAATTGCGCGGCTCAAATTGGAAATGCAAAACGCGTCCGAAGCCGATTTGTTTGCCCAAGCCGCGCTCGCCATCGCGCAAGCATTCGGCAGCGCGGTCGAAACCGCGCGCAGTTTGTACACCCGCGCGTTGGTCGCGTTGGAGGCGCAAGAACTGGAACTAGCCGAACGCTTTTTGCGCCAAGCCATCGCCGCCGATCCCAATCACGCGTTCGCGCATCTTCAATTGGGCAACACGCTTCTCGCGCAGGGGCGCGCCACGTTAGCCGAATTCCAAGCGCAACCCGCAGAGCAAACGAACGCGGAATGGGAGCTCGGCGCGCAGATACAAGCAACCATGCTCGCGTTGAACGCGGACGACACGCGCGCGTTTCGCGCCAGTTTGAAACAGACGCGCGCGCGCTTGCGCGCGGACACCGAACGTCGCCGCGTATCCAACGATTTCGCGCGCGCGATTGAGTTGCTGGTCGAGACGTTGGAGGGCGGCGCGGAAACGACGTTGGGCGAGCTGGAGCGCATCCGTAACGCGCCCGGTTTGCCGACCACGCTCGACGCGCTCCAATTCGCGCGCAGCGGGTTGTTGGCGCTCTCGAAAAGCGCGCGCCGTTTCAAAGGCAAACCCGCGCTGGTCGCATATTTTACGCCGCCCAAACCGCGCACGCGCAAAGCCGCGCGCCAAGCCGCCGCCAACAATACTGTCGAGTCCAACGCTCGTCCCACACCCGACGAATAGACATCCAAAATTGCGGATTGCGATAAATTATCCGCAATTTTGGGCAGCGCCCATGCAACCGGTCAAGCGCGCGGTTTTTCTCGACCGCGATGGCGTCATCAACATCAATCGCCCGCACAATGTCACGTCGTGGCAAGAATTTGTTTTTGAAAGCGGCGCGCTGTCCGCGCTCGCGCGGCTCGCGGCAACCGATTTTTCTCTCGTCGTCGTTTCCAATCAATCCGCCATCGGCCGCGGCCAAATGACGCGCGCGGCGGTGGATGAGATTCACGCGCAGATGCTGCGCGCGATTGAACGCGCGGGCGGACGGCTCGACCGCATTTACTATTGCCCGCACGCGCCGCAAGAGCAATGCGCGTGCCGCAAACCGTCGCCCGAAATGTTGTGGCGGGGTCGCGCCGAATTGGGCGTTGATTTGACGCAATCTTTTTTTATCGGAGATTGGATAGACGACGTGCGCGCGGCGCGCAGCGCCGGCGTAACGCCGCTGCTCGTTCGCACCGGCCGCGGCCTTGCCGCGCAGCAAGAAATTGAACGGTCTGCCCTGCCTCCCCCGCTGATATTTGAAAATCTCGCAGCCGCGACGGAATGGATTTTCAAGCAAACCCAAGCCGCGACGAAATAAAAAATGCGCGACCGCTAGTAGGCGGTCGCGCATTTACTTTTGCAGAGGTTAAAATTATGCCGCGTTCGATTGCGCGCTCTCGTCGGGCTGATTGACGATTTTTGCCACCAATTCGCGCAGCGCGCGCACATTGAACGGTTTGGGCAAATAGCCCGAAACGCCCAATTCCGACGCCGTCTTGCGCACCATCTCTTCGCCGCGCGCAGAGACGATAATCACCGGAATTTGTCCGAGTTGACGGTCCCGCTGCAAGCGCTTGAAAAAATTCGGTCCGCTCAAACCCGGCAGCACCCAATCCAATACAATCAAATCGGGGTGTTCATGGTCGAGCAAATTGTACGCGCTCTCGGCGTCGGCGGCTTCCAAACACGTGTACTGTTCCGCCAGCGCCATGCGCGTCAATTGGCGCACCATGGGGTCGTCGTCCACAATCAATACTTTTTTCATTGCCAAAACAAACTTTTACATCAGAATCTGTTTTGCGTCAAACCCCGCGTTCGCCAGCGCGTCGAGTAAATCGTTCGGCAGGGGCGCGCTAAACGCGCACGCCGCGCCGGTTACGGGATGCTTTAACGCGATGCGCCACGCGTGCAAAAACTGGCGTTCCAAACCCAAATCATTTTTGCGCTTGCCATACATCGCATCGGCGACGACGGGATGTTTGAGAAAGGCGAGATGCACGCGGATTTGATGCGTGCGTCCGGTTTCCGGCTCGACCTGAAGCGCCGAATACTTGGCATTGCGCGCCAACACGCGAAAGACGGTAACGGCTTGCCGCGCGCGGCCCGTCGTCGCAATCGCCATCTTTTTGCGGTCACGCGGGTCGCGTCCGAGCGGCGCGTCAATTTTGCCTTCGGGCGTTTGCACGTCGCCATTCACCAGCGCCAAATAAGTTTTATGAATCGCGCGCGCGGCGAATTGAGCTTGGAGGTTATGCAGCGCCGCGTCCGTTTTGGCAATGAGCATTACGCCGCTTGTATCGCGGTCAAGCCGATGCGCAATGCCGGGCCGTTCGGCATTGCCTGTCACAATGTCGGGCGCGTGGCCCAAGACCGCGTTCGCCAACGTGCCGGCGGCATGACCCGCCGCTGGATGCACCACCATCCCCGCCGGTTTATTGACGACGAGCAGCGCCGCGTCCTCGTACAAAATAGCGAGCGCAATCGTTTCGGGCTGCAATTGCGTGGGCGCAGGCGGCGGAATTTCTAACGTGACGGCATCGCCCGCTTTGACGAGATAGTTGGCTTTGCGCGCGACGCCATTCACCCGCGCCTGCCCTTGCGTAATCAAGGTTTGCGCGAACGCGCGCGAAATGTCGCCGCGCTGCGCGCAAATAAATTTATCGAGACGCGCGCCGACATGTTCCGGCGCGACGACAAACTGACTTTGAGGCGTAAGCGAATCCATACCGATAGTTCAGCGCAAAAAATTGGCGGGAATCAAAACGCAGACAAAATACGTCAACGCCGCCAACGCCAGCAGCACGCCGATAAACACCGCGCCGAGTTTCCACGACGATTTATTTGCCGCCGCGCCGGCGGGAGCCGCGTCCGCTTTGTGCGATTCTTCGCGCAGCGACCACAGCAACAGCAACACCACCGCCGTCGAAACCGCCGCGTCGGCGACGTTGAAAATTGGAAAAGTTCCAACGGCTACAAAATCCACCACATAACCCAATCGCAAGCGGTCAATGAGGTTGCCCACCGCGCCGCCGATAATCAAACCAATCGCCAGACTCAGCAGCCAACTCGGTTTGGCTTGGGAACGATAAAACCATATCACCGCCGCCAAAATCAAAAAGGGCGCAAAGGTGAACACGATGCTGAGCTGCGGAAAGTAACCGCACGCCGTGCCCGTGTTGTACGTTCCGACAATGCGGAAAAAATCGAAACCCGGGATGGGATCCCAGGCGTTGCCCATGCCGATATTTTGTACGACCAAAAATTTGGTGAATTGGTCCAGCGCCAAGATTACGCCCGCGACCAGTCCGACCCACAGCGCGCCCGGTTTCCATTTGGTTCCGGCGTCGGATTGCGTTAAAGTTTCCAGAACAGACCTCGCATTACAAATAGGATTCAAGTATCTTAATCGAACCGCGCACGAATGCAAAACGGGCGACAAGTTGTCGCCCGTTGTCCATTGGTCAATTTGATTTAGGGTTGATTTGGAATCAACCGATGGCTCTCGTTGGAGCGCCCCCCCTCGTATTTAGTTTAGAACTTACGCGGCAAGGCGCGCGCAGCCGAGACACGTTGTAGCATAAGGCAGGGCTTGCAAACGTTCGGGGTGAATCGTTTGCCCGCAGCGTTCACACAGCCCATAGACGCCTTGTTCGATGCGATGAACGGCCGCTTCGATTTGAGCGAGGAGACCTTCGAGGTGTTTTTTGAGCGCAAGATTTTTGCTGACTTGTTCGATTTCGCTGCCGTCATCGCCGACGTCATTGCCCGAAAGCGAACGTTCCTGCGCGCGGCGCGCGTATTTGGCGATTTCGCCTTTGACGCGCTGCATTTCAGCGAGCAGATTTTGCAGCACCGCTTGCATATTTTCCGCTACGCTTGCGGCGGTCGCCTGCACCGACGGCGCAGCTTGCGCGACCTGCTCGATGGTCTGTTTGGTCTTGCGGGAAACCGCGCGCACTTTGCGCCGAACGCCGAGACGTGAACCACTGCGTCCTTGCCGGTTTTCGATAGGACTGGGCATCGTACCTCCTTCAATCGCCTCACTCATAAAAAACGGGGCATGTGTGGAGCGAACCTCCACTCCAACGGAGACGTTTCAATGAGGAGTTGATTGTTAGACGATGTTACTTGCCTTGCAGTTCCCTTACGGAAAGTGCATCGGCACATTGCCTATTTTACACCAAACATCTGTTCTAATCAAGCGCCACGTTTGTTCGGGTGTGAATTTTGGAACAAACAAAT
>JAJVIA010000125.1:0-23492 GCA_022072245.1 Anaerolineae bacterium
TGAATGACGACCCCAATCGAAAGCACGATCATGATCACCACCCCAAGAATCGCCACCAGCGGCAGCACGAATTTCCACCATGTCGCAATTGGCACGCGTCCGATAATGAGCGCGCCCGTGACGACCGCAAAGGTCGGCGTGAACAAATTGAGCAAGCCCGATGCCGATTGATACGCGGTGACGACGAGATTTTCCGGCACGCCCGCGAAACTCGCCAACGGCGCCATGATGGGCATGGTGAGCGTTGCCAAACCCGACGACGACGGCACGAGGAACGAGAGCGGCAGGTAGAGCAAAAAGATGACGTTGATGAATGCTACGCCGCCCAATCCCGCCAATAAACTTTCGCACCAATACAGCACCGTATCAATAATCAAACCGTTGTTCATGATGACGGTGATGCCGCGCGCCAACGCGACGACGAGCGCGACGCCGACCATGTCCGCCGCGCCCGCGATAAAATTGCCGACCAAGTCGCCCTCTTTCATGCGCGCGACGAGGCCGATGATGATGCCGAATACCAGAAAGAGCGCCGACAATTCCGCGAACCACCAATAGCGCGTCGCAATGCGATTGATGCCGAGGTCGCTCCACGGAATCACGCCAATAATCATAATGATAAAGGCGAGAATAAATAATCCGAGAATCACTTTGCGCTGGGTGGTAAATTCGGGCGCTTGATCTTGCGCGCCGCCGCGCAAAAAGTGTTCTTCATTCGCTTGCTTTCGATCCGCGACCAAAGATTTGGATGGGTCCGCTTTCACCTTTGCCGCATAGCGCATCACCCACCAAATGCCAATGCCGAGACACGCGGCCAAGATCAAGAGGCGATAAATGATGCCTTCGGTCAGCGGAATCCCCGCAATGCCTGTCGCAACGCCGGTGGCAAACGGATTGATGGTCGAGCCGAGCACGCCGATGCCCGCGCCGAGCATGACCACCGCAATGCCGGTGATAGCGTCATAACCCAACGCGATGAGCGCGGCGATGATGAGCGGATAAAATGCGAGCGATTCTTCCGCCATGCCGTACGACGTGCCGCCCGCGGCGAACACAATCATCATAATCGGAATGAGCAACTTACCATTCGTGCCGAGACGTTTGACGAGGGAGGTAATGCCTGCATCAATCGCGCCGGTCTTCATTGTGATGCCGAGAAAACCGCCAATCATCAAGATAAACAATGCCACGTCAATCGCGCCATAGAGCGCGCCCGTGTTGTACACATTGACATAGCCCTGGCGGTCTTCGATGCCGTACATGCCATTGATCGGCGCGAGCAGAATTGCTTGTAAATTTTGCGGAGCGCTCTCGACAGCGTGATACGTGCCGGGAATCGGCGCGCCGCTCGCGTCGGTGTCGTATTTTCCGGCGGGGATGACAAACGTGAGTAGCGCAAAGACGACGATGAGAAGCGCAAGAATTGTATAGGCCGTGGGAAATGAAAATTTGCGCTTGGTGGATTCCTCAAGGGGCGGCGAATTGGCTGCCATTTTGCTCTCCTATTCAATGAAAGGTCTCGCGGACGTGTCCGATAAATTTGACTCGTAGACCGGATGAAATCACGGCGTCTTGATTTCATCCGGCTTGTTTTGCGGTTATACGTTGGTCGAACCGGGCATTCCCGCCGGTATGCGGTTGCGATTGGAATACGCGGCGCTGCTCGTGCTTGCCACGTCAACGACGACGGCGAGACCCAGCCATACCCAATCCAATCCTTGCAGCCCGGCTGGATTGCCCAACATTAACCACGCATAGACCAACGTCGTGAACGGTAAAAAGATAAAACCGAGACACGGCAAAAACCACGCATCCCCAAAGACGCTCGCCCATTGTACAGGTCTGGAAATCCAGAACACCAGCAAGATGATGCGCGCGAACGCCACCAGAAATGCATTCAAACAACCCGCGTTATTATTTTTCATTTCTACCCTCTCCTTTGCTGTTTTGACGCCGCGGCGTGCAGCGTCAGCGCGACGATGTTTTGGTTTGCGTCGCCAGCCCTGCGGATAATGTTGAATGATTAGACGCGACGCCGCGTCCCGAATCATTCATGTAAAAATGGAAATGCGTTGATTCAACCCGTTTCATGGGGTCAAATTGCAATTGCCTTTTAATTCAGCCACGCTCGTACTGTTGATGTAATTTGGGCTCGTGACCTCGTTCAGCATGTACCACAAACTCGTACTGTACTGCGCGGCGGCGCCCACCGAATATTCGCCCGGCGGAATTTCACCGTTCGGCTGTCCGCCAAGCGCGCTGGACGTATAGGCAGGCGCGGGCGCGTTCAAAACCGCAGTGCATTGGCCCGGTTCAAATACGGTGGTTTTGGGAACTTGATTATAGATGGCGGGGTCGGGCGTCGGCGGCACATTCGTCGGCGCGGGAATGAGCGTCGGCGTGGCTTTGATTACAAGCGGCACGCCTTTATCATTCACCAACATTGCATCCACAAGCACATCCCACTTGCCATCGGCGGCGACGTTATGGCATGAAAAACAATTGCCGTCGTATTCGATTTCGGTAAAAAGTTTGCTAAACGAATGAGCGGGATGCACGATTGCGCGCAGCGAGAGCGGCGCGCCCACGCCGCGGTCGCCCTGTCCCGATGAGGCGTGACAATTCATGCAATCCGCATACGTTGCCGCGTAACCGTTCGCCAGCGTTGGATGGTCGTTATCGGTCGCATAAAGCGCTTCCCAATACAGCGTCGGAAAACCTGTTTCATCGCGTTGGACGTGACACGCCATGCAGCCGCGTTCGGGCCCCTTGCCTGTGTGTTGCGACTTGGTATTGTTCACCGCAACGACAACTTGAGCGGTATTGTATTGACCGTTCTTGTCGGCGACCAAGAGCCGCAGCGCGTAATCGCCATCCGGCAATTTGGTCGTATCCAAACTCGCCAGCGTGCCATCCGTCACGGGTTCATAATAAATTTTGTTTCCAGCCAACACCCACGCGCCGCTGCCGGGAAAAGCAAACTCGACTTTATAATAATCAAAGTCGGGGCCCGCCGCCGTGCCGCGAACGTCTAACGCGCCAGTCACCGTCGCGTTGGCGGACGGAAAAGTAATTTGCGCGGTCGAGGTCGCGGCAAAGGCATAACGCGCCAAACCCACAAGCGCGGCAAACAGCGCGGCGGTCAATGCTATGCTGACGAAAATTTTTTTCTGCATTGAGTTAGTCGAAAAAAAGGCAAATTTGAAATTTGCCTTGACCTTATGGCGCATCCGCCATCAAAATTTTTGCGGCACGTGACGGAACGGGTGATTGGTTTCGACATAACCGTCGGGCCCGTTGCGTTCGGGCAGTTCCACTTTTTCGTGCGGCACTTGGTAATAAGGGATCAAACTCAGCATGTGCGTGATGCAATTCAAACGGCCGCGGCGTTGGTCATTTGAATCCACAACATACCACGGACTTTCGGGTGTATCCGTCGCTTCGAACATCGCATCGCGCGCGCGGGAATAATCGTACCAACGACGGTGCGCCTCCATATCCATCGGACTCAATTTCCAGATTTTGCGATAGTCGTTGATGCGTTCCTCGAACCGCTTGGTCTGATTCTCCATACTCACTTCGAGCCAATACTTTATGAGAATGATGCCCGAGTCCACAATCGCGCGTTCGACCAGCGGCGTTTGCGTCAAAAATTTTTCAACCTGTTCCATGGGCGTAAAACCCATCACGCGCTCCACGCCCGCGCGATTGTACCAACTGCGGTCAAACAAAACCACTTCGCCCGCGGCGGGCAGATGCGGCAAATAGCGTTGAATGTACATTTGCGATTTTTCGCGTTCGGTGGGCGACGGGAGCGCGACGACGCGAAAGACGCGCGGGCTGGTGCGTTCGGTGATGCGTTTGATGATGCCGCCCTTGCCGGCTGCATCGCGTCCTTCAAAAATGACGCAAACTTTCGCGCCCGTGTGTTTGACCCATTCTTGCAGCTTGACGAGTTCGATCTGGAGTTTTTCCATTTCCTCGTCAAACTCTTTGCGTTTCATTTTGGGTTTGGGTTCGACCGCTGCGGCGGCGAACGCGCCCAATTCCGCCGCGCGAGTGGCGCGCGCCTCTTCCGCTTGCTTTTGCAGCTTGCGCTCTTTTTTCTCTTGCTTTTTTAATTCCTTTGCTTGTTTCTTTTTACCCATCGCGGTTGCTCCCGTTTCGCTTTACGGTAATGTCATTTGTAGCTGCGCCGCGCGCGTGTGTGCGCCCCCGGCAAATTTGAGCTTGACGCTGAAAAAACGCGGCTCGGGCGGCAAGCTTAAAATTCGCGCAGAGATTCGATCCAAACTATGTCCCTGCGCGAATGATTTATAGACCTTTAGATAATATTTCGGATTGCTAGACCTTTCGGGTTTGTGCGATGCAGAGCATCGCGAGAAACCCGAAAGGTCTCGACGCCCACTGCCCAAAACATTTTCCGAACAACTATAGCTTGGCGCCTGGCAAGAGCTCTCAGCTGGACAAGAGTTTTGCTTTGGCTTGGGCGAATTCTTCGTCGGTCAAAACGCCCGCCGAATGCAGCTGCGCCAATTGCATCAGTTGATTGTTCAAGTCACTGCCGGCTGGCGCGGCGGGCGCCGGTTGTGGCGGCGGCGCGGCTTCGGGTGGCGGCGCATATTGCTGCGGCGGCGGCGCATATTGTTGCGGCGGCGGCGTTTGCGCCGATTGCATCGCATCGGTATATGCTTTCGCGTCTTTTTCCGCCGAATGGCGGTTCACTGCATTGCGTGTAGCTTGCGCCGTGCCGACGACTGCGGCCGTGCGAGCCATTCCTCGTATTAAACCTGGCATGTTTTTCTCCTCAAAAGATTAAGCGAACGCCGCAAACGCTTCGTCCACGATGGGCGCCGGTATGCGAATACTGGCTGCCAATTCAACATCGGAATTGGAAAGGGCATTCACCAAATTGACTGCCCAGATATGTTCGATGGCCAAGGCGAGGACGGCCGAGCTGGGGACCATCCCTTCAAACAGCGTATCCGCATCCGCCGAATCGAACAATCCGCGCGTGCCGGTCTCGATAAAACCCATCGCCGTTTTCATGTTCGCCGGCAGGTCTTCAAGGTCAACGCTGGCGCGATTCCCGGCACCGTCCTTGAACAACAGCATCGCGTCGAGCACGCGAATGACGCCTTTACCCACCTGCTGTTCCAGTTCGTACAAAATACTGCCGTCAAAACTCGGCGCGCCAAGCGCCAGAATCACTACGTCAACGGGGCCATGCTTGAGCATATGTTTTTTTCTCCTTTAATCCCTTTGTCCAAAGACGGACAAATTTGTCATACGTTTCATATTCGTGCCGTAAAATTGGCAAGGGATTATTCTGTGCAAGAGCGTAATGGATAGCGAGTTATTTCTTGTATCCAGGAATCCGATTGCGATTGCCGTAACCGCCGCCGGTGTACGATGCAATATCCAGGACCACCGCCAATCCAAGCCAAACCCAATTGAATCCTTCAATTCCGTTGGGCTGCCAGACCAGGGTGTACATGATGGTGGTAAAGGGTAAAAAGAGAAAACCAAGGAACGGCATGATAAAGGTGTTGTACACGATGTTAAAGCGTCCCATGTCCACCAACCACCACAGCGCGAGCGCGGCGCGCGGCCCCAAAAAGAGGAATACGGTAAGCAAACAGCACATGGCAAATTACTCCTTTGTATCCATTGCGCGATGTGTGATAGCGCGCGCCCGACTCGCTGTCGGGCGCGCTAGTCCGCGCTGGAAAGCGTCAAGCTTTCGGCAGCGCGCAAGTGATTCTATTCTTCGGCAAACGCGGCGCGCAGTTGGTCTTCTTGTTCTTGGGTCAAGTTCGTTTGAATGATTTCGAACTTGATGCCCTTGACCGCCGCGACGAGTTTGTCTTGGACCGCGCCGCTGGTGAGCAAAAACAGAGCCGAGGTGCCGGGCGTCACTTTGTCTTTGACGGAATTGATAAATTTGTCGTCAATGCCGTAATCGGCAAAATGACCGCCGAGCGCGCCGAACGCCGCGCCAATGGCCAGACCCAAAAAGGGTACAAAGAAAAGCAAGCCGAACAACAAGCCCCAAAAGGCGCCGCCGAGCGCGCCGGCTGCCGCCAGATTTTGAAGTTGTTTAGTTTTTGGTTTTTTCGCGCCTTCGGGCCAGCTGACGATGGCGGCGTCTTGAACTTGAATCAACTCTTGCTTTTGCAGGGTTTGCAAGGTATCGAGCATCCCTTGCGCGCCTTCAGGCGTATCGAACTTGAGAACGCTGAGCGTTGCCATAATTTTTTTTTGCGCGCGGCAGGCAAGCGGCGTTTAGCCCCTTGCGCGCGCGCGCCCTTTCTGAATTGAAATAAATCTGCGGTTTTTGAATTTACGCAAACAGACGACGCGAACCGGAACCGCGCAGGTCGTGTCGTTGACAGAGCGATTACGCGCCTATTTGAGATATAGACCTTTTGGAGCTCGCGCAATGCCGTTCATTAAGCAAGCCGGGCAGCCCAAAGGCCTTTAGAACGCGAGTACCTTTATCCTATTATAAACGAAAAACCTATTTTTTTCGCGGCGTTTGGACTCGAGTTTGGGAATTTAGACCTTTTGGAGCTCGCGCAATGCCGTTCATTAAGCAAGCCGGGCAGCCCAAAGGCCTTTAGAACACGAGTACCTTTATCCTATTATAAACGAAAAACCTATTTTTTTCGCGGCGTTTGGACTCGAGTTTGGGAAATTTTTTGCCCGCCCAAAATGGACGCGCGCACTCATCCGACATGAAATTGCCCGCTCCACATTTGCTCGTGAACGGCGTGTGATGATGCGGCGTTATCAAGTAGAGTTCACTTGCGAACGCCTTTCTACGCATCCTCACTCTGCAATTTCATAATGTCCAAAAACTAGAACGCTTGGACAAGTTGGAGCGAGAGCAGCGGATAGCCAAATTGGTACAAGCTGTTCAAGATTCCCAAAACCGCCGCCTGGTCTGCGGCATGGGCGCACAGCGTCGTGACGCTCGATTCGCCGCGGCGCGTATTGACGGCAAGCGAAATGTCGCCGAAATAATCAAGCCACGCTGAATCCAGCTCGCCCAAGACGCGTATCAAATACATTGCGCGCGCGTCGGTCCAACTGCCGCGCATAGTGAAATAACCGGGCACCGCGCTAATTCCTTTGGGGGGTTTGCGGCGCAAGCGCGCGGCTTGCGCGCAAATCCAAAATCACCCGGCGAATGTGCGCTGCCATTCGCACTGTCAATTGCTATTTTCAATATAGCGGAATTTCATCCAACTGCATCCCCCATTTTGGAGGATTCTTGGTTGAATGGATTTTATTTTGTTGTACGAAAAAAAGCGCGCAATCCCAAAAACCTCCCCTCTCTCGTTGGGAGAGGGGTTGGGGGTGAGGGGTGGGGAGAGGGGTTGGGGGAGAAGGGTTGGGGATTGGGGGTTGGGGGCGAGGGGCGGAGTGAGGGGTTGGGGGAGAAGGGTTGGGGATTGGGGGTTGGGGGTGAGGGGCGGGGAGAGGGGTTGGGGGTGAGGGGGCAAGCGTGATGGGTCAGCGAAAAGAGAGATTTTCAAATCAGGCGGAACCGTTCAACAAACCATAGGCGCGCGCCACGCGGACGGCTTCTTGGCGTGAATTGACGCCCAATTTTTGATAAATGTTGTCCGTATGCGTTTTGACGGTTAACGGGGAAATGACGAGTTCGCGCGCAATTTCTTTGTTGCTCAGACGCTGCGCCAAAAGTTCCAAGACCGCCTGTTCGCGTCCGGTCAATTTTTCGGGCGGCGAATCTTGGTTCTGGCGCGTTTCTGGCTGCGCGCTATCCTGGAACGCGCGTAAAATTTCTCGCAAATAATCGTTGGCTGCGCGCGTATGCGCGCGCTGCTGTATCAGCTTTGCCATCGGCGCGCCCAAATCCACAAACACGCGCACGAATCGGCCCGGTTCCGCCAGCGTCAGCGCGCGCTCTAATGCCGCGCGCGCGGCGGCGGCATCGCCGCGCGCCTCATGCGTCAGCGCTTGCAGCGCGAACGTATCAATGAGAAAACGCACATTGTGCTGCGCGGTCAAATGCGTTTCCAGCGTTTCTAAAAAGGCGAGGGCTTGCTGCCGACTCGTGACAGTATTTTGCGCGAGCAAAATTTTGGGTATCGTCAGGAATGGCGACGTAAAATTTGCCATCGAACCCGCGATGGGCAGCGCGTGCGCCGTCAGATACCAACGCTTGGCGAGCGCGAAATCGCCTTGGCGCAGCGCGAGCTCGGCTTGAAACGCCTGCACAATTTCTTGCAATGTCGCGCTATTTTTTTCGACCGCCCAACCGAGCGCTTCGTCCAACGCTTCGCGCGCGCGTTCCGGCATTTTTTGGGCTTGATACACCAGCGCCAAAATCAATATGCTGTCAATGGTTGGCCGAAAACTGCCCGCGGGATTTGGGTCATTCAATGCCTGCGCCGCGTTCCATTCCGCCGCGTCCAAATCATTTTGCATATAGCTCGCCGCCGCGACAAAATAGCGGCCCCAGGTGAGCGAGTCGTGCAGTCCGCTCTGTTCGGCGTGCGTCAAGAGGCGTTTGCCCAACGCGCGCATAGCCGTGAGATTGCCCGCCATCCATTGCATCATGGCTTCGCCGCCCACCGCGCGGGAATGAGTCGCAAACCCGTCAAGAATTTCTTGGGTCTGGGCTTGGCGAATCAAACTCAAGCCGCGCGCCAAATCGCCTTTGAGTTGATACGCCGCCGCCAGCTGCAAGTACGCATATTGATACGCCAAATAGTGCGCGTTGGACAAGACTTGGACCGCGTGGCTCGCCAATGCAATCACGCGGTCGGCGTCGGGAATGCGGTACGCTTCTATCGAACGCAGCGCGTCAATTTCGGCGGCAAGCTCTGCCGCGCGTTGGGGCGGAAACGTATGTCCGGCTAGCGCGTCCGCCGCTTGTTGGGTCAGCGCGCTCGTCGCCGCCAAGTCAAAATGGATGGTGCGCGTGTACCACGCTTTCGCCAAGAGCAAATCGGGATAACACGGCAGAACGTCGTTTGGAAATTTTGCCAACCAGGCGGCGAGCTGCTGCCACTGTTCTTGATTCATCAAGCGTTGACGATGCTGCGCCACCAATTCGGCGGCGCGCCCGATTTCGCCCGCCGCGAACGCGTGCGTCAGAGCAGTTTCGATGTCGCTATGCGCGGCGAACCAATCCAGCGCGCGCGCGTGCAGCTGTGCGCGTTCCGCGGCGCTCACATGTTGTTTCAGCTGAAATTGAAGCAGCTGTTGAAAGAGCTGATGAAACCGGAACCAGCGCCCTTCGTCGTCCAGACCGACCACAAACAAATTCGCTTGCAAGAGACGCGCCAAAAACGTCGTTCCCGGTTCCGTCAAATCCGCGCACACTGTTTCGCACAATTCGGCGTTGAAACGGTCCAAAATCGAGAGCCGCAATAAATTGGTTTGCAGCTCCTGCGGCTGCCGCGCCAACACTTCTTGAAACAAATAATTGGCAATGTGCGACTGCGGCGTATTGAGCTCGGCGACAAGGCGCTGCGCTTCGGACTGTTCGCGCACGGCGAGCGCAATGAGTTGCAGCCCGGCTGCCCAGCCCTCGGTCTTGGCCTCAAATAGCGTAATCTGCGCGTCGCTCCATTCAATCGGGACGGCGCGTTCGAGATACGCGGCGATTTCCGCGTGGGTCAGACGCAGCGCCTGGCTGCGTAGCTCAAGCGTTTGATTTTGCGCGCGCCAACGCGCGAACGGCAGCGCGGGGTCGTGCCGACAACCCAAGACCAGATGCAAACGCGCGGGGGGATGTTTCATCCATGCCGCAATGAGCTGATTGACCGCATCGCCCGCCAGGTCTTGATAATCGTCCAAGAGCAAGACCAAATGTCCCGCCCCGGCTTGTAGCTCTTGGTCGAGCGCGGCGATTTCATTGACGAATGAAATAGTCAACGCTTCGTCCGACGGAATCTGCGAACCGGCGAGCAGGCGGAGCGTTTCATCGCACGCATTGGGCAAACTGGCGCGCATGGCGGCGATACAATACGCGAGAAAGGTGTCCAGCGCGCTGTCGCCTTGATCCAGAGAGAGCCAGGCGATGTGCGTAGGCGCACGCACACGACCCGGCGCGGCGCGCACCCATTGACACAGCAGAGTGGTCTTGCCGAAACCCGCGGGCGCCGCCAACAACGTGACAGGAACTTGGATACACTGGTCGAGCAGCGTCAGCAAGCGCGGCCGCTCGAGCAGCGCGCCAAAAGTTTTTGGAACCTGGATTTTGGTGTAGAGCAATAGATTCATGGGCTGGCTGACAGAGATTATAACGCGAGCAATAGAGAGGTCAAATAAAAAAAAAGAGGTTGGGGGAACACCCTCAACCTCTTGAGCTTGCAAACATTGCGCTGAACTCGCGCTAGCGCATAATATTAAAGCCATCTACGACGACGAAATTGGCGGCATAATCCGAGCATTTGGAATGTTTGCCCATCGCCTGGATTTTTATCGTATGCGGCGTATTGGCGTCGCCGGTTACAATGTAGGTGCGTACCCCGAATTTGGGTGCGGCGGATTTGCGATTGGCGCGGCACAAATCAATTTGCTCAAACAGTTTGCCGTCAATCAGCACTTGGACTTTGCCGTACGTATTCGCGTACGCCGTTTCCCACTGCACTTGCGAGCCGCCGATGAAACTCAATTCCGCGCTCCAATTCTTTTTACATGCTTTTTTGCCGCCGCAGCGCTTGTAATGGTCATCGCTGGCTTTTTTGTTTTTGTACTGGCTCCAGGTTCCGCTATATACGATGCGCGGGTCATCGGACGGAATATGCTCGGTACCGTTGGCGATGGTATCGGTCGCGGTGGGAACTATTGTAGGCGGGACATCTGTGTTGGTCGGCGTCGCGGTGGGGACATCGGTATTTGTCGGCGTTGCGGATGCGCTGACGGTATTGGTCGGCGTCGGCGTGTAGGTGGCGGTCGCGCCCGGCACGTCGGTATTTGTCGGCGTCGCGCTGGCTTGCATCGTCGCGGTGGGCGTAGATGTCGCCGCGCCGTCGCACGCGAGACCCAGATTGGTCGTCGCGCCCATTGTATTGCCGCTGCTCGTATTGGCAAACACAATCGCGCCGACATTATTTAGCGCAATCGCGGGCGTTTGTTCTTGCGAACCCGTATTGCCGATGGTGACGCGTTTGCCAAATTTGTTGTCGGCGGAATTGTAGCTGCGGGCGAAAATATCCCAATTGCCGTCCGCGCTCACTTTGCCTTGAAAGGCAAAATAAAAAAGGCCATTGCAGTCCACGCCGACGCGGGGCCACAACGATTGTTCCAAGCCGCCATCCACGTCATACTTTTTCAAATCGGGCCGTCCGTCAATATATTCCGCAAACGCCGCGTTGAAATTGTCGTACGTACCCCACAAAATTCCCGTCGCGCCGGTGGGCGAATACACAATGTCGGGCGTCTGGTCTTTGTGTCCCGTCGAGACTGTGATGGCTTGGGCAAACGTGCCATCCTGATTTTGGATGCGATAATAAATGCCGTATGGCGAAGGCGCATTCCACACAATATGCGCGCGGTCATTGGCGTCGACGGTGAGCCGCGGGAACAAACCGTTCGACAATTGTTTGCCTTCGGGCGTCAAGTCATTCAAACCCGCTTCGGCGGCGCTTTCAATGGGCGCGTCCGAAACGTGCTGCGCGAGTTCGTTTTTGGCCCAAGTCACAAACCCGTCGCTGCTTTCGACATAATAAATGTAACCGGTGTTGTCCTGTTTGCTCTGATAGACGACGTGAATGATGCCTTGCGGTCCAATGGCAATGTCGGGCAATTCGCTGTAGGGTTCCTGCGAGATTTTTTTAATGGCGGACCAACTGCCATTTTCGCGGCGCGCCCAATACACGGCGTACGAACCGCCCTCGCGCGATTCCCAGACCACATTCGGGCGGCCTTGCGGGTCTATGGCGATATTTGGATAATACGACTCGCCGCCGTTATTGGGCAGCGTTTCCGTCGCCGTACACGAATTCTTGTCCAAACCCGCGCACGCCTTGTATTGAATCACTTTGGCGGTCGGTTCCCACCACACATAATGAATGACGTTCGCGTCGTCCACCGCGACGGCTGGCTTGGCGCCGCCCGCGCCGAGTTGATACGGCGCGTTCCACGTCGCGGCGGCGGCTGTCAGGGGCAGTAAAAATGCGCTCATGCCGACGACGACCAACGTCATCAGCCAAAATCGGGAATGTCTCTTCATGCTTTTCGCCATCAATTTTGTTTCGGCAGCTTGACAATAGCCGCCCGAAGCAAAAATTTATTGTCTCGTCCTGTTACTGTAACAAGGGCATGCGTTTCGGTCAATAGCCCAATAAGGTCAGTCGCGGCGCGCCGCGATATTCTCGCACAGCGCCGCGAGCGCGGCGCCGACGCGCGTCACAGAAAATTGCGCGGCAAATTCCAAACCGCGCGCGGCATAGCGCGCATACAATTGCGCGTCGCCCAACACGCGCGCCAATCCTTCCGTCAAGGCGTCCGGCGAATTTTCCGCGACGATTTCGCCCGCGTCCGCCGCGCGCAGCAAATCCGCAATGCCGGCGGTGCGCGTCACCACGCTCGGCGTGCCGACCGCCGCGCCTTCGGCGGCGACCTTGTTCATGCCTTCCAAAACGCTCGGCGCCGCGATGACATCCGCGCCCGCCAACAGCGCGCGCATTTGCGTATGTTCCACCGCGCCCGTAAAAGTGATACGCTCGCGCACCCCCTGCGTTACAGCCAACTGCGTTAGAAAACTCTCATAATCGCCGACTTGCGGGTCAATCCGGTTGGGTCCGACAATGAGCAGCTGCGCGGCGCCAATTTTTTGAATGAGCGCGGGCAGCGCGCGTACAAGAATATCAAATCCCTTAATCGGCAGCAGACGTCCGACGGCGACGATAATTTTTTCGTCGCCCAGCGCGAATTGTTTTCGCAAATCCGCTTGCGCCGCGCGCCGAAATTCCGCCAACGCGGTATGCGGCGGCGGATAACAGTACGAGGCAATGTTGCGCGGAATGAGCGCGCGTTTCGCCGGCGCCGCGCCGAGCGCTTGAACGCGTTCCGCGACCAAAGGCGTGGTGACGCGGATGGCGGCGGCGTTTTGAAACGTATAACGCATCAAGGCGCGCGCTGTGCGAAAGCGGCCGTACCCGTAATGCGTCGCGCGGCTGTCAATAAAATCGCCGCCCGCGACCGTGACGAGCAAATTTTTTTGCGCGCCCGCGAGCGCGCACATGGCGCCGAACGGATACGCCCCTTCCGCCATGACGACCTCATAACGCGGCTGCGCGCGCAAAAATTTTTGCAGCGCCCACCAGCCCGCGCCAAAACGGTCGTAATGCAAAAACGGTTTCGCCAGCGCGTTGAGCGCGTTCGTTTCAAAATTGCCCGCCGCGATGGCGCGCGTGACGCGGATGCCGTGTTCCGTGCGCGCGCCGGATTCAGCCGTTTGGTCGCGCGCGTGCGTCAGCGCCAAGACCTCGAACGTGTGCCCGCGGCGCATCAATTCTTGTCCCAGCTCGCGGTGTATCAAGTTGCCGAGATATTCGGGCCCATACATCGCAATGACGTACAAGATACGCATGAATGAAAAAACCTCCGAAGATTTTACGCTTCGGAGGTCAATGGTTTAGGGCAGAATTTCAAACCCGTCCACTGTCACATAGTTGGAATTATAGGGCGAACAGGAACTGTGCTTGCCCGGCACGCCGATTTCAAACGTGCGCGGTTGTCCGTCGTTGCGGGCGGGAATATTGTATTGCAGATTGACAAACTTGGGCGCAACGCCCTTGCTGCCTTGACACATGTCCAGCGTTTCCGCCAAGACATCGTTAATCCAAACATTCACCTTGCCGTAGGTTTTCGCTTTGGCGGTGAACCATTTGACTTGGGTATAACCTTCGGGCAGATAAATTTTTGCCGCCGCGCGTTTGGGACACGCGGCGCCGTCATCGCAGCGACTGTAATTGCCGTCGGTCGCTTTGGCGGCATCATATTTTTTCCACGCTTTGCGATAGTGGATGCAATCGGTTTCCACGCCATCGTAGGACGCGCATTTGGCGGTATTGGCAAGCGTCAGCGCGTCGCCCGGCGTCGGCGTAACGGTCGGCGTAATGTTCGGGTCCGGCGTGTTGGTCGGCGACGGCGTAAAGGTGGGCGTAGCCGTTGCGCCATTGCAATTCAAATTCAAGTTCGCCGTTGCCGCATCAACGATCCCGTTGGTGGTTTGCGTATAGACGACGGCAATGATGCTGCGCGCGTCCACCGCCGGGGTTTGTTCGCTCTGTCCCAAGTCGGCAATCGTTTCGCGTCCGCCCAAAGAGTTTGTGGATGGGTCATAGGCGCGATGATACACATTCCACTTGCTGTCAGCCGCCACGCTGCCTTGAAAGACAAAATGGAAATTGCCGGCGCAGTCGGAACTGATTTTGGGCCAGAGACTTTGTCCTAGTCCGCCGTCAATATCGCTGACGGAATTGTCCTTGTTGCCGTTGGTAAATTCGGCAAACGCGGCATTAAAATCGTCATACGTTCCCCAGATAATGCCGACGGAACCATTCGGCGCGACGGCGACATCGGGCGTTTGGTCTTTTTGACCTGAACCGGCGGTCTTGGCTTTTTTCCAATTGCCCGATACTTGGTAGCGATATTTGATGCCATAACCGGGGCCCGGCAAATTCCAAACCGCGTGCGCGTCGTCGTTTTGGTCGGCGGCGATGCGCGGATAAAGACCGTTAGAGATTTGCGAACCTTCCATCGCTTCGGCCGCTTTGCCTTGTTCGGCGAGTTCGCCAAACTCGGCGAGCGGCGCTTCCGATGGCGCGTTCTCTAGCGCTTCGGGCGCGGAAAATTCAAAACCGCCATTGCTCTTGGTGTAATAGACATAGCCGGTACCGTTCTGCTTGCTCTGATAAATCACATGAATGGCGCCGCCGGGACCGATGGCAATGTCGGGCAGCTCGCTGTATGGCTCGCTCGAAACCTTTTTGGGGCTGACCCACGTGTTGCCTTGTTTGCGCGTCCAGAATACGGAATATTTATTCGCGTCGTTAGTCTTGCTTTCAAACACAACATTGGGGCGGCCCTGCGGGTCAATGGCGATGCTTGGATAGTAGGACGAACCTTTGGTTGGCAAGTTTTCGGGTGAGGAACAACCGTTGCCGCCTTGGCCCGTGCATTTGGAATACTGGACTTTTCCGCCCGCCCACCAGACGTAATGTTGTGTCCCCGCGTCGTCCACCGCGACGGCTGGCTTTGAATCGCCGCTTGCCAGAGCGAATGGACTGCTCCAACTGGCGGCTGAAACCATAAAAGGTAATAAAAACGCGCTGGCGCCCAAAACTACCAGCGCCACGGCGAGCGCTTTTCTGAACTGCATAACTCTTTCTCCTTATCTGGCTGTTGTGGTTAACAATATGCTCTACGGCGTACGGATTAACTCTAGATGAGAAAATATCGCGCACGATATGAATCGCCCGACAGCCATCGTTTGCGATTCTAGCAAATTTGCATGAGGTGTCAAAACGCCGCGCCTCCGTTACGGTTTATGATACAGCATATACCCATCGCGCTGCGCGACCAATTGCCACGCGGGGTTGTTTTGCAATTGAATCAAACCCGCCTTTACGCCCGGCGTATTGCCGTCCGCCTGCGCGTCAATCAACAGATATTCCGACACCTCAAACGTGTTGTGCGTGTAATATTCGTGCGGCGGGAAAAAATAAAACCCTTGCCGTTTTCCCGCGAATGGCCCCACGTGATTGGAAATGCCCAGTGCGGCGTCGGCGGGAATATCCGCAATCAACGCGCGCACCGTCGCGACGCGCGGCGACGCGCCTTTGCGATATTGTGAAACGACCGGATTGCCCACCCACAAACTTTCCGCCAACGTGAAAAATAAAATCCACACAACGGCGGCGTGAACGAAATGCGCGCGCGTCACGCGCGTCGTCAACCATTTTTGCCGCGCGAGCCAGGCGATGCCCAAGACCGCGCTCGCATACATCACCGGATACAGCATTGCCGCGTACTGGCGCGTAATGTTCGACTGCACATTGTATTGCGACAATAAATTCAGCGCGAGCGTCGGCGCGGCGAGCAATAAAACATCGGGCCGCAGCAAGGAAAAGGGCAGCGTGGGCCCAAAAACCTGTATCAGAAATTGGATTTTTTGCGGCGAGAAAATCGTTTGTAAAACGTACGCCGGTTTTGTTAGTACGGTCGTCAAAACTGCGACGGGCGTTTTGCCGAGCCAGTCGTAGGTTTCAAAATAGATGAAACCGCCGCTGTCCGTTTTGAAACTCGGCACAATCACAAACACGGCGAGGATGAACCAGACCGCGCCCAGCGCGAATGCGGCGAGTGAAAATTTCCACGGCTTGCGCCAGACGAACGCGAGCGCGCCCATCATGCACACAATCAACGCGACGTCGGAACGCGTGAGCAGCGCAAGGAACAAGAACGCCGCGTACGGCGCAAACCGCGTCTTGTCCAAATAATAGAGCGCGAACAAAATCAAGACCATCGCAAACGCGCGCGGCTGAAATTCGTTCAGCGTCAGATATAGCAGCGGCGTGTACATCAAGTACGCGACGCCGATGCCCAATGCCGCCCAATTCGATTGCAAGCGGTCGCGCGTCAACAGATACAACGGAACTGCGCCGAACGCGATGGCAATGACTTGGGCGACGAGCAGCGTCATCGTGTCGGGCAGCAACGCGTACAACGGCGCGAGAATCGCTTCCAGCACAATCAAGTCCGCGCCGATATGATTGTTGGTATAACGGAACGCGCTGGTCTCGAACGCGCGCCCGTGCGCGGTGTTCCAAATCACCTGCTCGTACATGCCGAGGTCAAAGCCCATGCCGAGCCCGTTCAATTTGAACCACGCCGCGCCGCTCAACGTCAAAATCCACGCGAGCATAAATAATGCCAGCGCGACTTTGAACCATCTATCAGACGCTTTCCAAAACGATTTTGTTCCTTGCATAGCCGCTTAAAAGAGGGGCTGCGCGCGCTTGCGTTTCAAATCCCACGCCAAAATGCCCGCGACGACCGCCAGCGTTGCCAGCGAGACAAACGCGCCGATTTTAACGGATAACGGGTCATAAACAAATTCAACGCGCTGCGTCGTCGGCGCAATCGCAACCGCGCGCGTCAATCCATTGGCGCGCAAAATTTCAGTTGGCGCGCCGTCCACGGTCGCGCGCCAACCGGGGTAATACGAATCGTTCAACACCAACCACCCCGGTTGATTGGTTTCTACAAGTATCGTGACGCGTTCCGGCTCGGCGCGCTCGATGCGCGCGCTGCCTTGAGCGTTCGCCGCGTTCGTTACATTTTCCGCGCCTTGCAAATACACGCGCGTCATGGCGTCGTCGCGCGCCAAACTCTCGACGGCGGAATCTGGATTTTCCGCGCCCGCGACATCCCACGCCATATACGCGCGTCCGAAACGTTCGCTCGCCGCGTTGCGATACAACGTGACCGACGCGTTTTTCTGTACGCGTTCCAGCGTGTCCGCGTTCAAATTTTGCGCGCTCAAGATGTGCGTCGCGCCCAAGCGCGCCGCGAGCGCCGCAGATTTTTCGCCGAATGTTTTTTCAGTTTCCAACGCGCGCAGCAGCGTTTGATACGTCGGCGGTTCGCTGCCGTATCCTTGCAGCGAGCGCACGCGCCACAACAGCGGCAAACTCTGGCGCAAACCCGCGCGCGACGCGTCGCGATACGCGTCCAACTCGCCGTTCTGCAAATACGTCGCGAGTTTCGTTTCGCCCAAACCCCAATAGTACGTCAACGCGTTTGCGGATTGTTGCAAGGCGAGCGCGTTTTTGCCCGGCGCGTATACCTCAAAGGGCGCGACAAAATTGTAGCGAAAATTCCAGCCGAAAAAAAATAAATCGGCAAACACGAGCGCGAGCGTCAAACCCACCCGCGCGCGTTCCGCAAACCACTTGCGCCGCCACATTTCCAAAATGCCGCTTGCGGCGAGCGTAAAAAAAATTGCGCCAAGCAGCGCGGGATTCGCCGCCGCCTGCGCGAATGTTTCGGACAGGGCGGCGCCGACGCGCGGCGCGAGCCATAAAGCGCCTTGCAGCAACAGAACGAGGCACAAAAAAATCAACGCGCTCGCGCGCGGAATAGTTTTGATACCGCGTCGAATTTCTTCCAAGCCGAAGCCCGCCAACAGCGCGACGGCAAAGGCAAACAATTCCAAAAAACGCGCGGGCGCGCGCACCGCGCCAAAGAACGGCAGGCGATAGACGAGTTCGTACAACGGCGTAAATTTTCCCAGCGCCAAAAGCAGCGCGACGCTCGCCAAGCCCGCCAAAAAATATACGCGCCACGCGCGCCGCCCCAGCGCGCAGATTGCCAGCGCCAACGGCAGAACGCCGAGATACGCGGTCATTTCAATGACGCTGCCCGCGCCGCGTTCGACGCTGCCGGGATTGCCGCCGAATGCATACGGATACACAAACTCGACGAGGCGCAGCGGTTCCAGCGAGAACGAAGTAGCATACGCGTATGTGATGCGTTCGCTGCGCGTCGTGAAATTTAGCAGTTCGACAAACGGCACGATAAAAAGCGCGGCGAGGCCCAACGCGCCGCCGAGCATCAATGCCGGTCCGCCGAGTTGGCGCAACGCCGCGCGTCCGGCTCTATCGCGCCATACGCGCGCAAGATACACCGCGCAATACGCCGCCCACGCCGCGCCGCCGTACAACACGGTTTGCGTATGGCCGCCCATCATTTGCAGCGCGAGGACGATACTGCCCAATGCCGCGAACGTCACGCGGCGCGTCACGAAAAATTTTTCGAGACACCAAAAAATCCACGGCAGCCACGCCGCGCCGACGACGATATTTAGATGCTGCAAATGCGCGACGAAAAAACCGCCAAAGCCGAACGTCATTGCCGCGAGCAGCGCCGCGCCGCGCGTTTGCCGCCACGCGCGCGCCAGCAGATACATGCCCGCGGCGGCGAGATAGACATGCGAGATAACAGTATAGTTATAGGCGAACGGCGCGGGAAAAAGCATAAAGAGCGCGAGCGCGGGCGCATAAGCGGCGAGCGCCGCCGGGTCAGCCAGATGCGAACCGCCGAGCGACAGATACGGATTCCACAGCGCGACCTGTCCGCCGCGCAAGCGTTCCGCGCTATAGGCGAGGCGCGCGAAATAATCGTTCGCGTCGCCGTAAAAATAGACGCCCTGCATCGTCGCGGCGGGCAGTAAAAATAAAAACGTGAGCGCCGCGAGCGCCAGCAGGGCTTGCGTATCGGGGTTACGAAAAAATGCGCGAATTCGTTTCAATGCCGTTCACGCGCCCAAAATTTGGCGCAAGACGCGGACTACCGTTTCTACCTCTGCTTGGGTCATTTGCGCGTAAATCGGCAGCAGCAGCGTCGAGCGCGTCGCTTCTTCCGTAACGGGCAGCGCAACGCGTCCGTACCGGTTGACGTACACCGGTTCCAGATGCGCCGCCATCACGCCGCGCCGCGTCGCAATGCCCGCCGCTTGCATTTCAGCCATAATTTCGTCGCGCGTTTTGGGCGCATTGTGCGCGACGCGCAAACAGTACGATTGATAGGTGTGCGCGGCGTACGGCGGTTCGTACGGCGTCGCGATAAAATCCAAATCCGCGAACGCTTCATTGTAGCGACGGCCGATTTCCAACCGTCGTTCCAAAATCCAATCCAACTTTTTCATCTGCTCGACGCCAATCGCGCCTTGAATATCCGTAAGGCGATAGTTGTAACCGAGAACCGGATACTCTTCGATAATGACTTGGGCTGCGCCATGTCGCGCGTAATCGGAAACGTTCGCGCCGTGCGAGCGCAGCATGTCAATCTGACGCGCGATTTCGGGGTCGTTCGTCGTGACCATGCCGCCTTCGCCGGTCGTAATCGCTTTGCGCGGATGAAAGGAAAAACAGACCGCGCGGCTGTGCGCGCCGATAGGTTTATTTTTGTACGTGCCGCCGATGATGGTCGCCGCGTCTTCAATGACGCTGAGATTATGCTTGCGCGCGATGGCGTGAATCGTATCAATGTCCGCCGCCAATCCGATTTGATGCACCGGCATAATGGCTCGGGTGCGCGGCGTAATTTTTTCTTCTAGCAACGCGGGATCCAGGTTGTACGTGCGCGCGTCAATATCCACAAACACCGGCGTCGCGCCCGCGTGCAAAATGCTGTTGGCGCTGGCGATAAAACTGTACGAAGGCACGAGAACTTCGTCGCCCGCGCCGATGCCCGAAGCGATGAGCGCGAGATGCAGCGCGGTGGTGCAGTTGGACGTTGCCAGCGCGTATTGCGCGCCGACGCGTTCCGCCACCATCTTTTCAAATTCTTGCGTGCGCGGTCCTTGGACGACCCAGCCGCTGCGAATGGCTTCGGCTGCCGCGCGCTCTTCGCGTTCGTCAAAAAAAGGTTTGGTTATCGGTATCATGGTAAAGGTTCAATTAAAAAGGCGCAATGGCGCGGCGTCTCGCGGCGCTATTCCCAATTGCGTAATTTTTCTTGGCGCAGCATTGCGCGCGGGTCGAATTCGCTGCGGCGCAGCCAATCTACATATCGCTTGACGCCTTCGCGAATGGCAATGCGCGGTTCAAAACCCAGCGCGCGGCGCGCTTTGGTAATATCGGCGTAATGCCGCAGCACGTCGCCGGGGCGCGGGGCTTGATGTTCGATGACGCTTTTGGATTCGGGCAATGTATCCAGAACGATTTGCGCGAGCGTGCGGACGCTCACTTCTTGCCCGCGCGCGATATTCACCACGTCGCCGACCAGCGCATCACATTCGCCCGCCATACATAGACCGCGCACCGTGTCGCTCACTTCGGTAAAATCGCGCGTCTGCGTCCCGTCGCCGAAAATTACAAGCGGCGCGTCATTCAGCGCGCGCACGACGAATTTGGGAATCACTTCGCCATAGGGTCCTTCAAAATGTTCGCGCGGGCCGTAGGTATTGAACGGACGCACGACCGTGACGGGCAAGCCGTAAGTTAAAAAGAACGAACGCGCATACACTTCGCCCGCGAGCTTGCTGGCGCCATAGGGCGTCGTCGGCGCGGGCGGATGTTCTTCGTCCATCGGCACGCGCGTGGCGGTGCCGTACACTTCGGACGACGAACAGTACACAAAGCGTTTGATATTTTCGTCGAGCGCGGCGGTGAGCAGATGCAGCGTACCCGTCGCGTTCACGTCATGCACCAAATACGGGTCACGAATCGAAACGCGCACGCATTGCACTGCGAGATGATACACTGCGTCCACGCCGCGCATGATTGCGCGCACGGCATCTTTATTGCGAATGTCGAGTTCCGCCACGCGCACGCGCGGATTGGACGCGTGCTGCGCCACATTTTCACGCTTGCCGCTGGAAAAATCATCGGCGACGATAATTTCGTCCGTTTCGCGTTCCGCCAGGGCGTCCACCAAATTGGACCCGATGAAACCCGCGCCGCCGGTCACCAAAATTTTCAAACTCTATGCTCCAATCTCTATGGTTTTGCCGCCTTGATGTAGAGAACGCGTTGCGGCTTCTAAAACTTGGACGACCGCGATGCCCGCGTCGCCGTCGGTGCGCGGCGTTGCGCCATTGACGATGCAATCAATGAAATGCTTACATTCCACGCGCAGCGGTTCGACCACATCGAGACGCGGACTAATGACATCGCCGACGCGATACGTGCGCTGCAATTCCGCGCGCGTGTCCGCGTTCAAGGCGAGCCGTTCCACGCCCATATCGTACAATTTTACTTTTTCGGCGGCTTCTAAATCGTCATACACCACCATTTGCTGCGAACCCACAATCGTCGTGCGGCGCAATTTCGCGGGCGACATCCAACTGACGTGAATGTGCGCCATGATTTTGTCGGCAAATTCCAACGTGATAAAGGCGACGTCTTCGATGCCGTCTTGCGTATAAGAATTGCCGCGCGCGCTCACGCGCAGCGGACGGCGGCTCAGCCAATACAAAATGATGGAAATATCGTGCGGCGCGAGGTCCCAGATGACGTTAATGTCGAATTGATGCAAACCGAGATTTACGCGCGCCGAATCAATATAATAAATTTCGCCGAGCGCGCCGCGTTCGATATATTCTTTGACTTTGGTCACGGCGGGATTGTAAATAAAGGTATGGCCCACCATCAACACGCGCTGCATGGCGCGCGCGGTCGCGTCCATCTCGCGCGCGGCTTGGACGGTGGCGGCGAGCGGTTTTTCGACGAGGACGTGCTTGCCCGCGCGCAGCGCGTCGAGCGCGAGCGCGCGATGCGTGGAAACGGGCGTCGCAATGACGATGGCGTCAATCTGGGGGTCGTCCAAGACCTGCTGATAATCGCGCGTGACGTGGAGGTTGGGATACTGCGCCGCGAGCGGCGCTAATTTTGTCGTATCGAGGTCGCACACATAGCCGACGCGCGCGTTGGGGATTTGATTGAAATTGCGAATGAGATTGGGACCCCAATATCCCGCGCCAATGACTGCAAGTTGAATCATAATAAAAGGTTGACCTTGAGTTTGAATTCTAGCATAGGTAAAGCGAATCAAAAATAACGCGGCGCATAGCGGCGCCGTCTTGTACGCGCTGGCGCAAATTTGATTTGTGAGGCGTAAAGACGAAACATGCGCTGGATTGTCCAACCATTACGCAAACCGCGCGGCGAATGTTTCGGTCTCGCTAAAAATCGAGCAGCGCAAAATCGTTTTGACAGGGATTGCCGGCGGCGAGCCACATTTTCGCGTCGGTCACATCAAGGATGGCGCTAAAGACGGTCACGCTTTGCCCGGCGTGTTTGCAAACGCTCCACGGCGCAAACACATGGTCGCGCACAAAACGCGCGCAAATGTCAAAATCAATTTTGCCGCGATACCGGCGCGCGTAATCGAATGCGCGCGTGCAGCGCGTTTCGGACATGGCGAGATACGCCAAATCGGCTTCAAAGCGCCACATTGTTTCATCCAAATAATGATTGGTGTGCGCCAACGCGCCGCCGCTTTCTCCGCTCCACGTGAGCGCTGCTGCGGTGGCGGAACCTTCGACGTTCACAATTTTTCCGTCCCGCGACGAAAGGATGTTGTTGTAACTGGATGCGCGCGTGGGATGCAGCGCGGCGCGCAGCGCCGCCTCCAACGTGTTTTGCGCCAACAGTTCGCGCACCATCAACAGACGCGGAATGCCCACGCGCGAATCGTTCGCGTTCAATTGATTGCCCGTCAACGCCAAGCCCGCGCGATTCATGCCGATACTGATGAACCAGCCGCCGACGGTCACCGCCAGAATTTCCGGCTCGTTCTCGACGCGCAATCGCGTGACCGTCAATTGGTCGCGCGCGCTCGCGCCCAAATCGTTATTGTGCGCCAACCACACATGTCCGTCGCGCGTCGCCGGCGGCGCGGCGGCAAGGTCAGAGCAACCTTTATTTCTTGGCGCGTCGCAATGTCGCATCGGCGGCGCGCCTCTGCCGCGCACCTCTTCATACAACAGTTCTTCC
>JAJVIA010000125.1:23592-33332 GCA_022072245.1 Anaerolineae bacterium
AAATCCGAAATCCGAAATCAAAAATCAATCCTCTCTCACTCGTTCATCGGTACGACCAGGACGGGGCGGGCGGCGGCGCCGACGAGCTGGGTGGCGAAATTTTGCCAGCGCAAACGCGGCCGACCGCGCGGCGCTTGCGCGCCAATGACAATCAAGTCCGCGTCGTCGGCGTCCGCTTGGCGGATGATGTTTTCGATGATGCCGCCGTCCAAAATTTTTATTTTGCCGCGCACGCCTTGCACCGCGAGCGCCGCTTCGGCTTGGAGCAAATGCCGCGCCGCGCGTTTTTGTTCTTCGGGCGTGGTCTGTTCGGTCTGTACAAACAGCACGGTCGCGGCTGCGTCGGCGCGGCGCGCAACGCGTCCGCCAAAGGCGACATCGGTTTTGCCCGGTTCGCCGCCGCGCGTACAAATTAAAATTTGCTTCAAACTGACGCGCTTGGTTTGCGTGAGCAAAACGGGGACTTCGGCTTGTTCCAAAACTTGGCGCGCCGTGCTGCCCAAACCGCGAAAACCGGTGTCGCCGCTCGCCGATTGACCGAGCGCAATGACTTCATAGTGTCCTTCTTGCGCTTCGAGCAAAATCTGCGCCGCGCTCGTCCCCACGCGTACGCGCACGTCCAAGCCGGGCAGCTGCGCCGCGAACGCGCGCCGCACGGTTTCTAAATAATCGCGCGCTTGCGCCGCCAATTCGGGCCGCGCCGCCACGTGCAGCAGCGTCGCCGGCCCGTGCGTAGCGTGCGCCAATAGCGAACCCATTTCGGCGGCGAGCTGGCCGCTCGCGTCTTGACTCACGCAGATTAAAACTTTTAGACCCGCCGGGTCCAAGACATGAAAATCGCGCAGTCCGACCCACACCTTTTGACCGAGCGTAAAGATATTTTCCGCCGCGCGCGCGCCGGTTTGAATGACTTCGATGCGCGTGACGCTTTGACCGTACACTGCGCGCGGCGCGACCGCGCGCACGCCGCGCAATCCCTCCATTTCCAAAACGATGCGCTGGACGGCGCCCGCAAAAATTTGTTCGATTACCTCGCCCTGACCCAACACCTGAATCGCGCGGTCTTGAAACGGTTCGCTTTGTAAAATGGTGCGTTCGGGACGAAAGAGAATCCGAATTGGCGCGCCGTTGTCGGTGTGCGCGGCTTCGGGCGGCAAGGGCAGCGCGACAGAACCCAAACGAATCCATTTGTCTTCTTTGCGTCCGACCAATACATTGCCGCCGCCGATAAAGGTGGCGGTGAATTCCGTATCGGGTTGATAATACAACGTTTCGGGGGCGCCGACTTCGATGAGACGCCCGGTGTCCATGACGCCGATGCGGTCCGCCAATTCAAACGCTTCTTCTTGGTCGTGCGTGACGAGAATCGTCGTGACTTGTAATTGGCGCTGAATTTCTTTGAGCGAGACGCGCAGCTGCGCGCGAATTTTCACATCGAGCGCGCCAAAGGGTTCGTCGAGCAAAAGCACGGCGGGCTGATACGCCAACGCGCGCGCCAGCGCGACGCGCTGCTGTTGTCCGCCCGACAATTGACTCGGATAGCGCGCCCCCAGACCCGCCAAGCCGACTAAATCGAGCAGCTCTTCGGCGCGGCGACGGCGTTCGTTACTTTTTGTTTTGCGAATCCGCAAACCAAATTCCACATTTTCCAAAACCGTCATGTGCCGAAAAATCGAATAGTTTTGAAAGACGAATCCGACGCCGCGCGCTTGCGGCGATAGGTACGTCACGTCGCGCCCATTCAATTCGATTTTGCCCGCGTCGGGCGTCGTCAAGCCCGCAATCATACGCAGGACTGTGCTTTTGCCGCTGCCGCTGCCGCCGAGCAAGACGAATAGTTCGCCGTCGCGAATCTCTAGCGAAACGCGATTGACGACAAGTTGTTCGTTATATCGTTTGGTCAGGTCGGTGAGACGGATGGACATGGCGAAATAAAAATTTGGGATACAAAATTACGCGCGCGCGCTTTTTTTGTTGAATTGCATCAGCGCGAAAAATAAAACAAACGACAGCGTTGCCAGCACGGCGGCGACGGCATTGGCGGCTTCGATGTTGCCGGCTTCAAATTGGGCGAAAATGTAAAGGGGCGCCGTCTGGGTGCGAAACGGCAAATTGCCGCTGACCAAAATCGTCGCGCCAAATTCGCCGAGCGAATGGGCAAACGTCAATAGCGCGCCGCTGAACAAGCCGCCGCGCAGCGCGGGCAAAATTACAAAGCGAAACGCTTCCAATTGACTCGCGCCGATGGTGTACGCCGCTTCTTCGTACGTCACTTCTAATTCGTCCAGCACCGGTTTCACCGCGCCGAGCATGTACGGAAATGTGACAAACAAATGCGCGAGCAAAACGCCGGCGGGCGCAAACATGGGCGAAATGCCGAGCGGGACCAAGAATTGGCCCAAAATCCCAATTGGACCCCACAAAAGCAGCAGCGAGGTGCCGACGACGACGGTCGGGATGGCGACAGGCAAATTTACAATCACATTCAACGCGTCGCGGCCCGGAAAACGATATTTGGATAAAACGTACGCGGTGTACGTACCCAGTCCGCCGTTGATGATGGCGGTGAGCAGGGCAATGAGCAGCGAAAAGCGCAGCGCGAATTGCGCTTCGGGGCTCGTAATCGCGTTGATAAAACCTTCCAATCCGCTGCGCGCGGCAAAAACATAAATGGACGCGAGCGGCATGAGAATCAACGGCAGCATCACTGCCAACAAAATGCCGACGGGAAATAATCCGCGCGGCACGCGCGATGGTTTAAGCGCTGTGGTCATGGTCATGTTTTAGCCCCCGATTTTTTTGCGCGAAATGGATATGGAAGCATGGGCGCGCGTTGGATTCGTTTTTGCCCGGCGCGGACAAAATTATTTCGGCTGCACCGCGATAATTTTTTCTTTCCACAGCGCGTCAATGATGTTTTGCTTGGCGTTTTGCCAGCCGCCCAAAGCGCTGACGCGGAACGGTTTTTCAATCCGCGCAAACGTATCGCCGTTCAGCGCCTCGTCCACGCTGCGAAAACCGTACTGGACGAAAATGTTTTGCGCCTGTTTGCTCCACAAAAATTCTACGAACGCGTCCACGACCGCGCGCTCGGCGGGCGCAATGTTGCGGTCAATGACGACGACCGTGTGTTCGCTCTCGACGGTGCTGCGCGGATAAATGATTTCGCCGTCAAACTTGTGGCGCGCAATGTCGTACAACGCTTCTTGTTCGTACGTCACCAGCGCGTCGCCAAAGCCATTCTCGAATTGCGTGCGCGCGCCGCGCGCGGACGACGCTTGCGCGACGACATTTTTCCAGATGCCCGCCAATTGGTTTGCCGCGTCCGCATCGCTCAAACCCAATTGCCGCGCGCTGCCATATTCCGCCAGGATGCCCCACATCGCGCCGCCGGACGTGCGCGGGTCGGCGTGAACGACGCCGATGCCGGGGCGCGCCAAATCGGAAAAATCGTGAATGTTTTTGGGATTGCCCTTGTGCGTCAAAATGACAAAGGGCGTGAGATTGAGCGTGCCATTGTGCGGCAAGGCGCGCCACGTTGGTTCAGTCAGTACCTGCGCGTCCACCAAACGCTGCGCGTCGAGTTCGGTGGACAGGATGCCCACTTGCGCGGGGACGCCGAGAATGATTTGATTGGTGATCGTGCCGGACCCGGCAAACGACGCGACAAATTCCACGCGTTCGCCGGTGCGCGCTTGCCACTCTTTTTGAAACGCGGGAAAGATGCCTTTGTTCATCACATCGCCGAGAATGCTGAATCCGTACACGACGATGGTGCGCGGGCGCGTTGGCGTATTCCACGGCAGCCACGGTTCCACCGCGTAAAACGCCAACGCGCCGACCATCAATACGATGACGACGCGACCGAGAACGCGGCTCCAATTCAATTGTAAAAGGCGTTCGCTCACGAAAACTCCACCGCAAGTATAACAAAAACCTCGCAGGTCTCAAATCACTGCGAGGTTTAAGGCGGCGTCCTATTTGCAATGCGCCGTTAAAAAAAGACCCAAAGGATTTGGCGTAATGGAAAATCCTTTGGGTTTGACTCGGCAAATCGGAATTCACTCTAGCGTTCTGAATTGGTTGGAGCGTTTGGCGCGTCTTGATTGGGTTCTGAATTGGTTGGAGCGCTTGGCGCGTCTTGATTGGGTTTTGAATCGGTCAAAGGCGTCGCGTCGGTCAAAACGGAAGTTGGCGCGTCGGACGCTTGCGCTTGGCGCGCTTTGGCTTCCCACGCGGCAATATCTACGTTTGCCGGCGAAAAAGTTTCCGGCGCGGCGGATGCGGCGGACGTTGCGACAGCGGGAACCAACGCCATACTCGGCGCGGGCGGATACGCGCGCGTGCCAAAGCGCGTCATGACGACGGCGCCCAAACCGATGAAACCGACGAGGCACGAAACGAACCAGCCGAGAACCGGAATTTGACCGATGAGCGCCAAGAGGACGATGCCGAGCATCACCGCCAGCACGGGCAGGATGTTGGTCATTTTGAATGCGCCCAGAATTTTTTCGCCCGCGAGCAAGCCGACGGCGATGCCGCCAAAAATCCACGCGAGCCACGTCAAGATGCCGAGCAAAAAGGCAACGGGGATTCCGATGAGCGTGATGATGAGCAAAAGAGCCAAAATCGGAAACACAATCGCGGTCAAACACCCGATGCCGATCGAGTTTAACGGTTTGTTTTGGACGGCGTCGCTGACGCGGCGCGTTGCGTTTGGCGCAAAGATGACGACGAGCGCGCCGAGCGCGGCAAAGGCGAGCGCGGTCACGATGCCGCCGAGAATATCAAAACCAAAACTAAACAAGCCGGTGGCGGGATTTACGCGCACAGCCCCGCCGGGCGCGGCGCCGCCGCTATTGGGATTGCCGCGAACGATTGCGCCGGGCGCGCTGATGTAATTGCCGCCCATTGCCGCGACGTGACCATTCACTACAGCGGTCTCTGTCAACACGATATTGCCGCCAAAGGCGGCGATGCTGCCGTTCACGGTTCCGGCGACATTTACGTTACCGCCGAATGTGGCGATACTGCCGGATACGGTTCCGGCGACATCAACGTTGCCGCCGAAAACGGCGATGCTGCCGTTCACCGTCGCGCCTTGTTGGATCGTGACACTACATCCCAACGCCAAAATGTTTCCGATGGTCTGACCCGAAGCTACGGTCAAAGAGTCGCCGGTACATACTCTGTCGCCAGATTGTTGCGACGCCGCCATGACGGGCTGCGCGCCGAACCAGAATAAAGCGGTCAACAAAAATAAAATCAAGGCAAAAATTGCGAGCCGGGATTGCTGTGCCATTTTCATGCTCCACCCTCAATGAGGTTTAACATCCGTACGGAAACCGCCGCTGGCGCGCGCCCAGACGAGCGTCAATATCAAGGCAATGAGCGCCAAGCCCAGCAGCGGCGCTTGGCCCAAAAAGCGTAACGTCGCCAGGGCAAATAACAGAATCAGCGGCACGAGAATCAATAAACCAGCCAAGATGCCCAAACTCAATTGAATGAGCGCGCTCCAATTCAGCGCGAGCCAAACTAGCGCGGCGAGCAAGCCCAATGAAATCAAGCCGAGCGTGAGATACCATTGCCGACGCGTGCGCGTGCGTTCGTACGCTTCGATTCGCAAAAGCACGCGGGCGGGAAATCCTTCGTCCGGAATTGCCATGCCGACGCGTTTGAGCAGCGCGTCAAATTCCAGCAAACCATCCGCGACAATCCGCAGCGCGGGAGATTCCTCCATCGCTTGCGCGACGATGGTTTGTTCGTCGGCGGACAAGGGCTCATCCAGCGATTTGGCAAAGAGCTCGATGACGGTTTCGGCGTTCGAGAGCTTATCCTGCATGATTGGGCTCCAAAAGAGTTTGTCCCGCCGGCGCGGCGCGGAGATGTTTGCCGAGCATTTGGCGCGCGCGAAAAAGTTTGACCTTGACGGCGCCAACATTGTCGCCCGTGATGCTGCTGATTTCTTCTAATGACATATCGTTCCAGTATTTCAAAACCAGCGCCATGCGATATTGCGGCGCTAGTTTTTGCAACGCGCGTTGTACTTCTTGTTCACGTTCTCGCGCCAGGGCGCTTGCTTCGGGCGATGGCAAATCCGAGACGAGCGCCGGCGCCGATTCATCCCAGCGCGGGTCGTCAAAAGAGAGCCATTGAAATTTGCGGCGGCGCAAACGGTCAATGCAGTAATGCGCCGCCACCGAAAGCAGCCAGGTGCCAAAACTTTGCCCCGGGTCGTATGTTTTGAGCTGCGCGTACGCGCGCAAAAAAGTTTCTTGCGCGGCGTCTTCGGCGTCATTGCGATTGCCCAACATACGATACGCGAGGTTATACACCGGCGTTTGGAACTCTGCCACGATTTGCGCGAACGCGGCTTTGTCGCCGCGTTGCGCGGCGGCGATAATTTGAGGTTCCATGCGGGTTAATTCTGCCATGTTCTACGCTGTGAGAGGATGCAAGTTACAGGCGCATCGCGCGCCAAAACGCTCAAGCGTACAGCCGCTTTAACGCGTCCGCCGTCGTCGCCGGATGATTGGTCAGCAAAACGGGCGCGCCGAGCCGACGATAAAACGCTAAACGCGGTTCGGGCGCCGGGTCGAGCGGGCAGGCGATTTTGCCGCGTTTGCGCGCCCACGCGAAATAAAACGGATTGAGATAGAGCAAGGGATAAAAAGGTCCCATCATTTCGGTATCATACAACGGAAATGGATTTTTCAACGTAATGATGCCGATGGGAATTTCCGGCGCGACGCGCTGACAGGCCTTGACGCGCGGCGCGTGAAATGAGAGCAACACGACGCGCGTCAACGCATCGCGCGCGTGCAAAACGCGCGCGAGTTTTTCGGCGTCGCGCGTTTGGATGAAACGGTCGTCTTTGAGCTCCAAAGCCAACGGCACGGCGTCCGCGCGCGTCGCGTCCAAAAATTCCGCGAGCGTGGGAATTTCCGCCGCGCCCAATTTTTGTTGGGATGCGAACGAGCGCTCGGCGCGCAGTTTTTTTATTTCTGCCAGCGTCATGTTCGCGACGACGCCCGCGCCGTTGGTCGTGCGTTCCACCGTCGGGTCGTGCATCAAAATAATTTCATCGTCGCGGGTGAAACGAATATCCGTTTCCAAAACGTGCGCGCCTTGCGCGCGCGCGCGTTCAAACGCCGCGAGCGTGTTTTCGGGAAGTTCGTCAGACGAACCGCGATGCGCCATCAAAAGCGGCGCGGCGGCGCGCGGGCGCGTGAGAACGGATTGCCACGTGAGGGACATGAGCGATTGAAATCGCGCGACGGGAGAATTGGCGCGGTCAAGCGAACGACAAATTTCCCGTCGCGGCGTTATGCGGTCGCGGGAATTTCTTCGAGATTCGCGTTTTCGGCTTCTTGAATGGCGCGCGGCACGTTAACGGTGAGGAGCAGCGCCAGGCCGAGGACGAATAAAATAATGAGCGAGAGAATGCCGTACCGCAGACTGCCAAAGATTTGATTCGCCAAACCGAAAAGCAGGGGCCCCAAAAATGACGTCGCGCGGTCGCTGACTTCATAAAACGAAAAGAATTCCGCTTCGCGTCCTTTGGGAATCATTTGCGCGAACAGCGAACGCGAGAGCGCTTGACTGCCGCCGAGAACGAGCGCAATGACCGCGCCCAAAATCCAAAATTGCAGCTGCGTGTCGAGCGCGGCAAACGCGTAAATCACGACGAGCGACCACACGACGAGACTCGCCACAATCGCGCCTTTGGCGCCCAAGCGGCGCGCGAGAAATGGAAAGAGAAAGAACGCGCCGAGAAACGCGACGGCTTGAATCATGAGAATGACCAAAATCAATTGTTGGTCGTCCATGCCCAATTCGATGCTCGCAAAAATTGCGGCGACGACGATAACGGTTTGGATGCCGTCATTGTAAAGCAAGAACGCGATGAGATACCGTACCGTTTCGGGAAACTTGCTGATTTGGCGAAAGGTGCTGCGTAACTGTTTAAAGCCGATGGTCAAATACGATTCGTTGGCGGGCAATTGGCGCGCGGCATGACGCGGGCGCAGCGTGCGGAATGTAATGAGCGAAAAGCCGAGCCACCAGAGCCCCGCGCTGGCAAGACTGAGCCGCGCCGCCATTGCGCTGTCCAAGCCGAGGCGTTCGCGGAATGAAAACAAAATGAGATTGAGCAAGAGCAGCAGCCCGCCGCCCGCATACCCCAAAGCGAAACCGCGCGACGAAACCTTGTCGCGTTGGTCCGGGCTGGCAACGTCCGGCAAGTACGCGTTGTAAAACACGATGCTGGCGCCGAATGATAAATTGGCGAGAATGAAAAGCAAGGCGCCGACCCAATGCAAACCGGGCGTGACGAAAAATAGCAAAAGCGTCGCAACCGCGCCGAGCGTGCTAAAGGTCATTAACATGCGTTTGCGTAGATGCGAATAATCCGCAATCGCGCCGAGAATCGGCAAGAGAATGACTTGGAGCAAAATCGAAGCCGAAACGCAGTAGGTGAAAAGCGAATCGTACTTGATGGGAACGTTAAATAAATACAACATGCCGTTGGCGTCGGCGGCGGCTTGGGCGATATTGCTCAGATACGGCCCCAAAAAGACCGTGACGACGGTGGTCGAAAAAGCAGAGTTTGCCCAATCGTACATCGTCCAACCAAAAATCTCACGCCGGTCATTCATAGCGGCTCTCTTGAAAATGTACGACAAATTTCTTGCGAACGATGTTCGCCATTTGTCCTACCGCGCCCACATTTTCATTCGTCGTGGGTGTGTGGGTCGCACATCTTCAACTCCTTTGTGATACAGGGAATCATTGCTGCGAACGATTATACCGATGGCGGCGCGGGAACGCAATGGGGGCGCGGCATCTTTGGATTTATGTTTTGCGATTTGAGAATTTGAGATCACGCGCTTGCGCGCGAGATGTGAATACGCGATAATGGCGCAAACCGATTTCTCTCAAGGAGGCGCGTATGCAATGGGATGACCGCTTGACGAATTTGGGCGTGAATCTAAAAGCAACGGCGGATGGCGCGTGGTCTGCGACCGCCGCGCAATATCAGGATGAACAAGAGGCGCAAGGTCAGCATCACATCTGGTTTACGGTTTTGGACGAAAACAATAAACCCAAGCCGAACGTCCGCGTTTTTGTGGATTGGGTCGGACGCGACCAAGACGACCCGCCGACGCAGCGTTTGACGGACAAGAACGGACGCGCGAATGTGGACATTTACGCGAATTTGGATATTAACAAAAAGAATGGGCCGTATTTTGCATACGTAGAGAGCCAAGCCCAAAGCGATGTGGTGCGGGGAATGGGGCTGCCCGAACATCATCACGTAAATTTTTTGCTCACGTTCGCGCCGCGTGCGACAACGCCGCCGCCGCCGCCGCCACCGCCACCGCCGCAAGATGTTCCCACCGCGATTTTAGAAAAAGCGAAATCGGTTCCGTGGATGCCGGTCAATAACGGCGCGGCATTGTGGAATTTCGCCAAAGCGAACGGTTTGCAAGACCAGCAGACGGATGAAATGACCGTCACCATCAACGGCGAAGATTATTTATTGCAAGTGTTTAATCTTGGGATTGTGTATGCCAAGGTCGGCGATTGGGGCAATATCAAAGTGATTCGGAAATAAAATTTCGCCGTTGCAAGAGGCAGACCGCATCGAATTGAAATAAAAACAGCGTGAGCGTGTGCTTGCGCTGTTTTTTTTGTGGCGCCGCGCGAGCAAAGGAACACAAATAATAAGAACCTTAGAG
>JAJVIA010000002.1 GCA_022072245.1 Anaerolineae bacterium
CGGAAATTGAGCCCGATGAAGGTCCATTGGTGGAGCAGTATGAGAACGCCTCCCGTCTCGGTGATGACGGTTGGCTGGAAGCCGCAATGGAAGACAGCATCAGCGGCTGGGACGAATAGATCAATAGGCATTTGGAGGGCGACGTAGTCGCCCTCCAATCTTTTTATGGAGAAACCAAAATGACCACACTCTTTCAAGAAACCATTGAGTATCTGTTGAGGTCTCACAACCTGTTGGAGGATTTCCAGAACAAAGACTCCTTCCATGTGCGTTTTGAGAAGAAAGGTTATCAACCGCTGGTGATCGAACGACACGGCGAGATGATCAGCGTCGCGCACTACTTCGAGCAGAACGGCGACCTGATCGCCGACCCGGATGTGGAATTGCATTATCCCTCATGGGTGCCGACCGGCATCACCCAAGCCTTCTTCGGGTATCGCTCGAAGTTCATCGAACGGGACGGCAAGACCTTCATCGACACCCGCTTCCACAAGGAGGTCTCCTCCTTCCTGAGCATGTGGGCGCGCAATATCAAGGCACAAGGCTGGGCGGAGGGAGGCAGGGTGTCCGATGACTAACATCCGCTTTGTCTACATGTACCGCGATGCCAGCAATTACAAGCAGCATGGCGAAGTCATCCTCCCAAATGAAACACAACGGACCGTTGAGGAAGTTGATACACAAATACGTTCCCTTCTCTCCGATGGATTGTTCTTCATCGCCCGGCAGGTGCAGGTCGAGGAACGCTTCTTCGATGTCGTAAGCGAGGACGATCATCCCTGGCATGAGTTTGTCATGGTGGAGGCGACCACCGATCCCGCCTTTGATCCAATCCCTGAGCAACAACGCGACATTACCACCTTCCTGAAGGAACTGGAACAGGCACATCATACCGGCTGGGATGAGGCGCAAGTGCGTGAGGATCTCATTCAGCAGATTGAAAAGGAAAGGCAGGAGCTAAAGCGCTGGCTTGATACACACCGGGACGGGACACCATGATGCCGACCAAACCGGACCTGGTCATCCTGCCCTTCAAGGCAACCCTGCCGGATGTAGCGCTTCCGCTGACTCTGGAACAAACCCTGTCCCTATTGCGGAGCGGTGTACACGTCCAGATCGAACGCAGTCAACCTGGCGCGCTGGATGCCATCGGCTGGACGATCTTTCGCCGCACGCCTAGGAAGTATCTGTACGAGAACGAACCCCTCTTCCGCTTCGAACGCGGCGCACGCCGCTACATCCGCAAAGCTTATGCCATTCACTACTCGCTGCTTGGTGATGATGGCATGACCCATTCCCATCTACACCTGTAAAGGAATAAACCATGAACGATCATGTCATTGAAGAAATGGCGGACGCCATTTCAACCGAACTGCGCGTCCCAAACGTGGACGTGCTGCGCATCCTGCATCGCTACTGGCAGGACAAGATTGCCCCCATCTGGCAGGTCGATGACCTGCTGGAAACCGCCCTTAACGCGGGCATCCCGATCACAAAGGAAGACGCAGTCGCAGTCTTGAAGGATCTCTTTGAAGGACACGACGCGGAACTGGGGATCACCTGGATCACGCTGGAAGTAGCCCTGCAGGAATATCACCTGAACTTCAATCAGCTGCCCGAAGATCGTTACCCGGAGGTACAAGGTGTCTTCAAGGTCTGGCGTAAAGGTAATCTGATCGCCCATCAGGTCGGATTATTCCCAGACCACATTAACGGCAATCTGCCGAAGGCGCTCGCGCTTGCCAAATCCCTGGCGGATGAAACGCCGAACGTGCCAATCCTGATCAGCTGCGAACCGCGCCACTCTGAGGAGATCGAACCGTGGCTGTCGGTCGTGCGCGAGGAAGACTGCATCCATGTGGAGGAAAGCGAGGAACCATGCACGCCGTAAAACCCAATCAGCAGGTTCGCATCCTGACGGTTCAGATCGCGGTCGCCGCCGATGACGACCCCGACTCCGTCGCTGATGAAATGTCCGCACTGCTTTCTGAAAACGGCATCTGTTCGGATGCCAGCCACATCCTGGACTGGCGCTATCTCACCGAATACCAGCCCACGGTCACAGCCAGTGACGACCCGGAAGAGGGGGAGGTCTTCGGGCTGCTGGATTTCCATCTCACCATCAACACACAGGAGTAACCATGTTTGCATGGACTGAACCGTATGAAGATGAATACATCAAGGAACGCATTGAAAAGTTGAGGACTGCTCAAAAAGAGGCAACCGCGAATGGCAAAATCCTCGTCTCTTCCTATGAACAATTCTGGCTGCCAGCATTGAACGACCTGCCCGATGTCGAGTTTCAGGGCAGGGATCGGTATACCGCGCCGTATGGGAAATTCGAGTCTGTTCCCAATGTTCCGTTTCATGGGGCGTTGTGGTTCACGCCGTCTCCCGGCGCTGATCTGCCGCCTGTCTTGAAGAACATCAAGGAGTGGTTGCCGGGGAGCGCGACAGTGGATATGAACGCGCGCACCGTTCGCATTCAGTTGGAGGAGATCGAGATCACCTTCACCAGCATCAACGTGGGCTTGAACGCGCATGAACTGTTGCGGGACATCAACCAGGAACTTGTGCGGGTCAATGCTGGTGTGTACGTCTATCGCATTGAACCGGTGGAGGATGTCTCTCCTGTTCAGCACCTCTACCCGGAAGGACGCATTCCCGCCCTGACCAATGCCCATACGCGCGCCGATGTCACCGGCTATGCTGTGCTTCAAGACAGACCCTACCAGCATACGTTGGTATATGTCGGGATCGCCGCCCACAAGACCAGCGTGGAGAGTCTCTGGGCGTCACTGATCCGTGGCAAAGGCAGTTGTTCCATGCGCGGCACATCGGTGCTTGCTGATGGCGAAGTGAAGATGCTGACACAGCCATTGCCGGAGTTCAATGTCTTGCACGCCGGGATCATCTGCCGCAAGGCATTGCCTGGCAAGTGGGAGGCAAAGGACGATGCTGCCTATGCCCTGGTCTTTGAAGATGGGAATGTTGAAGGGCAATTGCAGGCGCTGACTTTGAAACGCCTGCAGGAGACGCTTGCCTTTCCCATCCCGGATGACTGGGCAAAAACCCTCTGGGAATATGCGCTGGATGTGGAATACATCCAGCGGCTTGTCACGGGCGGGGATTGCCGTGGCGGGGTTAGGCTCGATCTGTCCAAACCCTGGCAGGACTTGGTGCAGAACCTGCTGGAGCAGGAAGTCTTGAAGATATAGGAGGCAACCCATGTTACGTTCCATTCCTGCAGAGGAGATCTTCGATATGAACAAAGCCTTGAATTCGAACGATCCCCTGGCATACTGGCTGGCGCAAATGCGCAAAGCCGACTGGCAGCATCTGTTGAAATTCGTGGATGTGAAAATTCCAGTGAAGACAAAGAAACAAGCAATGGCAGAAGCAGCGCTCCAGCGCTTCGAGTTCACCATCTGTGATGGACGTGGAGAGATCTGGCAGTTGTGGACCGATCTCCGCAAGGAACATCGCACGCTGGTGATCCAGTTCCGTCATTCGGAGTTGGACTGGTCTCGCGGATTGCCAGAGTTCGTTGACCTGGAAAAGAATGAACCGCTCGGCTTTGTGAACATCGCCGGGCGGTTGTTCTGTAAGGTGAAGTAAGCAAACAAAATTCAACATGATCCCCCATGCCATTTGGTGTGGGGGATTTTATTTTCAAAAGGAGATTTGATATGCGTCCTCCTGCTTTGGAGAAGATGGGCTATTACCAGACGTCAATGACTGTAGCCCAATTACTCAAAACCTATTTCAAACCTGCCGACACTGGCAGGTTGCTTGACCCTTGTGCCGGCGAAGGCACAGCTGCATCCATCCTGGCAAAAGCCTTGTACTGTCAGAGTTGGGGTGCTGAACTTTCACCAGCTCGTGCTGCACTCGCTGCTGAAAAAATGGACCGCCTGTTCAATACACCCTGGGGTTCTTGTCATCTGACCAGTGAGTCGATCACGCTGTTGTTTCTCAACCCACCCTATAGCCATGATCGTTTGGGTGACCAGAAACGCCTGGAACTGGAGTTCCTGAAATCCACCACGCCCAAACTGGTTCGCGGTGGTGTTTTGATCTATATCGTCCCGCATCCATTGCTGCGTGATCTGGATGTGGCGTCTCACCTGGCTGGGTATTACGAGAACATCCGCATCTACCGCTATCCCGAAACCGGATTCAATCAGGTCATTGTGCTGGCGACCAAGCGGGTGAAATACAAGATCCCATCTCATGAGGAAGTCCATCAGGTCCAGGCTTGGGCAGATGTGGAACCGCCGATGCTGGTGGAAGTGGATGAACCTTTGTATGAACTGCTTCCTGCAACCGACAAAGGATCGGGAGGGCAGCCCATCCGTTTCTCCCGTCTGGACTGGCAGCCGGAAGAGATCGTGGATGCCACTCAGAAACGCGGACTGCATTCATCGAAGGAATGGCTGGATCTGCTCAATCCATCGCGTGGTTTGGGTGAGTTGAAGCAACCGGTTATGCCATTAAAGAAGGGACACATCGCGATGTTGATGGCGTCCGGCATGATGGGAACACTGGAACTGACCGATGAAGATGGCAAACCAATGTTGGTCAAGGGTCGGGTCGTGAAAGTCACGGAGAAGGTCGAAGAAAACACGGACAAGAAAGGGAATGTGACTTCCGAAATCTTTCGGGATCGCTTCGTTTCCACTGTCGCCATCCTGTGCCAGAGCGGGATCGAGATCATTGACACCGTTGATCCACTCTCCAAGTTCATGCACAAGTATGGGGATCAGATCGGGGCGCATATCCTTTCCACATATCGCCCTTTGTACAACTTCGATCCAACTCAGGAGGAGACTGCGATCCTGGATATGTTAGGAACAAAGCGAAAACCACTGCCAGGGCAGGAGAAACCGGGGTTGTTGCCAACACAACGTCATATCGCAGCTGGCGTTGCCAGGGCGATAAAGAAACATGGTGTTGGAAACGTGCAGGGCGAGATGGGTGTGGGGAAAAGCTCGGTGGGTTCAGCGGTCATGGAACTTCTGAATGCCTATCCTGCCATTGTGGTATGTCCACCCCATCTTGTGCCCAAATGGATCAGGGAAATCGAAGAGACCATCCCAGGCGCAAGAGCAATGGAATTGAAGCGTATTGGTCGCAATGCAGATGATCCAGGTGATGTAAATGATGTGAGCAGGTTCCTGAATCTTTATGAAGCAGGCGAACTGGGGCAAAGGGCAGTTGCCGTGATTGCCCATACCTCCGCAAAATATGGCGCGGGTTGGGAACATGCCGTGGTGCGTAAAAGGTTTGTGGATGATGAAGATGGACGGGTATTTGAAGCCCTGACATGCCCAACATGCGGTTCGCCAATTCAGATCAATCTGCCGGGTGGTTTTACCAAGTTGGCAACCAGTCTTGATGACCTTGGTGACAAACGCCGATTTTGTGAGACTGAGATCAGTGGATATGAACTCGACGATAAAGGCAGGCTTGCCCAGGATGAAAACAGGAAGCCGGTTTGGGGAAAACGGATTTGTGGCACACCCTTGTTTCAGTTCACCGGTCGCCGGTGGGCAATTGCCGAATATATTGCGAAACAAGCCAGAGGCGCTTTCAAACTGTTGATCGCAGACGAATGCCACGAACTCGCAGCCAAGGCATCGGATCGCGGTATCGCTTTTCATCAATTGGTTGCCTCAACCAAATACACCCTGACCTTGACCGGAACCTTCTTTGGAGGTCGAAGCACATCCATCTTTTGGCTGCTCCATCGACTGAATGCCAGTGTGCGAAAAGACTTTGCCTTCAATGATGAAAAACGCTGGGCAAGATTGTATGGCGTGTTGGAAATGACCCGCAAGAGCAAGCGCGCCACGGAAGATGGTGATGAGGATGGTTTCACTGGAAATCGGCGATACCAGAATCAAGCCAAGGAACAACCTGGGATCTCACCAGCCATTGTGAACCGCCTGCTCGACACGACTGTATTCCTGTCCCTAAAAGATCTAGGTCTCGCTCTGCCTCATTACGCAGAAGAAGTAGTGACACTCACAATGACGGATGAGCAGGGAGGGCAATATCGTTCGATGGCAAAGAAGTTGCGTGATCTGGCGATCAAGAACAGACGCTATCTTTCCACCTGGTTGCAATGGACTCTGGCGCGACCAAATTCTGCCTTCCGGGATGAAGTAGTGGAGGTGGATGAAGTTAATCAGAAAGGAGAAGTAATTCGACGAAAGGAATTGATGGAACTGCCGGCTGTGGTCGATGACGAAACCATGCCTAAGGAGTCCTGGCTGGTGGATTTCTGCCGTGCTGAACGCCAGCAGGGTCGCAAGGTATTGATCTACTTGCGTCAGACGGGAACACGGGACATTCAGGATCGTATCCTGAAAATCCTACGGGATGGCGGGGTACGCGCTGAGGTTCTATCAAGCGGCGTCAATCCACGAAAACGTGAGGAATGGATTGCGAGGCGTGTCATCGGGTTGGATGCTCTGGTGGTGAATCCCAAACTCGTGGCAACCGGGCTGGATCTGATCGCCTTTTCGTCAGTTGTGTTTCTTGAGATCGAATACTCACTGTATGTGCTTTGGCAAAGCCTTAGGCGGGTTTGGCGTTTGGGGCAGACGAAACCGGTCAAGGCAATCTTCTCAGTCTACAACGACACAATGGAGTCGCGTGCCCTGGCGCTCATCGGTGCGAAAATGAAAGCTGCCCAGTTGTTGTATGGTGATAATGTGGGTGGCGCCATTGTTCCTGAGGAGGAAGGAGACATCCTTATGAAATTGGCGCGAGAAGCACTGGATTCGGCTGATCTACCCGACCTGCAATCCTTGTTTGCCGATGAAGTGGTTGTCTCGAATTCTCCAATGGGTTGCCCGACAGCTCCAAGTGCGCCGTTACCTGTACCTGAAACGCCTAAGACGGTTTCCTGGTCTGACTGGATGACAAACAAAGGTGTGGCGGGAAGAGTGGCTGGCAGAGCACGTCCCAAGCAAGCGACACAAAATCAAGTAACGCTTTTCTAAACGACAGCAGTCCGGGTGTGCAGCCCGGACTGCGCTATCCTGTAATGGAGGTTATGATGGAAAAACAACCAAGATGCAAAAAATGTGGTCGGCGGTTGAAATCTCCCCTGAGTATTGCAATCGGCATGGGTCCCAAGTGTGCGGGAATTACGTCCGCCTCTGGGAGAAGTGTTCGTGTCCAGAGCAAACCAAGTTCTCGCGTGGCTTATTCTGATAAGTCGCTAATCCAGGTGCAAGCACCTCTTTTCACGGGTGAATTGCCAAAGAAGCGGCTTAGCAGGAGAGAGTTGTTCCGCAGACGCAGGGAGGAACGCCGACGATTGTTTGAGACCCGATTGCCCTTCCAATGTGGTTTGGTGTTGCCAGCGAGAAAGCCGCTGGTGTATACTCCGCTGGAAGATGGCTCATGGCAGGAAACCTATAGCGGAAGGGTAGTTTCTCACGAACGGTTACAACAATACCTAGTGAAGTATCGCTTCATATAAACAGCAAAGTCCCCTGATCAGTAAAAATCAAGGGACTTTTTGTTTTAATAAGTTACCAAAGCCGTTTTTGAGTAAAAGAACATTACTGTATTTTTACTAAACTACTCCAAGCATCTACTAGAGATTTAACAATGATATTTATTTCATCTTCACTGTTATATCTTCCGAGACTAATTCGAATTGTGGATGAAGCATCTTCCCTAGACAAACCCAAGGCTGTTAGAACATGCGAAGGCTCAATTGCTCCTGATGTGCAAGCTGACCCAGTCCCAATCATGATATCTGGCGCATTGTAAATCAGTGCATCTGCATCTAAATCTTGAAACGTGATACTAGTGGTGTTAGGTAGTCGCTCAACAAGAATACCATTTATTTTAGATAAAGGAATTTTAGAAGTTATTTGAGTTTCGATTTGGTCACGTATTCTTTGTACTCGAATAACCTCTTCATTTAATGTTGCCTTTGTCAATCTGCAAGCCTCACCTAGCCCAACTATACTGGGTACATTTGTGGTTCCGGAGCGTAAACCACTTTCTTGTCCTCCACCATATCCAATTGGTTCCAAGGGAATTGCACCTGTCCCGCCGCGAATATAAAGTACCCCAACTCCCTTCGGTCCATAAAACTTGTGCGCGCTTAAAGAAAGCAAGTCTACTTCCCAATCATCAACACTTACAGGAATCTTGCCTGCTGCTTGTGCCGCATCGGAGTGAAATAAAGCGCCATGCTGATGAGCAAGTTCAGCAAGTTCTTTGATTGGCTGTAAGGTGCCGATTTCATTATTTGCCCCCTGTATTGATACAAGTAATGTGTTTTCATCAATACTTTTGCTTGCTTCTTCTAGAATAACCTTGCCATTTTTGTCGACTGGAAGAAAAATAACATCAAAACCTTCTTCTTTTAGTCTTTTACAGGGCAAAAGAACAGCTTTATGTTCTATAACGCAAGTCACGATGCGCTTACGTTGCGCATTTTGGCGGAAGCGTGCTAATCCTAGTATTGCCAAATTGTTGCTTTCCGTTGCTCCACTCGTAAACACAATTTCATTTGATCTTGCACCAATCAAATCTGCGACCTGCTCGCGCGCAATATCTACTGCTTTTGCTGATTTCCGGCCTTGAATATGGAGCCCATTAGATGGGTTGCCGTAAGTTTCATTAAAATACGGCAACATCTTTTCGACAACGCGGGAATCGCAGGGTGTAGTCGCGTTGTAATCAAGGTAAATCGGTGAGACTTTAGTGGTCATGGCGTTATTTCATATTGAATATCTTTTTCAAATTGACGATACTCTGCATCTAACATATATAGTTGATCCCAGATAAACTGTCTAAGCTGCTTGGCTGGGCGAACACAGTAATGTTCAAAATCTCCATCGGACATTACCCCATGCGGGAAAAGCAATTTTGTCATCCCACTAGCAATAGCATGAACGGCATCTTCATTTCTTTTGAACTTTTTCCCGGTTAATTGAATCCGCCGCGCGCACATTTGGTCAATTTCGAGGTTGTCACGAAACGCCAAAAGTGCATCACCGAAAAAGTCCGTTTTCAATCCAACACTTTTAGCAAAGCTATCACCACTCAGTTTACGAATTTTCCAGCCTGGGATAATACCCTTTATTCTGTCAAGGAATGCCGTTTCCTGTAAAAACACGGGCAGTTCTGAAACTAAAGGTGATGCAACGGGTTGCTGGTGTGTGTCGAGAGTAATATTAGCCAGCATAACCAATCCACAATCGCTTGACGACTCGTGCAGACCACCACGTGTTAATCGTGCATTGGCAAGGAATCCTTTTAATCCACCTACAATTTCCTCGGGGCGTTCAAACTTTAAAGTCTGTACTTCATCCAGGACAACCACTTTAAAGCGAGCAAGGAGTCCCCATTGCCCAGAAGCATTGTTAATAAACAAGACTGCTGGCGAAACATTCCCACCGCTTAACAGCCTCACACGAGGTGAAATATTTTCATACAGATAACTTTTGCCAGTTCCTTTAGGCGCAAGTTCAATTAAATGCATACTTTTCTGAACCAAAGGCAGTAACCTGCAAAGCAAATATATTTGCTCATCTTCTGTAAACACTAAGGGGTTGTATCCCATTGACGTTATTAAGAGAGACATCCACTCTTTTAATGAAAATTCCTGTCTGGCTTTTTTGTACAAATCTAAATTAAAGACAGCCTGCATAGGTTTGAAACTAACAACTTCTACCCCCTCAGGAGTATTTGTTAATTCAGTCACTCCCCACATTCCATAAGAGAGCAAATCTTGATATTTTTCTACGATACCATCGGCAATTAAGGCGTCGAATATTTGTAGTTGCATTAATTTTGCGACGCGATCTTGATTGTTACGCCTTAACTCAACCTCCACCTGCATTGACGTCAAGACTTTTACGGTTTCGCCATTAAACAATCGGTTTTTGATTGAATTCGCGTCTTCAGGTCCGGGCAAATAGCGATCTGTCCAGTCTTGGATTTTATTTATTTTTTCCTTTGTAAGTTCATCGCTTCCAGGAGATAAAGTATCAATTACCCATTCAGCCACGTAAGCAGGAATGCCACGTTTGTCTAACTTAGTTAATGGTAAACGACGTTTGTCTATGGCGAGATCTCCAAAGATCTTAACCGCTTTCGCATTTAACTCTTGCGCAGAGTCTGTAATATGATCAGTTGTCATAAATCAAGTCCTTCAAGCAAAGATTTATCTCTGGTATATAGTTCTGTTACCTTCAAATGAGACAAAGAGGGGCGCTGCTCAAATTCATCTCCTGAAGGCAACGCCAACACAACATACGCAGTACCAATTTTCACCTGTTCGCTAGACGGCCAAGATGAAATATCAATTTCAATTGTTGTCTCTCTTAAAGACGGAAGTAAATGCCTTTTATCAAGCCTTGTCATTTTATTATCGCCAAAATCAATTTCACATTGGACAATATGCAAGTTGACCTGGCTTGAATTTATGGCCGTCAATATCAATTTTCCAGGTTGGTTGGCAGCTCCATCGCCACTTATAGCTAGTTCAACTTTGGGACTTTCCACATTTCTTGCAAAAACCATCCAGGGAACGATGACCTCTTCTGGAGATAGTCCGCCATGAGGGTATAGCTCTTGTTCGTGGCGCTTATCTTGAAAAGCACTATCGTCTAGTATAACTGCAACATCAATACCAAAAGTGTCCAAACCAAAGCGATGTTGCGATAAGTATGCAACATTCTCATTGATAACATACCCAGATTTAGGAAAGTCCTCATTAACAGTCTTGCCCCAGGCGGCACGACCGTGAGCAAGCATGCCTTCAGGTATAGGAACGACTCTTTTCGATGTCCCTAAATATCTTCCGTGATCGGTTGAAATAAATAGTTTTACATCCATAGATAGTGGAATTTGCTCAATTACATCTAAAATCTTTTTGGCTTGCGTTCTCAGTTGACCTTCTATTTCGGTTTTTAATGTATTGTTCTTATTTTTCTTGTGATAAGTATTATCTGGCTCCTGAATACGCCAAATGATAAGATCACCTGGTTGGGCAAGTTTTAGGTTTTTTACTGGCGTCTCTTGCTCTGAAACGTCTTCTCCAAGAATCTTTATTTCCTTCATCATTGAAGGCTGTACGCCTCGGAGAAGAGATCCTTTGGTAAATTCGGTTACTGTAGGTATTGGAGCAAAACACGGGCTGTTTTCTACAATGTCTAATCGATGAGTCCCTTTAGTACCAAGCAAAGCGTTCATTAAGAATTTTGCATCCAAATAATGGAGACCATCTAACACGACTAATAGATTGATCGAATTTGGGTATTTTTCGCGCAAGTTTTGTGAATAAAAATAACTTATATAAGCTTTTGAATTTAAGGCTGTAGGGTAAAAATTCAGATACCATTCAGCAAATTGCCTGCCTAAAGATAGGGAGTGGGCATATGCGGTGTTGTTGCCAGTATTAAGACACCAATCTTTGTAGGGTAGATATTCTTCCATAAACCATTCAATTACGGACTCAGGCTGTTGAGGCATTGGCTTTGGCTCTGGTATCGGTCGTAGTTTGGCGATTCTTTCAACATCTTTTCCGGTTGCAAACCTGAAAATTTTGTTACATGCATCGGCAGTAACAAACTCAGGGTTCTTTTCAAAATAATCCAATGCAACTTTAGCCGCTTCTTGTTTGAGTTCTCTTTTGGTTGGGGCTTTGAAAAACTCAATAAAAAACTCTCCCCGTGTCTTTATCATGTTGCCAGCCCACGCCTCTTGCAACTTGGCAAGCCATTTATCGGGCACTTGAGCGGGGAATTCTCCGTATTTATCTAAAAAGGGAGTTATCTCTGCCCCAAACCATTTTTGAAGCAATAACATTGATGATTCAGGGGTATTGGCCTCATATAACTCGCTCAGTTCTGGTTGGTCTTTTTTCCACTCAAAAACCAAAGGAGAGAGTACAGGCTCAAATGCTTCATGGTACTCTATCGCATCTAGCCAAAGCAGCCAATCCGCAGCATGTGACTTAGTGGCCGACGAGTCCCATAAGTAAGTATGAAACAGAGATGACAATATCTCTTGTGGAGAATAATCAGCAATCTTTACTTTTGCCGCCTTCAATTTTTGGCTTATATACTGCGCCTGTTCAATCGACAGATCGCTATAATGGCCCATCAAATCACCAACAATAGACGGTGCGCTGGTACAAGTAATATTTCTACCCCTGTAAAAAGATTCAGCCCACTCGCATAACGCATAGCCGCGAATCAGGAGAGCATCTCCTGACAATGCAGAGTTTAGAAAGTCAACCTCTGTTTCAATAATCCTGTATCCTTTTACAGAGTCGGCAGTTTCGTCGCGATCTAGCAATATATTCGGCATTTTCTTATTAATCGACCTTTTGTAAACGTTTAATGCACTCTTCTCGTTTTTTTCGGTCTTTGATGGATTTGAATAGGTCTTCAATATGACCAATCACATCCTGAGTTTCTTTTTCTTCGATTTTAGAAGAAACCTCTTTTATTTTGGAAGCTATGCTCTTATTTGTAAAAGATATGGTTTCTAGCTTTCTACGCAGGTCTGCGGCTTTTGACGCCTTAATTCCGCGCTCCACTTCTTTGATTATTTTCTCTACTTTCTCATATTCTTCTTGAATCTTCTCGTCTATCTTATTTTTAACATCTTGGAAATAAGACTTGTGTTTTTTGCTGACTTTGCTTAAATAATTTTTTTCGATCTTACCCAATCTTTCACGCGCTTCAGACTCATCCTCTGGATTCCTGATAGGTAACAGAGTTACAGATTTTAAATCTTCAAAGTAGGACTGTAATACTTGAATATACTTTTTTGCTTCACGAAAATCTTTTTCGTGGTCTGAACCTGAATATCTGCCTTCTCTGATTATCATTGACTCGTAAAAGTCTCTCAGATCTTCAGGCGAAATTTCTTTCGCAGTTTTCTCTACATTCTCTGCAAAAGTTTCCAGTCCCAAAATTTCGGTGGAAATCTCGTCTAATTTCTTTTTCTTTACTTTTTCAAAATTACTTGACGAGCCATTAAGTTGCGCAATCGCATCTTGATATTGATATAAAACAACTAAATCCGCCTTTGACGTCATTGCATTAAGTTGTTCGACAGCCGACGATTCTGCTGCCTGGTTTCTAAGTACCTCAACTCGTCTCTCTAAATCTTCTTCTGCTTGGGCGAATAAGGCAACAATTTTCTTGTGCCCTCTACGCTCAAAGTCGCTTTTGTAATCCCGTATTTCGGAGCGTGCTATGCCAGCGTCTTCGATGTGTCTTAAATTGACACTCTCTTTACATGTTTCTTTTGCAGCTTCTTCTATTTTAGCGTCTAAGTCTTTCTGAATTTCGCTTACACCCGGTTGAGTAGGTGTAACTATATTAGCAGATACCAATCGTTTGAGATCGTTCTCAAACCCCAGTAGTTTTTTGAGACTATCTTCCCTTGAAAAGGCAGCGCGTAATTTCTTAACATCAGCGTCGTACAGTTTGGCACTCTCTAATGCCGTTGTTAAATCCTGCAATGCCTGTGTAACGGCTTCTTTTTCATCCTCAGACAAGACGCCCTGATTAAGAACCTCTTTTAGTGAAGTTACTTGGGAGTCCGCGTCTTCTTGACTTCGAGGAATAGAACGCTGGATCTCTTCAACTAACTTGCGTATCTCTTTGACGGCTTTTTCTACGTCGCGCCTAGTAATTGTAAAGTTTTGTGTGCATATCTTTCCCAAAAACTCTTGAGGATATTCGGACTCGAGCAATTTCTCAAGATAGTCTATGCCTACAATTTTATTGTTGGCAGAAAAACTGAGTTTGGTTTTGTTTTTCCCAATCCAAGCGGTAAAGAGCAGCGTTGCTGTGTTGTAATCAAAGCCAAACGGAGGCGCAAAAAGATTGGGAAGAAAAGTTTTAACAGGAACTTCCTTATCATCTATCTTGACTTCATTTTCTAAATATTCCCATGCGCGCAGCAAGGAAGGCGCATCTGGCTCTTGTATGTAATAACGGTTTGTTAAAATGCGCCAATTTTGCATTAGTTGCTGCTTACAAACTCGATCGCGGGAAAAATGAGACATTCCATCTAACGTGGAACCTATTTTGTTATGGAGTAAGTTTCTTGCGACTACCTTAACGCTGTCAGGAACCGTTTTAGCGCCTTTTTTCGGATTTGCAGCAAACTCATCAAAGAATTTTGGCGGGTGATATGGATATGCCAAGTCGTAAAGCTTCCGTAATACACCATCTATTGTTATTGTAGCCAAGACGGTTAAGTTGGATTTGTATTTTTGATGAATAACCAACTCTGTTGATTTTCTTGGGATACTTCTGTAATTTACTTCATCACCGAACAGGTTTCCCAGCGACTTTATAAGAGTTTTCTTGGTGCGTTCTAGGTCACTGTCAAATCCAACCTGAGTGACTTTCTTTATTAGATCTCGATCCTTTTTTAAATCCTCAAGAACTTTGTAACGTAGATAATAATTTGACAACAGGGTATTTACTGACTTTGGAAGCACCATGATAACTGGAGGAGGTGTTTCTTCAGAAAACGTATCGTGCAGAATTTTAGGCGCAGTTTTATTGAAATATTCGATATCAGTCTCATCTAATGCAAGCAACCAGCAAACTAAACCGCGATTGCCGTCTTTGAATCCTTGATATGTGAGTGAGTATGCTTGCAACGACTGCTTCAAAAAGTCACTGGTTAGCGTTTCCCGTGTGATAACAACTGATTTCGCTGCCCAATCATCTGGACTGCCCCAGTCTACAGGAACTGGGATTTTGGTAGTACCAGTAAACAGGTCTTCCAAATTGTCATTAAGACTGTATACCGTGTCAGGATTAAATTTCTTGTTTGCTAATTCATTCTTGATTCGATCTTCCAGTGCCTGTGGATCCACAGAGACGGGCCAGAAAGAATTAATGCCAAGGCTCTCGTCGTATTTGGTAATGCTCTTCTTTGATAATTCTTTCAATGTTTGCAAAGCTGTTTTTTCGTCCAAGCCTGCCATTTCAGCCAGAATTTCAACCTGCCTGCCCCCTACAACAAGGTGATCTGCTTCTTGCAATAAAAGCGCTTTTAGAAGGGCGTGATATATATAGGTTGGCGTACCTGCAAAAGTTTGTTCAACATTTCTTGTTGCATTTTCATACGAGGCAAATAATTGCTTGGTGGCAATTCTGCCCTGGAAATAATCCACCAGTTCAATCGGGTAAATTCTGTTTAGTTTTCCATTATCGTCAAAAATAGGTTCGTTTTGTTTTTGCTCGTAACGATCTCGGACGAATCGCAAAATAGTGCGCGGATCGTCATCGATGGTTTGCATTTTCAAGTGACTTAGCAAGGCAGTGGTGAAGGGATGTAATGGGAAGCAACCTTTTGCAAGCACATCCCTAAATTTGTCGTTTCTCCACCGCAATTCCCGATCATATCTCTTTGAATACAGTTCCCATATTAATTCTGTCGGGCTGAAAATACTGCCACGAGCGCGCGGATTGGATGCAATCATCTTGTCCCAGGCACTATCTGATTGGGAAAGATAGGAATCCAATACAGACTCCATCAAAGAGTACAACGCGTATTTCTTTTCAATGCGATTCAATTCGCGTTTTATGGATTGAAGTGTCTGACCACCAGCATATTGATCCGCAACTTCATCTGGGTCATGCTGGGCAAATGCCAGAAACAATGCTTTCCCTCGATGATCCTGTATGCCTAGCAAAAGATTTTGCAGGTCGCCAATTGCCTTGCCTTCGCTGTATCTTTGCACAAACTGACTAAACTCATCAAACAAAACCAACACACCTGAAAGCGCTTTACTTTTTTGGCACACTTCTACAATCCACTTAACTGCATCTTTGAAGTCGAAGTTTCCTTCCGCGCTTGGGGAGACATCGTTATTCAGATATTTGAATAACTCTACATATTGTTCATATGCAGTCGAAACATTTTCTTCAACATCTGCCAGTAGACCGGGGACATCAGTGCCGTAGCTGTCCTTCAAGAATTTCTTTGCCTGCTTGTCCTCAAGTTTTCCTTCTAGCCATATCTTTGCCTGTTGATTCCAAAACGGTAATTCGATTGATTGCGTTTCTTTGTGCTCTTTCAGTGCTTTTTGAATCGCAGGAAAGAACTGTTCGCGCAAAGTTTTATGTGTGTCGCCACTTAAGCGAACCACAAGAAATCGATCGTTTTGACGCTTAAATTCATGGTAATCTTCTGTTTTGACGGGGTTATTAACAGCCTGGTCAATTCGTTCCAGAATTTTCTTTACCTCAGGTGAACGGGCTGGCTTTCCAAAGTAATTTGCTAAAACCAAAGCCAAATGGCTTTTCCCATGCCCATAATTGGCAACAATTGCAAAGCAATTACTTGAATTGTTATTGAAGCTCAATCGAAGATTTTTCAGTAGATCGATGGAACCCACCGAGATAAGTTGACCGCCGTAAGTATCTGGAGCGCTTTCAGCAAAGATGTACGATTTGACCAGCGCGAGATTATCTTCAGGCTTGTCATAATCACTCAATTGTACGGCGCTGATGAATTTACCTTGCGTATCTATCTTGACAACATCTTTTAGTAACATTTTCCCTCCTGTGGGAAGCTAAGATAGGCGTCCATCTTTTTGCCATTTTTCAAGCATATCATCGCTTGGTAAAAGATGGCTGGCGGTTTCGGGAATTGTGATTAAAAAGGCATGTTGCCTGTTTGGAAAACGATTGTATAAGTCTTGCCAAACCTGATTACGATCCTGTTCTTTTCTTAATCCTGCAAGAAGCAGGTCGAAGTTGCAAATTAAAACGCAGTCGCGAATGTCGCTGCGATTTGCAGTTTCATCTAAAAACTCGTACAGGCGCGTAACGGATAGTCGCGCATATTCAGTTTTTGCAGGCAATTTTGAGAGAAATTCTTTGCTGGCGTCAAGCATCCCAAGATCAAGGCGAAAGGCGATATCCGCCTCATGCCCAATTTGGGACAAAGGCATGCGCCAAATTCCGACATTAGTACGGAAATTACCGCGTTTGAGATTTTCAACCAATTCAACAGGCTCAGTTTGACCCATATATCTTTTCCAGGATGGATTCCTGATCTTGGCGCAACAACATGACTTGATATGGTGGCGCGGATCGATGAACATCCACAAATTGATTTTCTTGCATGATTCGCAGGACTTCGTCCAAGTCAGATTTAGCCATTAAGAAAAGTTGCGGAAAACCACTATTCATTAACACATCGAGGCTGACCCCAATTCTATCGGGGTACTGTGCCTTCCAAAAATCAAGCAAGGCATATCCTACTACCCAGGCAGAGGGAGTAACTGGGGATTGTACGCGAAATCTTCCACTGTCGGTTGCTTCCAGAATTTTTAATTTTCCTAATCCTTCAGAATTAGTGTACGCATTTAAGAGTTTTGTGGCTGTGCTTTGAATTTTTCTTGCTGATATAACTTTATTTTCAGATTGCCAAATAAAATCGCCAATAAAATCAGAAACATCCTCTTTTGAGAACAAGTTGCTCGGAAAAAAGAATTTTATTACAACTTGATTCCAAAATGCAGGACCTGGACCGTGAGGTGCGCTCAAGTGATAATGCATTGCCCATTGTGTATTAGCAAGATCGAATTGCTCATCATTTCGAAATGCAAAGGTTCCAAAATTAGTAAGTTTATATTTTGGGGTAATCAGTCCACAGCCTCTTGCGTAATAAGGCATCGCTTTTACGTAATTCGTTCCCAAGGAAGTCGCTTCTGAAAAAAACTCTCTTCGGGTTATCTGGCTTAAGGATTGAAGATTTGGATTATCCAAAACTGCTTTGACAATTTTCGACAATGATTGGCGGGAAAGTGATATGTCTTCATGAAAAATGGTCGGAATTCGAGTTTTTTGTGTGGTCGGCATTTTGACCTTCTATTCAATAGGCGCAGAATTTTCAAAATTAGAAAGAGGATTTAATATCGCTATTATTAATTCTCGAAGACTCTGCCTCATCTCTTTATTTGAAAATAATTGATAGGTAGAACTATCCAAATATGCATAATCAATATTTTCTTCAATCCTTTTGGTGCCTCCCCCCGATGTCGACAAGTTAGCATATTGAACTTCGCGCCCACTCTTAACTTTATGTTTCCAAAAACTTGATGTCCTCAAATGAAAAAATGGTGGAGCGGGTTGATTCCAATCACCTTCAATACGAATCAAGTTAAATATATTTGAAAAACTTTTAGCGAGATCATCATTGAAGTAGATTTTATTCTCAATAATGATTTTTTTGTCAAATAAATCAAGAACTGCAAGCATCATCACCAATTTGTGCGGCTTTTTATGTCCATGAGTAACATCTCTTTGCATTTTTTGGATTTCTTTTTTAAAGTGATCCAATTTTTCCTGTAGACTCGCAGTGCCGTCGTTCATATGTATTTCCTACAAATGGCATACTAAACAAGACTGATCATCACCTTCTACTTCACCTAATCCAAAAACATCACTTAAGGATTGATTTTTATTTTGGCTTTTTCTTCGCTCTTGAAAACGATCGTGATCTATCTTTATTTTTGCCACTCTTTCTGCACCTTTTAATTCTTCCAAACTTTCATTAGCGCCCCATGTATAAACTTCGCCTGTGATTTCATCCTTTTTCTCAAACTCACCTGCCTTTTTATACAAATCAGGATGGTTTTCAAGCAACCCAACCCATTCAACCTTCTGTTGGAAAAAGCAAAAATAACATCCAGATCTGGAGCGCCAATCGTAATACTTAGGTAAACCCAAGCCACTCTCTTCTAGTAAACGGAAGATATCTTCTTTTGTTAATCCGGCCTCTATAAATGGATATACAGCAGTAATGTTCGGTTTTGTTGATATATAACCTTTCCTATGCGCTTCGTCCGCTCGAATTCCTACGTAACTTACACATGGATCATCGCCGACAAATCTTTCAAAAGGTTCAATTTTCAATTTCCTAGTACACCACCTTGTTCGTGCATCAGGCAAAACACCACGATATATTTGTAAGTAATGCCTAAAAGGTCTATCAGGGTTTAAGCGATTAATCGGTTTTCCCAAGAAAACTTCAAGGCGATCTAGGTATTCGTATGTTTCTGGAAGTTCTTCCCCGGTATCGCAAAAAACATACTCAACATTTGGAATTTTATCGCGCATAAAGATTGCCAAGGCAGTACTATCTTTCCCCCCTGACAAGGAAAGGATGTGGCGAATAGGTTTTTGCATTTCTGTGGTCATATAAATCCTCTCAAATACCACTAAAAATCATGGGTTAATTTGTCAAATTATACGCTGAAAATACAAGGAAATTGCCTACAATTTTGTATCTTGGTCATCCACTATTTCTTGCAGCAGCATCTGTAAAGCAACCCTCAAAACCTGTGGATCGTCAGATTTAGCCTTTTTTAGTTGATGACGAAGGTTTTCTGCAATAACACGGCTTTGTTTTCGCTGTTCATGAGACAAGCTAGCTTCTGGAGCATAACCCTTTAGCGCTGCTCGGAACGTCTTAGCGAAAACTGGTACTTTCTCAGCAAAAGTGTCTGTGTCTATGTCTGTCCAGTTTTTATACGGGCGATTGGCGATATAAGCAAGGGTGCTCTCAAGGGCAGCGCGCCCATCCTGAGTTTCAACCGCACGCTTAAGAAGTGGCAACAAATTGGAGTTTGTTACATGAGGAGCAAGTTCGCCCGCCAAAGTGCGGAACAGATTCCAATTGTCTTCGCCGGCTCCCAATCCACAAGCATCTAACCACTTATCTCTGCCCCACTCTAAAAGCCTTGGGGTCTCGTTCGATAATTCAGTTAGTGCATTGTTCAAACGCGTAAAGAATTGATCCACCTTATCTTTATCTAACCGCTTGTCTTCAAAAGGCTCTAACTCAAGCGCTAAGGGCAAATCTGAAAATAGTAATTTTTCAGGTGACTTGGCTTGATCTACAGCAGTACGAATACCCTGTGCATGCTTGGAAATACGATTTGTTTTCCACGTATGTTCAGGTAAAGATTTCAGACCACGGATCAACATCCTGACAACAGGCATAACCGCTGCGTCGGTCTGATATCCACGTGCAAACCGCTCAATGATCGCCTGACGCGTTCCTGCAATCCTGCATCCTGCTACTGCAAAGAGTTCAGGTCTGCGCAAAAGAACTTCCCAGTCGGCAATAGATGGCTCAGGAAGCAACGATCCTTCACGATACAACGTGGTTTCATCCTGATGAATGATCACAAAAAGGCAGAGCAAAATTGGGAGAACCCCATCTGTTATTCCATATGGGGGTGCGGTTAAAAGCTGGAACAACTCTGCAACACTACGCGGCTCAAAGGTGTCACTAAACACAAAACGTGAGATTTCATTCCAAGCAGGCGCAATCGATAATACGTCGTTGTTCTTTGGAGTGACGAATTCCCAATGTCCTTTTTTGACCTCTTTATGCAGCCCACTTGCCTTCAAGAGGCTCTCGTAAATACTTCGTTCTGGGGGGAAGCCTTCGATTCCTAGATTTAATTCAACAGAATGCGTCATCATCTTTTCAATCAGGTTGCGCCTTGCAGCTGCTCCCTGACTGGAGAGTGCGCGCCGATTAATGATTTCATTCCAGATGACGGGGCTCTGATCATATAGAGCATCACAGACTTTTGAAAGCAAATGTGAAAGCCCTTCATTCTTTTTAACAGAAAGGCTTTTTCCTTTATACAACCATTTACATAAAGTTGCGTCGGTCAGTCTATGAGAACTTAGCGCGTTTTCAATCTCATTTTGAATAAGCGTTTCAACCGCACTAAAGCGGGTGCGCAGCTCTCGACGCGCAACCGGATCACCATGCAGCTCACCAGTATTGTCTTGAACCCAGTGTAATGCACGTATCTCAGACAGCAGTTCGGTGAGCCGTCCCGATTTTTCCAAGATCCCTATCACTAAATTAGTACGGCTTGCAATTTCGGCTGAACTAGCCCATTGGACGAATTGCTCAGCCTCTACAAAATTAGCAGACAAGCATACAACCACGATCCCGCTTGCTCCTGCCGCTGGTGATAAATTTAATTGCTTGTGTGTAAGCGCATCTACATAACGAACCTCGAAATAGCGGGTCACGCCAAAGGTGTAACTATGACGGCGTGCGACTATAGGTCGTGGTGGTAGATATTTTTGCACTGCTTCAGCAATACTAAAAGTTCCGCCTAACTGCTGGCGAGCCTCTTGTAAACGTTCTTCAATATCCACATCACTTCCCTGCCATATTGAATACGTTTTGTTAAAGCGACGATAAACAACCAGTGAACGGGATTGCAAGCTCTTGAGTGCTTTCTGAATTTCACCTTTTGTCACATCTTGAGATTGCAAAGCGTCCAAGATGCTATCTTCACTTGCATAAAGGTGGCTTACTTCGGCGAGCCAGTTTAATAAACCAATAGTTTTCAAGACATCGGTTTCAATATGGGTAAGTTCAGGATTGATTGTGTTACTCAACCTATCCATTGTCTCGGTTATAGCGCGTGCCCTGCCTGTTGCATATAACCTACCCTGAAAATTTGCAGAGAGATAATCGAATAAGTCAGGTAAACGGACAAAAGATGATATTGAGTTTTGTGAAATGAAATCTTGAAAACCAGCAGGTTCATGCGATGCCAGATACGCAAAAATAGAACGCTCATTTTGAGCCAAACGCTTAAACAAATAAGGCAATGCAATCAGGGATGTTGGATGAAAAGGAAATGATTGAATCGCAAGGTTGGTAAGTTCCTCGGCTTTCAACATAGGAGGACACCAACCATTACCGGCTATGTTTCCCGCAATTTCCTTCAAGGAAGATAGAGTTCCCTTAATGCTTTTTTCGTCCAAATATTCGATTGCCTTTGCCAGCAATCGTAGTTGTTGGGTGGGAGGCTCCTGAAAAGCAATGTCCTCAAATCTGCCTTGAACTTTAGCCCATTCTCGCTGAGTTTTGCTATCTAAATGAATTGCATAACGCTCAAACGCTTGGTGCAAAATACCAATGAACACAAACGGTGCTTCTCCGCTGCGGTTTGCAAATTCAGCCAGTTCCTGCAACAAATAAATATCTGTTACTTCAGGATGGGAAGCTGCATATTCCAATGGCTTTCCCATTTCATCAAAGACCATTAATGCGCCCAAATAGCCTTGTTCGTGCAAAACCTCAGTCAATTTCTTGAGCCATTGAGTAATAACACGGCTTTCAATTGAAGCATTCCAATGATCTAACTCATGCAATAAATGCTTGATGTTTGTATTACTATGAAATTTGGCAAGGGACTGGCGCAAACCATGCTTAATACAATCCTGCAAAGATGCCCGAAACCCTGTGACTGGAATAGGCAGTAACCCTAGCGTGCTCCCATGATTTAAGACATGTTTGACTTGATTTGCCAAAATTTCATCAACAGATTTCAACTGTCTTAGAACATTTTTATGGCCAGGTTGCGCAGTTCCCATAAGGTTCATAAGGAATAAACCATAATAAGATTTTCCAGAGCCATAAGGTCCAGTCAATGTCCAGGATCTTGCAGGGGAATTTCCCTCAAAACGAACCAGCATTCTTTCCAGACTTGACCGGGATTGACCTGTGAATACATATTCATTCAAAAGAGAATTATTTTGAAGATCTGCTTCTACATTTATGGAACGAACACCACTTTGACGAATGCGAATGACCTTCGCTAAAGTATCTTGATTATTTTTGCTCATAGTGACCCCTTAGCATTTCCAGTGCATAAGCATCAAAATCATCTGCCACAGAACTTTGAAGATAGACTTGTCTTAATCCAGCCGTTTCTTGCAGAGTAATCTTCCCGTTTGTTATTTTATGCATTTGTTCTAAATATTCAACAACGCTATTTTCGTCAAGTTTAAATACTTGTCCAGGGCTTCCATGACGATATACACATTCGTCAACAGATACAGTCCTTCTCGAATTAATAACCGAAGGTAAATACTTTAACAAGGTGTAACCAAAGACACCTACAGGTAAAGATGGCTTGGGTCCGATATTAAAGCGATAGACATTGTCGTCTACTACAAAACGCAGGATGTCAAGTTCTGCTAAAGGGCAATCTAGGCTTTCTTCTGAAATGGAACCTGGTCTATTACGAACAGAAGGAATGTACGTTCGTAAACAGCAGTCAACCTCCCGTTCGATACTTCCATCTGTGGTTTTGACGCCGGCTTGATCAATATGTTTTTTTAAGAAAAATTGAATTTGTTTTTTGTCAAACTCAGCTTCAAGGTATGAAGAAAAAATTAAATTCCAAATGTAACCTCGAACGATGTTGTTAGTAAGCTGCCAATGCAAAAGCCATAAAGACCCAATATCCTCAAAATATGGATCCCAACTGCTCCTTGTTCCGATAAGTTTCCTAGCCAGTTCGGTAGCTTTTAGTGGCTTTGCAAGAGAAACCCCTTTGGTCTCTTCGGCCATTCCAGTTGCCAAACACCAATGGCGGATGGAACGAACCATATTCTTGCCAACCCCAAGAGTTGCCAAGGATTCTTCGTCAGTGAAAACCAGTGGGTTATCTTTGATAGCATCTATTCCTTTTTTTAACCACCCATACCGAAAAACAAACTTTTCATGCCCTCCAAACATGGGTTTGATATTGCTTGTTCCCACAATTTTCTCCTTGAAAATCATTTATAGAACAAGTTTACCATTAATACATTTTTGTCTTCCGAATGTGGCATACCGGTCTAGTGGGTCGTTTAATGTCCCTACGTATACCCCAATGGGACTGCCGCTGTCTGGTGGGCAGGTGTTCCCGGAAATATGCCGCTTGCCGGTAACCCGGCACGATCTAATTATTTACCCCGCATTTTATTGGTTTAAGGGTTAGTGTAATATTTGTCATCACAAGCATTAAGCTAAATAAGCTTACTCTCTGCTGAGAACGACTTTCTTTAGTTTGGTAATCTTATTCCATCAATTGGCTTTTGAGTAACATAGTTCGCCACAGAACTACTGTTTTGTTTTTTTTGTCTGTTTGTTCGCTTTTACTCGTTCTGAAATCAGATGGCTTTGTTTTTTGTAAGCAAAGAGAAATATAAAGAAAAGAATCCCCATGATTAGATATTCATCCCAGATTGCAACAAAGTGAATGCTTGCTTCGATAAGCTTATACAACTTCATTAAAAGCAACACCAAGAACAAGGTGAATAAAGTTCGGTACATATTGTTGGCTTCCAAAATTTGCTCAATTTTCGGATCGATTTTTGAAGCAGAAACAAAGTCTTTATAATCAGCGAATACTACGAACTTCAACCTTCGCAGGAATGGCTCCAAAATTAATGAACCTATTCTGCTAATGACCAAACCAATGAAATAATAGAGAAATAAGCCAAAAACAATATCCGCTTGATACAGGTCAAGATTTATGAACTTATCCGCCAGAAAGACGAAAAGCACCCCTGGCAATAGATAATTGAATAAATGATAAGAAGCCAGTTTTTCAAGAAATTCCTTCATGATTTATCCTCAGATCAAGATGTAAATTCATATTTACTGGGTTACCCTTAGTAGGATAATAGGTAATTGGGGTGCCCTTCATCGCCAAGTATAGCCAATATTCCTGGCGCACCTATACTGGACTGAAATTCGCCAACCCAGTTCAGGGCAATTTTATCGTCTTTGCTTGGATTAACACTAGCGCCTTTGGGATGTGAATGCCATTCACCAATATATGTTAATTCATCGCTAGTCTTGTTGCGATATTTTTCAACTTCCTTGTGTAACCCTTTTACTCCACGAATGTATGCTGTTGGCCATTCCTTGCTGTCAGAAGGAGATGGAAAGATATAGGATACATATATGATTTTTTGGCTGTAATCGGTTTTTCCTAACAGGATTCCGCCCGTTTCATTTGGCAATCTATCCTCTCTATATCTTTTCATTAGCAAAATTACATGATCCGCTGTTCGTATTTCCCACCCATCAGCCTCGATTTTGGAATAAGTTGTTAGTGGAATTGGTATTTCCCGAATACATTCAGGATTCTCCTCCCATTTAAATACTGACAATTTCGGGTTTTGCCCATTTATATTCCGCTTAATAAATCTGGAAATAACCCCTGCGTATCCTAAGAACCAATCATTGGATATAACCTGGGAAAGATCACGGCATGAACCTGCATATTGAATCTTATTATTATCTTTCTTGAAAATATCTTGTAAATCAGGATTCTGTGCTGCTGCAACCATAAGTTGTTGATTTATCTCATCTAAGCGAATAGATCTACCTGAACCTTCATACGCCACAACACAAAACTTTCCTGAGGGAACAAGATAAGCCGACAATCGCGGTGCAGGAAGATCATCAAATGACAGGCTCCTTTCTACTGCTGTGGATGCAGAGAAATCTAATATAAGATTGGCTGCTGTTAATTTTTTATGGCATTCGTCAAAGATTTCGCCAAGATCAGTTTTTGTGCTTAAGTAATTTATAGGAAACACTTCAACATTAGAAGAACCTTGAAAATCAATATCTAAACTGATTTTCATTGCTGTTGATTTAGGATGTCCGATCCAATTCCCCGATAGTGCATGTCGCGCTAAATTATGAGGAAGAAGAAGATCATTGTCGATGAGGAGCCACTTTCCATAACCTTGTCTTGCCAGGTTAGTAACAATCGGAGAACCAAGTGCTCCTAGTCCTATGACGCCTATTGTTAGGTCTTTAATTTCTTCTTCAATAACCCCGGAAGTCTTTCTGGCTAAATTAGGTGTAAACGTAAAGACCGGCGACATCGGTTCAATGAGTAGATGGCTATAATCCTTCTTGCCTCCCAACTGTTCAATCGACGTTGGCGCTTGAATAAGATAACCTACCCCAACATCAGACGCAGATGCGAGCACACCAAGAGTGTCTCCAAGTTTCTCTATGGTTGCATTTATATAGAATGCCCAATACTCATGGGTCTCTGGGGGGCCACCGTGTATCCTCGATTTAGGAAGATGTAGAAAAACTATTAAGTAATATTCCTTAAAAGAGGGTATCGTCTTATGTTGCATCATCTCCCTAAAAAAATCCTTCAACTCCATTTCCAAATCGATATTAACACTGTTCAATAAAGCAATTAACTGAGATAGATCTTTTGGTAGGCGTTGAACGACCTGGGTAAATGTTGGTGCTGCGGATACTTGAATTCCAAGAAAATTCCCTTTTTTCTCTTTCTTCGCATCTTTAGAAACAACCACAAGTTTTTCGAAAGGAACTGGGGCCATTAATGGGACAAATCCTTGTTGATATCCTACAAGGATTTGTCCCTGGGGAAGCACCGATTTCATATAGACTTCATCAATAAGCACTTTATGGGGTGTTACCAAAAAAGGTTCAAGTGGCTGATTACTTAAGTGCAACTCTTCAACAGCTGCGCGCCGCAACCACTCTCTAATTCGTTCGAGAAATATTTCAGGTGTTATATACGGCTTTATTTCCTCCCAAAGATCTTCATACAGACAAAGCCAAACTGGCGAGTCTTCTGGAACTATATTTTGGTGGGTGGTTTTAGGAAAATCATTCCTAATGGCAAATACTTTTGGGATGTCTGTTTCGTTTTCAACTCGAACAAGAATTTGCTCGAATTGATTGATGGGAACCGGTGGATTTTGCGGCAGTTCAACTTCAACTTCTATAACAAGATGATCTGCATCTTGTTCTCGGGAACTATTGAGTAACTTTATGAAATTGTTCCTTGCTACAGCAGCAGCAAGTCTTTTTGACCAAGAAAATAATAATTGATCTGTTGGCACTTTGTCTCTCTCTTTTTTATCCCACTCTTGGAGGTTGCCTTCGGGTAATTTCAGCGGCAATGCTTAATCCCGCTGCCTTTTTTACAGTGAAGCCATAAATGCTTGTTTCAACAATAATCGGCTTCGGATGCTCTGCGTCCGGGAATTCCATCGTCACATAAAAATTATCGCTATTTCCTTTTTCTTGTACTACTTCCTTATAAAAGGCTTTTGCTTGAAAGTGGGGCGGCTGATCGGATTCTTCATTTAGAATTTGCCAGCTTGATGAAATAAGAATACACTTTGAATTGCCTTTATCGAAAAGGCGAATGACTTCTTCGCGGGGAGTCGTTATGGTTTTCCCCTTGTCCTCAGAGAGCGACAGATAACTACAGTGATGAGATATACGGAATAGGTCAAACACTAATCTATCTTCATTTTTATTAATTTCAGTCAACTTGACAATGTCTGCCCAATCCTGATGTGTGGCATCAGCGCCTAAGATAACCTTCCTTACCTCACTACCAGCAAAAAAAGTTAGGTGCCAAACTATAGAATTGTCATTTCGGTTTTCTTCTTCCTCTTCAAGTTTATAAGAGAAAGGAGAATGGATAAAAATTTCGACCTCACCTTTTTCGGCAGAATAACCTGGGATAAGGTCGCCAGCATGAAGTAGTAATCCTTCCCTGGTTTTGGGGTCGATCTTCTCGGACTTGAACCATTCTACAAGTTGTTCAGGATAGCCATGAACTCGAATGCCTTGACCTTTTCTTAACCGGTAATGCGCTTCTTTTTGGAGTGATTTAGCAGAATTTTCCAATCCTGCTTCTGTAATGAGATTTGCCGGAACATGTAATTCTTTAATTTTGATGCGATCTTCACTTTGGTATTTTCGATCACATTCAAACCAAAAGAATTCATCACATCCACAGAGATGATCGTCATCAGCATGCGAGAAAGCAACTAAATCAATATAATCCCTGTCCAGCGACTTCACATAATCACCCAATTCAAGCGCTAAATCCACTCTCTTATCGCCTTTTTCCAATTCTGGACGGTAATAATCCTTAAGAATCAAGCGATCATCCTTTAAATGAATAAGAGTTGAATCTGCGTTACCTAATGGATAGAAAATCAACTTTGCCATGCTATTCTCCTGTAGTTCACTAAAAACAATACCAGAATATTTGTGCTATTATAGCGATGCAAAAGGTGAAATTCAAGTTAAAGTATGTAAGATTCCCGTAAGAGAATCTATGACGCAAGGATGTTTATTTGATTGCCAAACAACAATCATTAGTCTATTTGAGTTACTCTTCCCCATTCGACTGACGATAATTTTCCGTACTTTCGCCTATTCCCTATCACCACTGCGATATCTTCAGGTAAATTTTTAAATGCCCAAAGAGCAGCCTTCTTGACCCAATCCGGACTTACCTGTGCATATACAAGCCGGACACCAGTTTCCCGACAGAATGCCAAGGCTTCTGTCCATCTCTTCCGTGTAATATCCTCTATTTCTTCCTTCTTTTTGTGTTCATCTCCAAGCTCCAACCAGAACAAGGTCTCGAAACCTTGAATCCGCCCCCAAGCAAGCGCATCAGGGCGCACAAATATTTCAGGAAGTTGCACTTCGGTCCATCCCGTCCATATTTCAACTTGTGGGTAGGCAGATCGTAACCATGCCGGCCACCTGCGGGAATTCGTTCTATGTGATGTCCCAATTAAGTGCGGGTTCAATTCCTTCACGCCGCTAAAATCCACTCCATTTGATGCCCCCCAACTGCGTAAAGCAACGGATACTCCTTTGCGGGTTGGATGCCACATCCAGTACGGATCCATTTTCTTTGGCTTTGAATTGTCTTTTTGGAACTGCTCGCCAAGTTTGAATACCACCATTTTGCTCTCTTGAAGGTTCTGCAAAACATCATTGGTTACTATTTCAGGAAGTCCCGCCAAAGAAGCGATCTCCTCCTCAATCCCTTTCCGGTTTCTGGTCAAAACCTGGAGACATTTCAACTCTTCACGAGAGAAACGGGAGACCTCATCGTCCACCTTGGGAGGACGAAGGAGTGAAGAAGAAAATAATCTTGGACCAAAAGAGAAACTGCGATAATCCGGTGTCTTGTCTTTTGAAGTGACAACATATGGAATGGAAAACCCGGCTGTCATGGATCGTTTGACCTCCATCAGATACCATTCCCCGGGAGATGTCACGCGAATCCAAAGAGATGCGCCGGGTCTTTTTTTATCCAATTCGGCAACCAGGCGTTGCAAGAGGGGATGAAAGTCAAATGGTGGCAGTCCATTCAAGGCGTCAATATCAAATATGAAGGTGTCGGTATAACCGCCTTCATATTTTAGGCTGATCCAATCGGAGAAGGTTACATCACCCAATCGAACTGTCATGGACTAATCCGAACATCCAATGTTGATGTAATCATCAGGCGTAAAATAGTTTTGAGGGTTCAGCCACACAGCGCTTTGTTCGCCCGTCTTCTGGCGAATGCCGTAATGTAAATGCGCGCCGGTGCTGTTACCAGTGTTGCCGCTCAATCCCACCACATCGCCGTAATTCAGGATCTGTCCTTCCACAACCTGAACATTGCTCAGATGCGCCAGCCACACCTGATAACCATTGTTCTCAATCACCACCAGATTACCCCACGGACCGTTCGAGCCAGCCCACACGACCTTGCCTGCGATGGTTGTATGAATCGGCGTGCCTTCATTCACGGGAAAGTCACTACCAGTATGCGTCTGGTAATGTGGGTCTTGGAACTTACATCCTAATAATGGCTTGTCATAGATATCACCCCAATGTGGAATGGGGCCGATCAAGGGCAAACCATAGATATCAGAACCGGGTCCAACATAGCCATCGAAGGGAACAGCGCTCATTCCGGATGGAAGCGAATTGCCATACGAACCGTTGTCGCTGGTCTCTGCATATTGGGGGATATCGAACAACCATTGCTCCACACCGGGCTGCGCCCATGCCGGGAGTTGCGGAATGGTCAGAACCACCAGCATGACATAACCCACCACCAAAGCCGCCCCGCATAACAACGGGGCGGTCATCAAGGCAATGGAAAATCGGAAGAAACCTTTCATTACAAGACTCGTCCCAACCGATCCAGGCGGATCTCGCCTTGTTGTCCGGCTTGCAAGCCCATCGAGGCTTCAATGGACAATCCATTACGGATCATGCGCATCGAAAACCAGTAGGACACACCTGAACCGAGGATGACAGGAGATAGAAAAAGCGGATTACCAGAATACAACTTCCCGACTTCGGGAGTGGTGATGGCGATCAAGACCAAGACAGCAGGAGGGAAAAGAGCAAGAAAACGCGCCTGCCATTCCACGCCTTTAGCGGCAGCACGCGCGCGGGATAAGACTTCAACCACTGTTCCAAGAGTCTTTCGCAAGGATGCAACCAACGGTCCGATCTCGATACGTCCTTCGATGGATGCTAATAATGAAGTGGCAACAATGTCCACGGCGGGATTGTCCCAGGCGGTGGTCCATTCACGGACGGCTAAAGCCGCTTCATCGGCGGGTGCAGTCCGTAAGCGCACAACTAAATCACCGAGCACCATCCTGCCATCCGGTCCCACTGCTTGCGCTGCATCATCGAGCGCATCGCCCAATGGCTTTCCTTGTGAGAGCAGTGTCTCCACAACACCCAAGCCACGTAAAATATCTTTCGCCTGCTTCAAGCGAAATTCCTGGCGTTTGTCGGAAAGTGTTCCTGCGTACAGCAAGCCACCTGCAATCGCAAACAGTATGGCGGGAAAGAATCCCAGGAATATCCCTCCCGCCAGTCCACCACCGACCCACGCCAGAAAGCCATAGGCGATCTGGTTGAACGCCAGTCCTGTTCCAGTCTGACGCGCAAACTTTTCGGGATCGAAATTTTTCTTCGGTTGCGCAATGCCCATCGCACGCGCCATGCCCGCTTCGTCCACGGTGCGACGCCAGCCAAAGGCGATGGGGATGGTTGCCAGCGCCAATGCGCCAAGTATTGAAATCAACGTAATCATCTTATCTCCACGTAAACCAGAATGCGAGTTCCTGCGCTCCACCATTTGCAAGCCAGACGGCAAAGTAAATTCCCACGACTCCCAGCAGGACAGTCAACAGCGGATAGACTCCGACTTCGTTCCATGCGAGGTCAATGGGTCGCATGTTTGCTTGCGGCATCTGTGGTTGGTATGAAGGAGCAGGACGTTCACGCTCCACTGTTGGACGCTGTGCCTTTTGTTTGGACGGAGACGGATCGCCTTCTGTTTTACGGGTGGCCGCTTGTTGGTTGACATACTGCCGGGTCTGCAGCGAATATCGAAAACGACGCATCATCCAGACTTCCGGCGGGACGCGGTCGGGTCCAAGGCGCAGGAGCGCGAGCGCCATGAACCCGACCAATACCAGAAAACCGATCACCACCTTTCCGGTGAAAGATAGCGGAAGGAATAAACAGAGCACTGCCAGGAGTGCCCCTGTTCCAAGGATGCCAAGATCACGGTCGTTGAACATGACACTCCTAAAACGGTGGTTTGGGTTGGAAGTTTTTCAACATCTCACCCAACTGTGGCAAAAAGAGGAAGGCAAACAAAACAATGATGACCAGACCGACCACTCCGATGATCGCCATCGAGGTCATGCGGCTGCCGCCAAACGCCATACCCGCCGTGCCCTGCAGAATGAAATACAGGCCACCCAGCAATGCCACAACGATCAAGAGTCCTGCCATGAATGCCCAGGCATCGCGGGCAATCGCCAGAATTTGTTCCATGATGGGATCGAACATAAATATCTTCTCCTTTGAAATTTCAACAAGTACCGAGAAACCAGGCAGCCAGAGGAATGGCGGCGCTGGCAAGGATCATGCCAAAGAGCGCTTCACCAGATTCAATGAGTGCATTGGCGAATGAGGATGCACCGCCAATCGAAGCGGACAACATCGTCGTGAATGCCGCTTTGAGCATTCGCAAGGCTGCTAATCCGCCGATCAATCCAGAAGCAAGTGTGCCCAATTCACTAATTGGTCCGCACCCACCTGCACCGGGTAATGAGGACTGCAAAGCGCTCACGATCTGCGGAATTCCAAGGAAGGCAAACAAGCCCAACACCAGAATGGAAATCAGCGCAGATATGGATTCCCACACCCAAAGATTCGCGCCTAATACAGAGGCGGAACTCACGCGCAACATCTGGGCAATACCCGCCAGCAACGCGAAGGCGACAAATGCGCCTGCCAGGGCAACCCAGGCTTCGCGCAGGAAGGTCAATAAAAGGGATGTGACTTCACTCATGACAATGCCATCGGATTATGTTTATGGAATTCCGCTTCGAGCGCGGGGTAGAAGCGTTCGCCCCAGAACTGCATGGGCCAGCGCCGTGCCGGTCCGGTGCGATCTTTGAGGGTCAGGACTTCCAGTGGAGCGCAGCCGCAATCGCGGACATCCCCGGTGCGGTTGACCACCAACACACGGTCCGCTTCATAGGGAACTCGTTCATCGCCCAATAAGGCAGACAGATCATCACCGTCATTGAAGCGTTCGGATTTCAAGGCGGCTGCCGCGATGATCGCCCAACCATGATGACGTGCCATCTCACGCAACGCGGCGGCGGCTTCACCACTGCGACCCTCTTCGTTCATCATGCCGGTCAAGCCAACCACCGGAACACGGTTTAGATAATCCACAGCGATCAGCGCCGGTCCTTTGACAGGGAAGGCGTAATCATGGATTAGCATGTCTTCCAATGCGCGCACTGTATCCTCACCTGAGTTTAGCGACAGCAATACCGCTTCACTGGCGCGTGCTAGGGCTGCTTCCACAACGGGTTGTGATGGTTGCGTATGAGGTCCACCAGTCATTGCCTCTGTTTGCAGAAACAGCCGAAAACGCAATTCCTCCGGAGTGTGTTCATAACAGCCAATGGCAGATGGAATATGCAGACAGGCAGACTCGAAGATCATCCGCAGCAGCCAGGAAGTCTTTCCGATTCCTGGCGCTGCGGCGAGTAATGTCAAGCCGCCGCCCCAGAAAGGCAGGCCAGCGAAGACACCAAAGGGAGTGTATGGTTGGGGATTGCCCAAAGTTCCAGAGCGTGGCATGGGGTCATCTTATTCAATTGTGGAAGGGGGATGTGTGC
>JAJVIA010000120.1:0-23192 GCA_022072245.1 Anaerolineae bacterium
TCACCGTCAACCCGTGTCTGGCATCAACCGTCAAATTTTGGTAGAATGTGACGCTTGAAGCAAAACGAATTTTCTGAGGAAAGGAAACGTATGTCACCTCAAGCGACTGTCCCGGCCGGCGCAGACGGCGCGCCCGCTAATGCCAAACGAATTCTCACCACGCTCATTGTGATTGCCGCCGTTGCAAATATGCCCCTCGCCATGGCGAATGTGGCGCTGCCTTCCATCGGCGCATACTTTACGGCTTCGCAGCTGCAGCTCAATCTCATCGCCGTCGGCTATTCGCTCGGCTTGGCGTGTTCCGTCTTGTGGCTCGGCGCATTGGGCGACCGTTATGGCCGCAAACAAATCGCCATTCTCGGCGTCGCCCTGGCGATTCCCGCCGCCATTGTCAGCGGCATTGCGCCGTCAGCCGAAATTTTAATTCTTGGCCGGCTCTTTGGCGGTTTCGCTGCGGGGATGGCGTACCCCACCACATTGGCATTGATCGCGGCGCTGTGGGGTCCCGGCGCCGCGCGCACGCATACCATCGCCTTGTGGGCGGCAACGGGCGGCGCAATTTCCGTAACCGGGCCGTTGATTGCGGGATTGTTGTTGCGAATCCCGGACGGCGCGGTGTTGGGTCTGCCAAATTGGAGTTTGGTTTTTATAATCGTCATTCCTTTAGCCGTCGTCGCTCTCTTTATGGCGCTCCGCAACATTCCTTCGCATGTCAACGAGACGACCGAAACGGTGGATAACCTCGGCGGCATTCTTTCCGTTTTCCTCATCGGCGCGTTTGTGCTGGCGCTCAATTTTCTCCCGTTTGCCCAATACCGTTCTTTGGCGCTCGGCTTGACGGCTGTGACGCTCGTCGCGGGCGTTTTGTTTGGCATCCGCCAATGGCGCGTCGAGAATCCACTCTATGACCTGCGCGTGGCGGCGCGTCCGACCTTTTGGGTCGCGGCGGTGGGCGGCATCATTGTCTTTGGCGCCTTGATGGGCGCAATGTTTATCGGTCAACAATACGTCCAAGATGTTTTGGGTTTCGGCACGGTCGAGGCGGCTTTGCCCGCGCTCTTTGCGGGCGCGTTCATGATTCTTGCCGCGCCGCGTTCCGCCAAGTTGGTCGAAACGCGCGGCTCGCGTTTCACCCTGCTCGCGGGCTATTTTTTCATTCTGCTCGCGTTTTTGACCATGTTCTTTTTCTGGCGCGAAAGCGCCAGTTTTTGGATGGTCGTCGCGGCGTTCATCCTCATCGGGCTTGGCATTGGCTTGGCGGGAACGCCCGCCTCGCGCGCCTTGACCAGTTCCGTGCCGGTGACGCGCGTGGGCATGGCGTCCGGTACCGCAGACTTGCAGCGCGATTTGGGCGGCGCGCTGTTCAATTCTTTATTTGGCGCGTTATTGGCGTCAGGTTATGCTGCCGCGATTGCCGCGCAGTTGGCAAATGAACCGGATGCCGCGCAGATTCCATCGAGCGTGAGCAGCGCGCTGGAAATGTCCTATGCGGGCGCGCAAACGGTCGCGCAGCAATATCCGCAGTATGCGGCGCAAATCACAAACGCCGCGCGCGCCGCGTTTCTCGCCGGAGCCGACCAGGCGTACCTCGCGGGAATTGTTGCGGTGGCGCTGGGCGCGGCGCTTGTGTTTTTTGTCTTTCCGAAATTCCAAGCCGAAAAGGAACTGCTCGCCCAATATCACGCCGCCGATACCGCGGCGGATTAAAATATATTCTTTGCGCGTTGACGCGCCGCCGCCAGTACGGCAATTTTCAATTTGCCCTCAAGCCGTAATGCGTACAAATAACGCGTGTTACGCGTCGCCGCGAAAAAAAAGCGCACGGCAAATTTTTAATTTGCCCCTCAATCAACGAATGGAAAAATTTTTAACGCGTCTCAAAGAACTTGGCGCGCGGCTGCCCGGCCCGGGCCAAGCCATTGTCGGCGGTTTGCTTGCGGACCGCCAGGCGCTGCGAATTTTGCTTGCCTGTCTGGCGGCGGTTTTGGCTGCCGCGCTCCAACCGCCAGTCTTGTCGCTTTCGGTCGCGCATGTGCAGCAAGGGCTGCGCGACCCCGGCAGCATTGTGCCGCTCCAAATCGCGGCGGCGTATTTGCTCCTGGCGGTCCTGACGCTGGTTGGCGGCGCGAGCGGCGACCTGTTTGGACGCAAGCGTTATTTGCTGTTTGGTTTATTTGGCGTACTGGCGACGAACGTTTTGGGTTTGTTCTGGTTTGACGCGCCGCAGTATAGCGCGATCAATGCGCTCAATCTCATCAGCAGCACAGTGGTTATGCCCATGACCGTCGCCATTGTCACCGTCGCTTTTCCGTTGACGGTGCGCCCGTTTGCCTATGGCGCGTTATTTGCGTGTCAAGGTTTGGGCCTCGTCGCGTCCTCTTCGCTGTATGGCATTTTTGCGCTGACGGATTTTGTCGGGGTGTCCTTTTTGCCGGCGATTATTTTGGGCGTCATTGCGATTCGTTTGACGCTGCGCGATACGCCCGAGAGTCGCGCGCCCGCCGCCGTTTCCCGGCACGAATTGATCTTGAATGTGTTGTGGGCGGCGGTGATTTTTGGCTTGGTGTATGGCTTGTTGGCGTTTGGCGGCGGCTTGACGACCGTCAACCTGTTTTTGATTGTAATACTTTGCGCGCTCGGTTTTATCGTCGGCTATCGCTGGGTCATGCGGCGCCTCGACAAGAAAACCGCGAAATTGTATAACGCGCGCGATGTCGCGTTTGCCATTTTTGCCGGCATCATGCTGACGATGGCGCAAGGCGCGTTGTTTTATCAAATCGCCTCGTTCTTTCAAAATATCCAATCCATCGGACCCGTGCGGGCGGGCTTGCAGCTGTTGCCATATATTCTCGCCATGATGCTGGCTACGCTTTTTATCGTGCGGCTGTCGGCGCATTTTGACGCGCGGCGCATCATTGCGGGCGGGCTGGCGCTGATGGCGGTTGGCTTGACGGGCATGTATTTCGTTCAGGTCTCGACGCCATATTGGCAGTTCATCCTGCCGTTTTTTATAATGGGTTTTGGTTTTGGCATCGCTTCGCCGGCTCGCACGGTCGTCGTCTTGACCGGCGCGCCGCCGGGTTTGACGGGCATGGCGGCTGGAGTCAACACCGCCGCCGGCCAGTCCGGTTTTACGTTGGGCATCGTTCTCTCTAGCATGTTGTTGACCGAATTTGCCAGCCGTCGGGTGGTGAATGAATTGGCGCAACTTGGCGCGGCGCCGGACGCGCTCGCCGCGGCGGGAACTTTATTCCAAGATATTTTTTCGCGCGCCTTGGTGGGAGACCTGACGCGTGTGCCAAACGAATTGGCGCTCCAAGCCGCCGCCCTGTTTGGCGAGCGTTTTACTTCGGCGATGGTGGCGACCTTTTTGCTTGTGGCGTTTGCGCTGGCGTTGAGCGCGTTTGCGGTGTACGTGGGCATGAGCCGGGGTCTCCAAGCCACTTTTCTCCGTTCGTTCGACGCGGGCGATAATCCGCCCGCCTAAACTGCGCGCCGCGAAGGATGTCCAAGAGTTTTTGCCCAAACGCATGGATGCCGGGCGTAAAAACGTGCGCGCACAAAATGGTTTTTGGAATATAATGAGGACGGTGAGCGGATAAAAATTTTCCGCAAGAAACATTGCCAAACGCCGGCTTGCAACGCCCAGCGTTGGCGGGCGTCGCGTGGCGTTATTTGGCGGGCGGCGTATTTTCACAAGAGAGGAGGAATCCGCGCCAATCTAATTTCACAAATCGCAAGACGTTCTATCGGTCAAATGTTTTTATCTATCACAAGGAGAACAAACAATGAGCGCTGCAACGGCGCAAAATAGCGCCATGTCATTTGAAACCAAAGCGCGCCCGTGGTGGGCGCTACTCATCGAGGGCGGCGTCCTCGCCGCCGTCGGCGCGGTCCTGCTGTGGGCGCCCGCCAAGACGCAAATCAATGCGTATCTGCTCCTCGTTCAATTGTTGGGCATTTGGTGGCTCGTGCGCGGCATTATGGATTTGGTCAGCATGTTTATTGACCATACCGCGTGGGGCTGGAAACTGTTTATGGGCATTATCAGCATTATCGCCGGCGGCGCGATTATCATGTATCCCGTCGCCGCCGCCATCGCGCTGCCGCAAATCTTTGTCCTGGTGCTCGGACTCTGGGCTTTGGTGCAAGGCATCGTCATGCTGATTATGGCGTTCAAAGGCGGCGGTTGGGGCGCCGGCATTCTCGGCGTAGTTGGCATCGTATTGGGATTGATTCTCATCAGCGATTATGGCCAACTTGGCATGGGTCTGGCATTTTTGTGGACCGCCGCCGTGTTTGCGCTTATCGGCGGCATTGTCATGATGGTGCAAGCGTTCCGTACGCGCAGCGCCAATGGTTGAGCGGTCGCCAACGTAAAAATAAAAACAGGTTTGACGCGTTCGTTTGCGTCAAACCTGTTTTTTTATTTTGCCTCATTCACGGCGCGCAGCGGCTTGCGGACGAGAATAAATACGCTGATGATGAGGACCCAGGCGGGAAAGGCCAGAATCAACCACAGCGAGATACTGGGCGTCACCAACAACACTAGCGCCAACCCGTATGTCAAGAACGCCAGCGCGCGGGGCATGACGCCCGTCCGAATCCAGAGCGTACCGGATGAAATCATGAATACGCCCGCCATACGAATCGCATACACATTCGTCACTGTGTACATGACCGCCCGGCCGAATGTGAGGATACCGTTTCGCGTCAATTCTTCGGGCGCGATATTGTAGCTCGTCACAATGCCGCCCGCAATCGCGGCGGCGGTGAACATCATGCCGAGAAACAACAAACCGCTGCCCATAAAGACGGTGGATAGGAATTGGTCTTCCAGCGCGCCCAAGCGGTCGCGCATGACGCCAATGAACCAGAGAAACGCGATGCCCGCGAATGGCACGATGGTCAGCGCGAACGAAATCAGGTCCTCGGCGCCGTGCAACCACGGCGCGGTAGCCGCGCCGCTCAACGATTCGGGCAGACTCAACCGAATCAGGATGATAAAGGTCGTGAACAGCAGCGCAAACAAAATGCCTGCGACTGCCGCCGCCCGCGGCGTCCGCAAACGTTGCCGCGCGCCAAGTTCTTGGTGTGTGTGAGGGGCAATCATTCTAACCGCCAACCCGGCAACTCCCCCCTCGCCCTTTGGGAGAGGGGCAGGGGGTGAGGGAGCTTTACGAATCAGTCAACACGGATTTGAGAAACCTCCCCTCGCTCTTTAGAAGAGGAGAGGGCTGAGAGCGCACAGATTTGAGAAACTTCCCCTCGCTCTTTAGAAGAGGAGAGGGCTGAGAGCGCACGGATTTGAAAAACCTCCCCGCGCCCTTTGGGAAGGGAGAGGGTTGAGAGCGCACAGATTTGAAAAACCTCCCCTCGCCCTTTGGGAAGGGAGAGGGTTGAGCGCGCACGGATTTGAAAAACCTCCCCTCGCTCTTTAGAAGAGGAGAGGGCTGAGAGCGCACGGATTTGAAAAACCTCCCCTCGTCCTTTGGGAAGGGAGAGGGCTGAGAGCGTACAGATTTGAGAAACCTCCCCTCGCTCTTTAGAAGAGGAGAGGGCTGAGAGCGCACGGATTTGAAAACCTCCCCTCACTCTTTAGAAGAGGAGAGGGCTGAGAGCGCACAGATTTGAAAAACCTCCCCTCGCCCTTTGGGAGAGGGTCCGGGGGTGAGGGGAGATTTTCGTTTCAAACCTTCAGCTCTTGTCCGCGCTTAGGTCGCCGGTTTCTTGCCGCCGACGAGTCCGCCTTGATACGCGATGCTTGCGCCCGCAAGGACGAGTGTGACCAGCGTGCCAATGGCGCCTTCCAGCATCGGAAGCCAGGACTCGAGTCCGCGCACGACGAGCAACGCGCCGACAATTCCCGCCAGCGCAATCATTGCCCATTCGCGGTAACGCGTGACTGCGATGAAACCGATAATCCCGCCGATGAACGCCAGAATCCACCCCCACAATTCCGAACCCAAATGAAAGAGATCGAGGAAACCGAATACAATCGCAACGCCTGCAACTGCGCCAATCACCATCAACACGATATTGACGATGCCTTTGGCGAAACCGCCGCCAAGAAAACCGAGTACGCCGAGCGCAATCGGCACGCCCAGTTGAATCCACCATACCTGCGCGCCGGGAATCCATTGCAGTAACGTAACGCCCAACAAGACGCCGACTGCCGCGCCCAAGACGGCGAGCCGGCTGCCGATAACCAACACGATAATGCCAATGGCAATGAGTAGAATCGGAAACATCTTTGTTCTCCTGAATAGAAAGGGCAAATTGTAGGTTGCCCTGCCGCGCGTTGGAATATTTCCGCGCGCACATTTTTGAAATGTCAAAAAACAGTTGCGCTGTCGTCGGCGGCCAACAGCGCAACGCATGAAACGTTTAGGTCGGCAGCAGCGTTGTGACGAGCGGATTCAACACGAACGCGGTGAAAAAGGTAATGATGATGGCGACGAGGACAATTGCAAAAATGCCCACAATCGCCGCTTTGCCGGTGGTGAAACCCGTCGCTTCTCGGATGCCGATGATACTGCCGGCAATGCTCAACGCCAACCCGGCGATGGATACGATGGCGGCGAGCGTACTGCTAAACACTCCCAGAATCAATAGAATCTGAAACACGCGTGTGAAACCGAATACGCGCAGCATTTCGCCCGTGTCGGTCTTGCCCTGAAACATATTTTTTGCCACCGCCGCAATGACGAACGCGCCCGCGCCCCAGAGCAACAGTTCTTGAATCACCATCACGACGGAACGCGCCACCGGTTTACTGGCTGCCGTCGCCTGGTCGGGCAAACCGGGCAGCTGGGTGCTGGCAAAATAATTGACCGCGCCGACGACGAGCGCGACGACGACGACCACAATCGCCGCTTGCAGCGTGCCTTTCGAGTCGTGCGCCAATTCGCGATAGATGGGCGCGCGCAGCATTATGACGCCCAACAGCCGTTGGAAAAAGCCGGTTGGCTCGGCTGTTTTATTGGTGCGCGCATTGCCGCCGGTTTTGGCGGGGGCTGCTTTTTGCGGCGCGTTATTCTGCGGCGCGCTATTCTGCGGCGCGGGTTTATTCCCCGTCGTCGCGGTCGGATTGCCGGACACGGTTTGCGCCTGGCGCTTTTTGTTTTTGGATTTTTTGCTCACTCCGAACGAATCTCCTTTGAATTAAAATGCCTAGCTCGCGTTATGCGTCCGTAGTAACGTGCGATGCAGTTCAGCGTCTTGAGCGTTCTATGCGCTACATTCGCAGCGCGGACGAATGAATTCGTTACTACTTTTCAGCGCGCGGCGCGCTGACTCGGCGAGTTCATGTTGCCCGAATACTAGTGCGCCATTGTATGCGCGATGCGACGAAACGGAAAAAATTACAATAATTCTTTTTGCGCGCCGCCCTGTTTTTCCACCGGCGCGCGTTTGAAATTTGCGCCGCCGCGCGTCAAATCGGGATAGCGCGCTGTTTTGCCGTTCAACAAATCGGCGATGGTGAGAATTTGGATTTTCTCGAACGCGCCGCTGTGCGGCGATTGATAAAAGCCCGCGCTCACCGCTTCCGTCTGCATCGGTTTCGTCGGCGGCGCAAGCGTGACGAACAAGCCCAGCTGCGCCTGTGCGCGCTCGACGGAATTTTTCAAATCCGCCACCATCGCGCGATTCACCTTTTCGCCGCCTTTGACCGAGACGATAATTTTTTTCGCGGGTCCCTTGTCGTCTTGAAAATAAATAATGCCGTCAATGCCGCCGTCCGCGCCTTTCTTTTTGCCCTGATAGGGCTGCGCGCCGACGAGCGCGCACGCCCACCATTGAAAATGATACTTGTCGCGCGCCGCCAAATCGCGCGCGCCGTCCAAATCGCGCGGGATGCCTTCGACGTAAAATTTCAAATCGGGAAACGCGTCGTGCATCCGCTGTTCGATGAGGTGAATCGCTAACGGCGTAAGGTCAATGCCAATCCATTGGCGTCCCAATTTTTGCGCGGCATGAATCGCCGTGCCGCAGCCGCAAAATGGGTCGAGGACCACATCGCCCGCATTGCTGCTCGCCGCAATGATGCGCTCCAAAAGCGCGAGCGGTTTTTGCGTGGGATAGCCGAGACGTTCGGCGGCTTGCGAATTGATTGGCGGAATGTCAGTCCAAACGTCGCCGAGCGGTCTGCCGCGCTGTTCATCGAGATAACGCTTGAGCTGCGGCACTGTTCCCGGTTTGGTCTGTATCACTAGACCCGCATCGTATGCTTCTTGCATTCGTTCTCTAGTCCATCGCCAAACTTTTGTTACGCCCAAAAATTCATATGTTAGGTTCGGGCGATTTGGGTTTGGGTTAATGAGATTATCAAGTCTGTACAGACGACCGTCTGGATCGCGATGTGTATATTTACTTGCAGTTTTTTCATCGAGATCGGATAAATCGTATGGCTGAAACATTTCATCAGCGTGCCATTTTGCGCTATCGGTTTTTTGGTAACAAAACAGTACATCGTGATTATTCGGTAACTGACGACTTGTTAATGCTTTTGCTATCGTTCGTTGCCAAATAATCTCATTTCTAAAATTCTGTATCCCAAACGCCGCATCCATCACAATTTTCAAATAATGACTCGCCGTCGGGTCGCAGTGCAGATACAAACTCCCCGTCGCCTTTAACACGCGATGCAGTTCCAGCAAACGATTGCACATCATGACGAGATACGCCATCATGTCGTTCTCGCGTAAAAAACGGCGCAGCGCTTGAATCATTTCCGCCGCGTCCGTATTCGTCTGCTGCAAAATTTCTTGAAACTCGCGTTCTGCTTGTTCGCCCCAATGCCACGAATCTTCGAACGCCGTAATTTGCGCGTCGGACGCGTGCCCTTTGGGCGTTTTGAACAGCAAGTTGTAATCGCGTTTTGAATTGAACGGCGGGTCGAGATAAATGAGGTCCACGCTCTCGTCCGCAATATGTTCGCGGAGAATGTCGAGATTGTCGCCAAAATACAGAGTGTTGTTCATAGTCCAAGTTACGCGCGCCTCACGCGCCGGAAGTTAGGTTTTGCATCAATTCGACGAGCGCGTTGAGCAGCATAATCGCGCCCAATGCAAAGAGCAGCAGCGCCAGCGCGCGACTGCGATTCAGCATGACCCAGCGCTTGATTTGATTCAACGTTTCTTGCGCGTCGTCGCCCTTGAGCGCCGCATACAATACGGGCAACCCAATCGTCAAACTGCTCAAGATGACAAACAAAAATAAAAACGCCGCCGCGGTTTGCTGCGAAAAATCCGCTTGCGTCAACGTGAGTCCGAACGCCAACATCAGCGCGATATTTTTTGGACTGAACGCGGACATGAAAAGCGCCAGCGCCAACGCGCGCCGCGGCGTAAATTTGTCCGAAGATTTGGTCAAAAATTGATCCGCCGACGCCATCCATTTTGGCATGGCGGCTTCCGCCGTTTCTTGGGGCGGCACATTCCAGCGCCGTTTGCCCAGCCAAATTACGCCCAGACCGATCGCGCATTGAACCAACGGCCGCGCCAGCGACGACGTGGCGGTCAGGATTTGTTCGCCCGGCGCCAACAACAAAAAGGTTAGCAGCGCCAGCAGCGAAAGCCCAATGATCCAACCGCCGAGAAACCCGAATCCGTTTCTGCGGCCGCTGGCGCTAAACAGGATTAACAGGATGACCAGGATCGGCGTTGGACTGATTGCAACGCCGGCAGCGTACGCCAAGAGGAGAACGATTGCCAAACCCATACGTTTCAGCCGTTGCGCGCTTGTTCCAATAATTCACGCAGCGCGCCCAATTCCTTTTTCATTGCCGCCAATTCTTGTTCTACCGCCGACGCGCTAATGGATTGCGGCGCTTGCGGTTCGGGTTCTTTGGGTTGCGGCACCAGAATACTGGCGAGAATACTCGCCAGCGCGCCAATGACGCCGACGCCTGCCGCCATGATAAAGACGCCCGTGAAGCGTCCGCCCTCCGTTACGGGAAAACGGTCGCCGTACCCCACTGTCGTAATCGTCACAAAACACCACCACACCGCATCGCCGCCATCTTGGATATTGGCGTCGGGCGATTGGCTCTCGAAAAACAAAACCATAATGCTGCCGATGGTAATGACCAACGCTACCAGCATCAACGTAAAAAAGAGCGCGTACGCGCCGCGATTGTTAATCACCTCCTCGCGCAAGAGTTTGCGATTGGCGGGATTCATCAAACGCCGCAGGCGCAGCAAACGACTGATGCGGAATATGCGGAGGATGGCGGTATATTGCGAAAAGCCAAAATTGGGAATCGAACCGAGCAGGTCAAAATAGCCGCGCTGACCAAAAAAATAATCCTGCCAGCGCGGCCCTTGCAGCATGTGCAAAGCAAAATCCGCCAGAAAAATGATACAGGTGAGATTGTTGTACAGGTTGACCAATTTCCACGTTTCCGAATCGGGCGGCAAGAGAAATTGGACGACCATGAGCGCCAGCGAAAGAATGGTCAGGACCAGAATAAAGATGCTGTATGTATTACTGGTTTGTAAAAAGGCAAAACGGCGCGGTGGTGTGGCGTCGTTTTGGTCGTGCGCGCTTGCGGATGCGGCGGTCATAGTTTTGGCTCCTTCGGGTTGACGTTCGGCTGTGCGCTGTATTTTACAGCTGTTTCCCCGAAAAATAAGCGCGATAATCCGCCGCGCTATGGCAACTGCAAGTCCCTTGACAGGGTTGTCATTGCGAGGGATGCGATGCAGTTCATCGCCGCAATCTCACTCGCACGATGGGGATTGCTTTGTCGCAAAATGCGCTTCTCGCAATGACAAGGGGAGGGCGCCCTCGACTTTGCAGTTGCCATGTCCGCCGCGTACCCGCGTCGCGTGCGCGTAGGACGCGTCGCGTGCGTATGGGACGCGTCGCGTGCGCGTGGGACGCGTCTCGTGCGTGTGGAACGCGTCGCGTGCGCGTAGGGCGCGTCGCGTGCGCGTAGGGCGCGTCGCGTGCGCGTAGGGCGCATTCTCTAATGCGCCTAGTTGTTCTTGACCTGCAATTCGCCGTGCGTCAGCTTGTCCGCCGGTCCGCACGTGAAATCATATTTGCCCGTCGCCGTCGGCGCGGTAAAATTTCCCAACACGGTTTGCCCGGGCGGCGCGGTCAGCGTGAATGGCACATCCGGCATGTTAAACGTCGCCGCTTGCGCGCCGCTGTTCTTGAACGAGAGTTTCATCAAAAAGCCCTGCTGCGTTTCAATGTTTTTGGGCGTGCAGCCGGAATCGTTCGCTTCCAGATTGACGACGGTGATATTGTTGACGCTCGTGCTGCTGCCGCCGTTGCAAGCCGCGACCAACAGGGCTAAAATTGCCATGCCGAATAGCCCGAATAAAGTTTTGTGGTGATGCATTTGAATTCTCTTTTCCGTGGATGCGCGCCAGGCAATGGGCGCCCCCGCATTTGGATTTTCTTGTACCCCGATGATATATCATTTATCGAAAAAATACATATGCCCGCGCAGCGTAATTTTGGAGTAGTTGGGCTGCCGCGCAAGTTGTGGCTCTGGGCGCCTCGTGTTATTATCAACGCCGTTTGCTTATGGTTCGATTCCCTTTCATTCGTTTTGCCGTAATTACATTCCTCGCCGCCCTTGTCCTTTTCCCAATCCCAAGCTTTGCCGACCAACCGCCCCGCGTTTTCGCGTTCTATTACGCGTGGTTCGACGAACAAACGTGGACGCCCGACCATGTGGCTGACATGCCCGCCGAGCAATACGTTTCGCGCGACCCGAACGCCATCGCGCGCCAGATTGACCAAGCGCAAGGCGCGGGCATTGATTCCTTTGTCGTCTCGTGGCTCGGACCCGGCAATCCCACCGACGAACGCTTCAAAATGATGCTCGACTTGGCGGGCGGCAAAGGGTTTTCCGCGACGATTGATTTCGAAGCCAATCAGTACGGCTCGCGTCAAGCGCTCATTGACGCCTTGACATACGTGCGCGACAACCTCGAACCGCACGGCGCGTTTGCGCGCGTCAATGGCAAACCCATTTTATTTTTTTGGCGGCAGCAAGTTCGCAGCGTGGAAGAATGGGCAGAGATTCGCAATGCCGTTGACCCGAACCGCGACCAAATCTGGATTGCCGAAGGCGTGAACGTGGCGTATCAGCGCGTGTTCGACGGGCATCATTTGTATTCGATTGCGTGGTCGCCCGACGTCAATTACACGCTGAACGATTGGTCAAAACGCGTGCGCCGCGCGGGCGCGGATAAATTGTGGGTGGCGACGGTGATGCCCGGTTACGACGACACGCGCACCACGCGCGCCGATAAATTTGCGCGTCAGCGCGAGGACGGCAATTTTTATCGCAGCACATGGAACGCCGCAATGCAATCGCATCCCGATCTGGTTGTGATAACGAGTTTCAACGAGTGGGTCGAAGGTTCGATGATTGAACCGAGCGCAACCTACGGCAATTTGTATTTGGATCTCACGCGCGAATACGCGGCGCAGTTCAAAGCGCAGCCGCCGCTTTCGACCGACGAAAAAATCTTGGCTGCCGCAACCAACACGCCGCGTCCCACGCGCGCGCCGACCGCGAGCCCCACCGCACGCGCCCAGAACGCGCCCACACAAACTGCGACAGTAAAACCAACGCTTGGCCCATCGCCCACGCCGACTGCAACGCCGATTGAATTTGCGGCGTATCGCACAACCGAAATTTTGCGCGTCCGCGCGCTGCCCAATACCAGCGCCGAAATTCTCGGCAAACTGCCGCGCGATTTTGTGCTGGATGTTTTGGGGCGCAGTCAAGATAGTCAATGGCTCGCCATCGCGTATCCCGATTTCGGCTCGCTCGGCTGGGTCAGCGCCGAATTTGTGACGCCGCGCAGCGGACTGGAACAATTTCCTGTCGAAGGCGCGCCCGAGCCGCCGCCCACGCCCGCCGTCGCGCCGCAAGATTCTGACGCGCTGCCGAGTTGGTACTAGTTTTTTATCGTTTGGCATTGCGTCGGTCTTGCATTAGAATCGTTTGGCGCCCCGACTCTCCGCGCCGAGACTGTTAAATTTGCCTTTGGATTTAAAATTTTTCCGCGCCGCGCGCCGCCTCTGGCTTTACGGCGTCGTCCTACTCATCCTTGCGGCGTGCGCGCCTGCCGCTCCGCCCACGCCGCCGAAACGCGCGCCCACGCGCACGCCGCGCAGCGTCAAAGTCGCGCGCATCGCGCCGACCGAAACGCCGCGCCCCACGCGCACGCCGCGCCCGACGCGCACGCGCATTCCTACCGTCGCGCATACGCCGACGCGCGCCAATACGCCCGTCAAAAAGAAAACGCGCGCGCCAACCCAAGCCGCCGACGCGGCAGGCGCCGCAAATACCGCGCCCGCCACAGCCGAACCGACTCTCGCGCCCACCGAAAACGCTACGCCGACGAACGCGCCCGAAGCCAATACCAATCTCGCCGTCAACGCCGCGTGCGATGCGACCGGCGGCGGCGATTACGGTCTCTTGGGCGCGGGCGGTTGGGAAGGGCGGCCCCCCGAAACGCATCCCGATTTGAATCTCGCCGTGCGCGGCTATCGCGTGGTCAATGCCTTTCGCGGTTTAGTGGATTACGACGGTCAAACCGATGGCGACGCGCCGCAGCTGTGGGGTTTGTTCGCCGACCGTCGCACGCCCGAAATCGCGCACACTTATCAAGTGTATGATTGGGATTGGGACGCCAATGCGCGCGGCGATTTGATTGAAGATTACGAAGTGACCATGACCGGTTTTCGCGTGGACGACGGCGAAAGCATTTTCACGCCCGACTTTGGTCACGAAATCGGCGACGGCTATGTGGCTTTGGTTTTGTACGCCGACCCGCATCGCGTCACCTTGAAATACACCGGCGAAGATAACGTCATTGAAGGATACACGCTGCATCTGGAGGGCTTGTGCGTGTTTGCAAGTTTGTTGAGTTTGTATAACGAACGTCAGGCGGCGGGGCGCGGCGCGTTACCCGCCTTGCGTCCGGGGCAGCCCATCGGCTATGTGCCGGGCAATGAGTTGGGCGTCGCCATCCGCGACCGCGGCGCGTTCCTCGACCCGCGTTCGCGCAAAGATTGGTGGCAGGGCCGATAACCCCGCGCGCGGCAAATACGCCGCGCGCTCTTTTTTTGCGCGACAAGGGTTCATTTGCTGAATATTCAAAGATTGAATATAATGCGCGCGAGCATAGATGAAAGCAAACATTTCCCCCGAACCGGCGCTGCTCGGTTTCCTCCAAGCGGGTCCGCTGCACGGTTACGATTTACACAAACAAATCACCCGGCAGTTGGGCCCCGTGTGGCATTTGGGCTTGAGTCAGATGTACGCCATCTTGAAAGAATATGAAACGCGCGGCTGGCTTGAAACGATTGTCGTCGCGTCCGGCGGACGACCCCCGCGCAAAATGTTGAAACTCACGCCCGCCGGTCAGCGCGCCTTTGACGCGTGGATGAAACAATCGGCGCGCGGCTTGCGCGAATTTCGCATAGATTTTTTTGTGCGGCTCTATTTCGCGCGCGCCGCCGGCCGCAGCGCCCTGCGCCAATTTCTCAAACAGCAGAGTCGCGCCACCGCCCGGGAACGCGCCGCCTTGCAAGCGCGCGCGAGCGAATCCGCTTTTGGCGAAACCGTGCGCGATTTTCGCCTCGCGCAGTTGGATACAATTTTGAAATGGCTTGAAACGTGCGCGGACACCCCGGCGCGCGCGCGCGCCAAAAAGGTTCGCTAATGTATCGCGGCATCGTCTTGCTTGTGTGGCTGGCGGCATTATTGGCGTGCGCGCCCGCGCCCGTTACGCCAACCGCGCCGCCAACGCCGCAATCTACCGCGCCGCTCGTCATTTACGCCGACGCCGCGGCGGCGGATGTTTTGCGCGATATTGGCGTCGCGTTTCAACAAATGTATCCCGCCGCGCAAATCGAATGGACGTTCGCGGCGCCGGACGCGCTGCGCGCTAAATTGGAGGCGGGCGCGCGCCCCGACTTGATCATTAGCGCCGACGCCGCGCTCAACCAAGCGAGCCAAACGCGCGGCGGCGCGGCGCCCAAAATGATTGCGCGCGACCCGTTAACGCTCGCCGTCGCAAACGCCAACCCAGCCGGTTTGGAACGCGCGCAAGATTTGAATCGCGTCAAACTGCGTGTGGCGTTGGCGCGGCCCGAAACGCCGTTGGGCAAAGCGACGCGCGCCCTGCTCGAAAATTTTCGTCACGACGCGGATTTTGGACCCGATTTCCCCGCGCAGTTTTACGACAGCGTAACAGTCCAAACGGACGACGCTCGCGCGCTCTTGAACGCGCTCATTGCCGCGCGCGCGGATGCGGGCTTTGTATTTTCCAGCGACGCGAATATAGAGCGCGCGCGCGTCCAAGTTTTTCCGATTGACCCCGCGCTGAACGTTGCCGCGACCTACGCGGTCGTCGCGCTGCCGTCCGAACGCGACGCGACGCCGAGCTTGAATTTTATCAAAGCGTTGACATTACCGCAGGCGCAAACGCTGTGGCGCGATTACGGCTTTGAACCGATTGAAAAATAGCCATGCAAGCGCATTTCAAATAAACCAATTTATAAAGGAGGAACGGAATGAAACGTATCCTGTTTGTTATCGCCGTACTGGGTATTTTGGGCTTGAACGCGTGCGCTGCGCCTGCGCCCACCGCCGCGCCGCCAACGGCTGCGCCGCCAGCTCTCGCGAGCGACACGCCGCTGACCGTTTATGCCGCCGCTTCGCTGACGACTGCCTTTAAAGAAATCGCCGCAGAATTTGAAAAGGCAAATCCGGGCAGCCAGGTCGAATTCAATTTTGCAGGTTCGCAAGATTTGGTCGCGCAAATTAGTAATGGCGCCCGGGCGGATGTCTTTGCGAGCGCGGATTTGAAAAATATGGACGCGCTGCAAAAACAAGCGCTCGTCGGCGGAACGCCCCAAGTGTTTGCGCGAAACAAGCTCGTCGTGATTGTGCCGCAAGATAACAAAGCGGGCATCCAAACCTTGCAAGACCTCTCTAAACCCGGCGTCAAATTGGTGGTCGCCGACAAGACCGTGCCGGTCGGCAATTATACGCTCCAAGCGCTCGATAAACTTTCGGCGGATGCGACGTATGGCGCGGGATTTCGAGACGCGGTGTTGAAAAATGTCGTGTCGCAGGAAAACAATGTCAAAGCCGTCTTGAGCAAAGTGAGTTTGGGCGAAGCCGATGCCGGCGTCGTCTATTCCACCGACGCGCAAACGGCGGTTGGCAAAGTACTGACGCTCGAAATTCCCGAGTCATTCAATGTGCTGGCGTTGTATCCCATCGCGACGGTCAAAGCTGCGCCGAACGCCGCGCTGGCAGAAAAATGGATCGAGTATATTTTGTCGCCGCAGGGCCAGGCAATCTTGCTCAAGTACGGATTTATTCCGCCCAGTTAAATTTTCTCTCTCTCCGAAACGGTGCGGTATGCGCGCAAACGGATGCCGCGCCGTTTTTTTTATCATGGCGTTTTCCGATACGCGCGTTGGTTTCGCGCGCCCGCACATTCGTTACGCGCGCATCCTTTTTCTCGCGCTCGCGAGTTTGCTCGTTCTCTTTTTGACGCTGCCGCTGGTCGCGCTCGTCGTACGCGCGCTGCCGCTGGGTCTCGACGCGTGGTTGAATGAAACGACGCTCGCCGCGCTGCAATTGAGTTTGACGACGGCGACGCTTTCGGCGCTGATTGCCTTTGGCGTCGGCACGCCGGTGGCGTATCTGCTCGCGCGCGAAAATTTTCGCGGCAAAGCGGTGGTGGATACGTTGATTGATTTGCCGATGGTGCTGCCGCCCGCCGTCGCGGGCATTGCGCTGTTGATGGCGTTTGGGCGTCGCGGCATACTCGGCGCGACGTTTTCCGCGTTTGGCATCGAGTTGCCCTTTACCACTGCGGCGGTCGTTATCGCCGAAACATTTGTCGCCGCGCCGTTTTATGTGCGCTCCGCCAAAGCGGGTTTTGGCGCGGTGGACCGCCGCTTGGAACAAATGTCGGCGCTGCTCGGCGTATCGGACTGGAAAACGTTTTGGCGCGTCACGCTGCCCCTCGCCGCGCCGTCGGTCGTTAGCGGCTTGTTGATGACGTGGGCGCGCGCGCTCGGCGAATTTGGCGCGACCATCATGTTCGCCGGAAATTTTCCGGGCCGCACCCAGACCATGCCCCTCGCCATTTACAGCGGTCTCGAAGCGAACCTTGACAGCGCGCTCGCGCTCTCTTTGATTCTCGTCATAGTTTCGTTCGGCGTGCTGTTGGCGATTCGTCAAGTGAGTCCGAAAGGATTGACGTTGGGCTAACGCAATCGCCCCTTTTTGAAATGCTCTCGCTTGCCATTCACAAACAACTTGACGCGTTCGCGCTCGACCTGCGGCTCGAAGCGCCGACGAAAAAAATTATCGTCCTGTTTGGCGCGAGCGGCGCGGGCAAATCGTTGACGCTTGCCGCCATCGCGGGTTTCATGACGCCGGACGCCGGACGCATTGCGATTGACGAACGCGTTTTGTTGGACGTGGCGCGCGGCGTGAATCTGGCGCCCCAAGCGCGCAAAATTGGGATGGTGCGCCAAGACCTCGCGCTCTTTCCACATTTGAGCGCGGCGGATAATATCGCGTACGGCATGACGGGCGCGCGCGCGGCAAAAATGACGCGCGTCCGCGAACTGCTGCAATTGGTGCGCCTCGCAGAATTTGGCGCGCGCAAACCGTCCGAACTTTCGGGCGGGCAACAGCAGCGTATCGCGCTCGCGCGCGCGTTAGCCATCGAACCCGCGCTGCTGCTGTTGGACGAACCGTTTTCGGCGTTGGATTTGGGGACGCGCATGGAATTGCGCCGCGAACTCAAAGATTTACAACGGCGTTTGCAGCAGAGCATGATTTTTGTGACGCACGATTTGGGCGAAGCGGCGCTGCTCGCGGACGAAATGGCGGTGCTGGATCAAGGACGCGTTTTGCAATTTGCTACGCCCAACGCAATTTTGCGCGCGCCGCGGAACGTGCGCGTCGCGCAAATCGTCGGCGTGAAAAATATCTTGCCCGCGCAGGTGATTCATTCAAACCGCGTTCGCATCGGCGCGCGCGAACTAGAGACGCTTGCGACAACCTTTGCGCCCGGCGCGAAGGTGTTTGCGTGTATCCGTTCCGAACGCGTATTGCTGGTGCGCCGCGAGAGTCCGACGCGAACGCATCCAAATGAAATGGCGGGGGAATTGCTCGACGAGGAAAGCGACGGCAATGACGTGACGCTGCGCTTTCGCGTCGAGGGCGCGCGTTTGCAGCCGCGCGAAAATTTTGATTTGCAAATTGACATGCCCGTCTATGTGTACGAACGCTTGCAGCTGGCGCGCGAACGGCAGTGGCGCATTTCATTGAAACCGAATGTGCTGCATCTCGTCTCGGCTTGAGCGTCAAGCGCGTGTATAATTTTGCCGATGATAGACGCGCTCGTCGTCCACGCGCTCGGCGCAGAATTGAACGGAACCATCGCGGGTGGACGCGTTCAACAGGTTTTTTTCCTTGCCCCGCTTGTCATTGGTTTGGAAGTGTACGCCATGCACGAACGGCGTTACCTCGCGGCGTCGGCTGAACCGCAGCGCGCGCGCCTCTTGCTCGTTTCAGAGAAATTACGCAGCGCGTCGGTCCCCCTCACGCCTTTTTTCCTGCTGTTGAAAAAATACGCGCAAGGCGCGTTTCTCCATCGCGTCGTCGTCGCGCCGCGCGAACGCATCTTGCGTTTGGAATTTGATTCTCGCGCGCAGGGCATCTCGACCTTGGTCGTCGAATTGTTGGGCGCGCGCGGCAATCTCATTTTGCTCGACGCGGGCGGTTTCATTCTCGACGCGCTGCCGCGCGTGCCGGCGTCCGCGCAGCGCGCGCGCACGCTCGAGCCGCGCGTCAAATATGCGCCGCCGCCGCCGCAAGGCAAAGCGGACCCGCTCGCCGTTTCGATTCAGGCATTGGGCGAAGCGCTGCGTCGCGCCAACGGCGAAACGCTCGCCGAGAAATTGGTGAACGGCGTCGCGGGAACGAGTCCGCTGCTCGCGCGCGAAGCGGCGTACCGCGTGAGCCGCGATACGCAAACGCCGTACAATCCGGCGTTTGACGCGCCGTTGCACGAAATTCTGACGCAGGTGTGGCGCGAACCCGCCGCGCCGTCCATCGCCTGGCGCGAGTCGCAGCCCGTCGCCATTGCCGCGTTTACGTTGACGCATCTGCCAAACGTCGAACCCGTTTCGGGCATGAGCGCGGCGCTGGAAAAATTTTACGGCGCGGCGGAATCGTACCAAGCGGTCAAAATTGCTTTGCGCGCCCAAATGGAACCCGCGCGCGCGAAATTGCAGCGCAAACTTTTTAGTTTGCAGCGCGAGCTCGCGCCGTCCGCCGAAATCGAAAAATTAAAATTATCGGGCGAAATGATTTTGGGGTATCAATACGCGCTCGCGCCGGGGCAAACCATGCTGCGCGCGCCGGTGGACGAGCAATTGACGCTCGACATTGCGCTCGACCCAAAATTGAACGCGGTGGAAAACGCGAACGTTTATTTTGAAAAATACAAACGCGCGCGCGACGCGCAGGCGCGCGTACCGGCGCGTCTGGCGGAGGCGGAAAACGATTTGGCGTATGCGGAACAAATTTTCAATGATTTGGACCAAGCGGAAACGCGCGCCGAAATCGAACAGGTCGCCGACGCGGCGCGCCAAGCGCATCTGCTGTCCGAAACGAAATTACGCAGCGGCGGCGGCGGCGTGCGGACGGGGCCCCGGCTCTTTGTTTCGCCCGACGGTTTGACCGTGTGGGTGGGCCGCAACGCGCGGCAGAACGACGAATTGACGTTCGAGCGCGCCAACCCGAACGATGTATGGCTGCACGCTCGGAGCCGCGCGGGTTCGCACGTGGTCATTGCGTCGAACGGCGCGGACGTTCCGCCGACGACGTTGGAATATGCCGCCGCGCTCGCCGCTTTTTATTCGCAGGCGCGTGACGAAAACGCGGTGGATGTGATTTATACGCCGCGCAAAAATGTGCATCGCGTGCGCGGCGCGGGCGCGCATCCCGGTCTCGTGACCGTGCGCGAAGAAAAAATTGTGCGCGTGAAACCCGCCGCGCCCGACGCGTTTACGTAGAGGCAAAGCATTGACCTACGCGTTTGCCCCTGCCCCTCGATATGCGTAGCGAACAGGAAATGTTTGCGTTGCTTCTCGAAACCGCGCGCGCGGACGAACGCATCCGCGCAGTCATTTTGAATGGCTCGCGCGCCAATCCCAACGCGCCGCGCGATTTGTTTCAAGATTTTGATATTGTGTATGTGGTGACGGAGGTTGCGTCGTTCGTCGAAAATTCCAAGTGGCTCGAACGCTTTGGCGAAATGATGATTCTGCAAACGCCCGACGCGATGGGGGCAGCGCCGCCGTGCGATCAATTCGCGTATCTGATGCAGTTCACCGACGGCAATCGCATTGACCTGACGTTGTATCCCGTCGCAAAACTCGAAACGTTCGGCACGGATAGTTTGAGCGTTTTGCTTTTGGATAAAGACGGCATCGTCGCGCCATTTCCGCCGCCGAACGAAAGTGATTATTTCCCCAAACCGCCGACGGCAAAGGAATTTGCGGATTGCTGCAATGAATTTTGGTGGGTGAGTGTGTACGTGGCAAAAGGTTTGTGGCGCGCGCAAATTGTGTATGCCAAATATGCGATGGATCAAATTGTGCGCGCGGAACTCGAAAAAATGTTGACGTGGCGCATCGGCGTCCGCACGCAATTTTCAAAAAATGTTGGAACGTTCGGCAAATATTTTCAAAACTATCTTGACGCGCGGGAATGGGAGCTGCTGCTTCAAACCTACGCGGATGCTGATTGCGAAAACACATGGCGCGCGTTGTTTGCAATGTGTGAATTATTTCGTGAGAGCGCCCGCGCCGTCGCCGCGCAGTTTGCGTTTGAATATCCGCAGCGCGATGACGAACGCGTGAGCGCGCATTTGGAACGCGTGCGCCGTTTGCCGCATACCGCGCAAGAGTTGTGAAGGGTTGAGAGAGTCCGCTGCCGCCCCGCGCGCTTATTTCAAATTCCACACGCGCACGTTATCGAACGCGACAGTCAGGTCTGCCGTTCCGACGTTCACCCCGTAATAACCGTTCAGTTGCGCCTCATCGTTCGCGCTTTGGACGAGGCGATTGTTGATATAGAAATCGCACGTCGCGCCGCGACAACTCACGCCCAGTTTGTTTGCGCCGCGCGGATTGATGAATTTGCTGCGCGTCCACGGAATCACATCGCACCAATGCTCCGTTTTCGCCGCGTCGCAAAAGTTTTCGGCATAACGCGTCACCGTAAAAGAGCCGTCGCCTGAAATGTTAAACGTGTAAAAATCGTTCACGCCAGCTGTTTTGCGATAGACAAGGCCATAGCCATAATCTGCCGCGCCCGAGATATAGCGCGTATCCGCTTCCATGTAAAAATCGTCCACGCTATAACAATAGTTGCACATTGATCTAAAAGAAGTGCCCTGCTCATGCGTGACCAACTGCAATTCGCCATCGCGTAACGCGCCGTCGGCGAGCGGCCAGTCGGCGCAATTATTGTCCAGCGTATCGGTAAAGGCGACCGTATCCAATGGCAGCGAGAGCGCGGGTTGGCTTGCGAGCTGCGGCGCAATCCGAAATTGTCCCGACGCCAAAAGTTTGCCTCCGCCATACGCTTCGACCTCGTACAAGCCATTGCCCAACACGTACCACGAATCCAACTTGCGTTGGGCATTCCCGTCTTGCGCCAAGTTCCACTCTTCTTCAAAGCGCAAACGCGTTTCTTCGGCGCCGTCTTGGAAAATTTTCCAGTGTATCTTGAGCCCGGGCGCCATGCCGCGATAATCCCACACCGCCAGAATCGGCGGCGCGCTCATATAGCGATTTGGAAACGTCGTGATTTGGTCGGCAGTCCGCAGATAGTCGCCTTTTTGATCGGATGCGCCGCACGAAAAAGCAAGAGGCGACCATTGACTCGAAACGGCGGGCAGCTGCGTCGTCCCGTCAAATTCGAGCGCGGCGAGCGCCTCTTTGAGGCGCGTGCGCCAGCGTGCGGCTTGCGCCGCAAGCTCGGTCGTGTTGGCGATTGAAATTTTGGGTTGAGCGCGTCCTTCGTAACAGTGCGCGGGCGGGGAGAGGACGCACAAGAGATTATCCAAATCATCCACCGCGCCTTGCATCTCGTTCCACAACGAGCTCGGCGCTTGGACGCCGTTTTGTCGCGCGCGTTGAACAATTTGTTCGCAGAGTTGAATGGATTTTTCGTATTCGGCTGCGGCATCGTCGAATTTGCCCAGCGCCAATTCCGCGACGGCGATGTTGAAAGCGGGGCCGCACACTTCGGGATTGAGACGCAGCGCTTGTTCGCTCGGCGCGCGCACCGCGTCATATTTTGCTTGCAGATAGAGCCCAAAGCCATAATTCCAGTACGTGCTGTAATCGCGTTTGCCGTAATCGAGCGCGCGCTTGAGGTCCGCCGCCGCTCGGTCGGCATCGTGCGACGTGAGATTCATCAAAGTATAGCCGCGCGCGGCATACGCGTTCGCGTACTGTGGGTCGAGTTCGAGCGCCGCATTGTACGCTTCCAACGCTTTGGCATAGAACGCTTGATTGTGTTGACGCCATTGTTCCGCATCGGCGTTATGATAATTTGCGGCTTGATGTTCCGCGCTCTTGCCGCGCGCGTATTGTTCCAGCGCCGCTTCGGGAGTTTGATGCACGGGCAAAAATTGGATAATCAAAATTCCCAACGCCGCAATGCCGGTGATGAACAAGCCGACGACGATAAAGATGAGCCGCACGGGTACGTTCGACAACGTGCCTGCCAAGCCAAAGAGAAAGAGCGCGACGGCGAGAATCGCAATCAGCGCGATAAAATAATCGGCTTTGTTGTTCCAATCGGCGCTCGTGTGCGCGTATGCCTCGCGGCGTTCGCTCAACAGCGTCGTCGTCAGCACATACGTCTCGACTTGATAGCGTCCGTAATCTGTAACCGTGCGATAGCCGTTCGCATCGGCTTGCACATAATCGCCGTTCAAGAGAGGCGAGAGCGCGCGCAGGGCGGGGTCGTTCATCGCGTCCAGATACGCTTGCCCCAATGGCGTGCGCGGTTCAGAGGACGCGCCGGCTGAAACTGCTTGCGAGTACAATTCGTCGCGCAAATTCATTACGCTGAATTGGTCGAATTCGTATTGCTG
>JAJVIA010000120.1:23292-32559 GCA_022072245.1 Anaerolineae bacterium
GAGAACGCCTTGCTACGCATCCTCATTATGTAATTTCATAATGTCAAAGAATTAGCTCAAAGCGAACGCATACCACAATTCAATCAACAAGGCGCTGCCGCTGCCGATGACCAAGATAACAATGCCGCCGGTAAGCATAAAGTAACGGAGCGGCGTGCGAATCGCATCGGCGAGCGTCAAGAGGACGAACGCGGCGCCGAGCGCGACCAAAATGCCCAACAAAAATTCGGCTTTGGCGCGATAACGATCCGCCAGCGCGAAATGGGGTTCGGGCAGAACGTCTTGACGGCGCGCATTGACCGCCAACGTTTCGCCGTAATCGCGCGCGACATCGTACACATTGTTGCGGTCAATGTATTGCGCGGGCAAAAAGTCGCGGTCACGCGTCGCCGCCGAGTCCAATAATTTGGACTGCGCTTCCAGCTGCGCCTTGAGTTCCGCATCGGTCGTGCGCGCGGCGAGCGCGTCAAGATGCTTTTTGAGCGTCTCGTGCTGCACGGCGCGCGCATAGACGGTGAGGTTGCTCAACACGGAAATCTTGGCGGCGGTCTTGGCGTCTTCGGCATCCACCGCCGCGAGCAGCCCTTCGGCATCCGCGTCGCTCGCCGCGCCTGACGCATCCGCCACGCGCCACGCAATCAACGCGCTGCTGAGCGAAAGGAGCGCAATCAAGACGGCGAGCCACACGCCGAATTTGTCCGGACGATTCATTTCCATCGCGGCGCCTCCTTTGAGGAATGACAAATTTCAAATTTGTCGTACTGTCGTCTGTATTTTTATTGGTCGGGGTTGGGTCAAGGATTTGCGCGCGCCGCGTTACGCTCGGTTTTTTTGCCCAATGCAATCAGCGAAGTTCCCAACGGCAAATTTAGCGCGCTCAACAAACTATTTTCAATTTGTCCGACGCCGCGCAAAATTGAATTGAGCGCGGGCGCAACGGGTTCCATGTCCACCTGATACGCGTCGTCGTTAAAGTGATGCGATTTCAACGCCGCGTTTTTCCCCGTCAAATTTTTTAGCGCAATCATGCCGGCGGCGAGCGGAAATACCAAAAAGAAATTGTACGAGAGCCGCGCAATTTGAAAACCGGCGCGCTCCATTTTCGCGCGCAATTCGTTTGCCGTATAGCGGCGTTTGTGCGCGTTCAATTCGTCGTTGTGGCTCCACAGCCATTGAAACGCGGGCGTCGTAATCAATACATGACCATTCGGACGCAGGACGCGGAATGTTTCTTGCAAAATTTTTTCGTCGGCGTCCACATGCTCGATGACATCGAGCGCGGTAACTAGGTCGAACGAGGCATCGGGAAAGGGAATGGCTTGCGTCGCGTCGCCGAGCCGCACATCGTAACCGCGCTGCTGCGCGATTTTCACCGGGCGCGCGTCCACTTCGATGCCGCGCACGCGGCCGTATTGCGCGAGGTGATGAATCATGTTGCCCGCGCCGCAGCCGACGTCGAGAACGTCGAGATTGTTTTTTTGCGGCAGCGCGTCGAGAAACGTTTCTATCGCCCACGTGCGCGTGGCAAACCACCAATGATTATCTTCGGGGATGGTTTGAGGATACGAACAGGTTTGAGTCTGTGTCATTCCAAGCATTGTAACGCAAGCGCGACGAGACTACAAAACAAGCTGGCGCGGCTTTGTCCCCACGCCAAGCGCAGCGGTTGCGCCACGCGTTGTCCGAAACGCTTGACGCAGAATAATGGCGGTATCCCGGTTGGCGCTTTGGCGGTATAATTAACGTACCGTATTCTCGCCAAGCCATTACAAAAGACTCGTCACTACGGGTTATTTTCAAAGGATGCGGCGCGTAGTAACGCTTTCAATCGTATCTCTATCGCGGACGAATGAATTCGTCACTACGGATTATTTTCAAAGGAAGCGGCGCGTGGCGACGCTTTCAAGCGTACCCTATTGCGGACGAATGAATTCGTCACGACGCGTTATTTTTCAAGGAGGAACGCGCTATGAAGGTCTTGATTAAATTCGTTTGCCTTTTGGCGTTGTTGAGCGCTTTTATGGCGCTTGGCGCCGACACGACGCGCGCGGCGGAACACAGCGCGCCCGGCGATGAATTTTGGGACGACGGTTTTACGCTGCCGAATGTTAGCGGAACGGTCAGCGCGATTGCAACGGATGGCGCCAAGGTTTATGTCGGCGGCGCTTTTACGTATGCCGACGGATTTGTCGCCAACAACATTGCGCTATGGGATGGGACGCAAACCCTGACGCTTGGCGCGGGCATTAGCGGTTGTAATGGGATGTCGTGCAGTCCGAACGTCCAAGCGCTCGCCGCGCAAGGCGGCAAGCTTTACGTCGGCGGCAATTTTACGGCGGCGAACGGTTTAGACGTGAACAATCTCGCAATGTGGGATGGCAGTCAATGGTTCGATGTCGGCGGCGGCGTGGACGGCGCGGTCAATGCAATCGCAGTGGACGGCAGCGACGTTTATGTCGCAGGCAAATTTGAAACGGCGGGCAATGTTACGGTTCATAACATTGCGCGGTGGGACGGGACGCAATGGCACGCGTTGGGCGCCGGGATTTCTGGCGCGAACGCTAACGTCAATGCGCTGGCGCTTCAAGGCGGCAGCGTCTATGTTGGCGGCGTATTTTCCCAAGCGGGCGACGTGAATACGCCGAATATCGCGCGTTGGGATGGCGCGGCATGGAACGCGCTCGGCGACGGCTTGGCGGGCGAAATGGCGCGCGCGCTGACTTTTAACGCTGGAACTTTGTACGTGGGCGGAAAATTTGTGGACGGTTGCTTGGCGGAATGGGATGGCAGCAGTTGGACAGTCAGCAATTATTGGTGCGGCAGTGTTTCTAACGTGGATGCTTGGATTAATGCGCTCGTCGTATGGGATGGAAATTTGTACGGTTTGTTGTGCGCCCCGCGTCAAGGTCAAAATGTGCTCGTCTGGTTGGACGGCAATACATGGAACTTTGGAATTGTCGGCGGGGATGACCCTAACGCGTCGTTGGGCGCGGGCGATTTTGTGTACGTCGGCGGGCAGGGCATTCGCGCTTGGGACGGCCAAAATTGGCTCGACCTGTTTAACGCGAATCCAAAAGGATTGGACGGCCCCGCGCACGCGCTCGCGGTGGATGGCAATTCCATTTATGTTGGCGGAGTCTTTACGGCGGCGGGCAGCGTGGCGGCGCGCAATATCGCGCGATGGGATGGCGCCAGCTGGCACGCGTTGGGCGATGGTTTGGATGGAACGGTCTTGGCGGCGGCGTTGTATGACGGCGCGTTGTATGTCGGCGGCGATTTTACGCACGCGGGCGCGCTGGAGGCGAAGCATATTGCGCGATGGGACGGCGTCAGTTGGCACGCGTTGGGCGATGGGGTGGATGGCCGTGTGAGCGCCATTGCGTTTAACGGCGACCAACTTTATGTCGGCGGTACATTCGCGCACGCGGGCGGCGCAAACGCAAATCATATCGCCAAATGGGACGGCGCGGCGTGGGCGGCTGTGGGACACGGCGTCAACGGCAATGTATTCGCGCTCGTCGCAAACAAGGGCAGCGTCTATGTCGGCGGTCAATTTGACCGCGCCGGCGCGACGGCGGCGAAAAATATCGCGCGCTATGACGGCCGACGCTGGTCCGCGTTGGGCGCGGGCGTCAATAAAGCGGTGACGGCGCTAGAGGCGGACGGCAGGAAAATTTTTGTCGGCGGCTCATTCACCAAAGCGGGCGGTAAATCAATTCAATATCTTGCGCGTTGGAACGGCAAGGATTGGGGCGCGGTGGGCGGCGGCGTCAATGCTCCGGTCGCGGCGTTGGATGCGCAGGATGGCGCATTGTTTGTGGGCGGCAATTTTAGCCAAGCGGGCAAAACATCCGCGCATGGAATTGCCAAATGGAATGGCAGAGCTTGGAGCGCGCTCGGTTCTGGCGCGAACGCCGCGGTGTACGCGTTGACGCATCGCGGCGCCGATGTAATCGTCGGCGGAATCTTTACCCAGACCGGCGATAAACCTGCGGGCAGGTTTGGAATCTGGCATGACCCGGCGCCCAGCCGCGTGACGCTCCTCAAACCGGACGACGGAAAAACGGTTGTCAAGCCAAAGGTGAATCTCGACTGGAGCGATTCGCCCGGCGCGACCGGTTACATACTTCAAATTCGCAACGCGGCGGCGTCGCCCAAAATAATTCTCGAACAGACGACCGGCGCTTCTGAATTTCAAACGCCCGCGCTGAAACGCGGCGGCGTGTATTCGTGGCGCGTACAAGCGTGCGCTGTCGTCAATGGAAGCAATTATTGCAGCGCGTGGACCGCGTCGCAAAATTTCAAAATCAAACCGTGAATTTAACGCGGCGCAGAAATTTTTTCTGCGCCGCGTTTTGATAGAGATGTTTGTTGCGCGCGGCGAATTATTTTTCCGCTGTCGCTTGCAGCGTTTCGCCATCCAACAAAAATTCTATGTTGCCGTTGCGATGCGTTTGCCAAACGCGCGCGCCGTCGAATAATTGCAGCGTTGCGGCGGCGGGCTGGGCGCGCGCGGTGTTGCCGCTGAAAAAAATTACGTCGGCGGGCGTCACGCGCTGCGCCCATTCTTTTTCGATTTCATTCGGCAAGACGGCGACATCCACCGCAGCCAAGACGTTCGCGCGCAGCAACGCGTCGCGGTCTGTTTTTCTCAAGGCGGGCGCAAACAAGAACGAACGGCCGTCCGTGAACATTTGCAGCGCGCTGTACGGCGCGTCCGTTTCGGCGGACGGATACAAAATCTTGAATGTCGCGTCGCCCGCGCGCCACGCGACGCCTTGTTGCGCGGGAATGACCGCGATATTTTTTTCTTGCGTCAGCGCGCGCCATTTGGCATAACTTACGCCCGGCCGCGCGGGCGGCGGCGGTTCGACGACTTGGGCGACGGTGTAGCGTTCCAAGACCGCGTTGAGCGCCGCCAAATTATCGTCGTCGAGATGCGTGACGACAATGACATCGAGCCGTCGGTCCCACGGCGGCAGCTGCGTCCCCAAATAACTCAACAACGCGCCGGGTTCGTTCGTGCCATTGATGAGCAGCCGTTGGTCGTTGGCGGTGCGAATCAAGGTCGCGTCGCCGTCGGCGGCGGCGATAAAATTGACGTGCGTGCGCGAGTCGGGCGACGCCAGCGCGGCGGTCCACACAAACATCGTAATCAACGCGAGCAGCGCGATGGCAACCCACACGCGCGTTAAAATTAAACCGGTCGCGCGCTTGAGACCGAGACGCGTGCCGATAAATAGCGCGGCGTAAAATACAAGCACGAATGGCGCGCCCAGACGCGTCACTTCGAACGAACCGAACGGAATGGCTGCCGTCGCCTGCACGACCAGAATGGTGTACTGCAAACAAACATAGGCAGCCCAGGCAAGCGCTTGCGCCAAGCCGCCCAAAATTAGCTCGACCAATGGAATGGCGGCGAGCCAAGTGGCAGCCATTTTGACAAGCGTCGCCGCGCCCCCTAAAACCATCACTGCGGGCTGGACCGGCAAGACTAAAAAGTTGGTGAGAAAACCGATGAGCGAGAGCCGGTGAAAATAGACAATGATGAGCGGCGCGGTCACGATGAACGCGGCGAATGTGACAATGAACGCATCTTGAAAAAATGAGGCAATGTGACGCGCGCGGTCTGCGCTCACGCGCTTTTTGAGCCAGCCCTCGAAAAAAGTTTGCAAGCGCGGCGCGTACAGCAAGAGGCCGAGCGTGGCGAGAAAGGAAAGTTGAAACCCCACATCCCACAAGACCCACGGATTCAGGAGCGTCATGATGAACGCGGAAATCGCCAACGCGTTGAACGCCCAGCTCGTGCGCCCCAAGTCCAGCGCAATGACGACGAGCGAACCCATGATGCACGCGCGCACGACCGAAGCCGACGCGCCGACGAGCAGCGTGTACAGGATTAGAAAAACAATAATGAGGATGGCGTTGAAATGTCCGGTGAGCAGCGCGAACGCGCGCGTAACCCAATTGGTAGTGGGCGTGTTGAGCGCGCGCGCTTGCAGGGCGTAGGAAGGACGTCGCAAAACAAACGCGAGGACGCCGATAAGCACGGCAATGTTGAATCCCGAAATCGCGATAATGTGCGCGGTGTTGGTATCGGCAAAGTCTTGTTTCAAAGCGGATGGGATGCCGCTGTCGTCGCCGAGCAAAATGCCGGTGAGCAGCGCCGCGCTCGGTTCGGGCAATAATTCTGCAATCGCCGTTTCGGCGGCGGCTTTGAATTCGTACAAGCGCGCCCAAAAGAGATTGCCTTTGCCGGAGGCGATGGTATACAGGCGCGCGTGGCGTATCAAGGTAAAAACATGTTCGCGCGCGAGATAATCGCGGTACGAAAAATCCGCGCCGTCGGGCGGCGTTTCGGGCGCGCCGTCCACCTGCACCTCGTCGCCGTATTGGACCGGCGTATCGCGCGGCGCCGAAACGAGCGCGCGGCCGCGCGCGTCGCGCCATTCGCCGTGCGCTTGAATTTTGGAAACGTCCACGCGCACGAGCGTCTGGGTCTGGCGCACATCTGGCTCGGCGACGACCACGCCAATCAACGACGCGTTGCCTTGTTCGTTAAATTGTTTTAGCTGTTGCGAAATTTCATCGGGCAGCGCGAGTTGATAGCGCAGCGCGCCGAGAATCATAAAGACGAGGACGAGATGCCATTTGCGGAGCGCAAGATCGCGCCAAAAGAGGGCGAGATAACCGAGAGGCAAGAGCGCCAAGAGCAGCCAAACTTGGGTCGGCAGTTTCAAAAACGATGCCGTTAGAATGCCAACCCCCCATCCCGCGACAAGGTAAATGAGAATCATAGCGGTCCTGCCTCACGCTTGGCTACATTGCGATATTATACGCGCGATATCGCGGCTTGGCGGTCTAGCCCAATGGATGAAACCTTAAAATTTTTGCGCGCTGGCTTTGATGGCGCAATGTTCTGAACCTGATTCCGCGCGCATTGCTTTTGCTTGACCATTCTTACGTCGTCGAATTCAATGCGATGGGCGTCAGCGGCTAGAGGATGCCGCGCTCGATTGCGACCGTGACGGCGGCGGTGCGGTCGTCCACGCCCAATTTGGCAAACGCGTGAAGGAGATGCGTTTTTACCGTCGCCTGGCTGATATGCAATTGTTTGGCGATTTCTTTGTTGCTGGCGCCTTGGCGAACCAATTGCAGCGCTTCGATTTCGCGCGCGCTCAAATTTTCTTGCGCGGGCGCGCGCATGTGATTCATCAAGCGCGTGGCGACTGTGGGCGATAGCGCGGCTTGGCCGCGCGCGGCTGCGCGGATGGCGCGGAACAATTCCTCACGCGGCGCATCTTTGAGCAAATATCCCGCCGCGCCCGCTTCAATCGCGCGCAAAATATCGGCGTCGCGGTCAAAGGTGGTCAACACCAGCACCGCCGTTTCGGGCAGGGCGGCGTGAATTTGTTCCGTTGCCGTCGCGCCGTCCATTTTGGGCATTTGCAAATCCATCAAGACAACGCGCGGTTTCAATTGGCGCGCAAGTTCGACGCCCTGCGCGCCGTCCGACGCTTCGCCGACAATTTCAAAATCGGTCTGTCCCTCCAACATGCCGCGCAACCCCGCGCGCACGACCGGATGATCGTCAACCAGTACGAGTTGAATCCGTTCCATTGTTCGATGCTCCCGCGTCGAGCGTTCCGTTTGACGCTTGACGTCGTATCGGCAATTCCACCGCCACCGTAGTTCCCTCGCCCGGCGCGCTTTCCACCGTCACTTGGCCGCCGAGCTGTGCGACGCGTTCGCGCATGGCAATCAAACCGAATCCGCTCGACGCGGGCGCGCCGTTTCCATTCGCCGCCATGCCGACTCCATTGTCTTGAATGTCGAGCGTGACGACATCGCCGAGATACGCGAGCGAAAGTTCCACCGCGCTCGCGCGCGCGTGTTTGGCGATGTTGTTCAATGCTTCTTGCGCCGCGCGCAGCAAGGTGATTTCAAGTTCGGGCGCGAGCGCGCTGGGCGCGCCCGAAATGTTTGTGTGGACGGCGATGCGATGGGCTTGCGTCCAACGCTCGGTGGCGCGCTGCAACGCGTTGGGCAAGGATTCGCGTTCCAAAAGTTCCGGACGCAAATCCGCCACCACACGACGCGCTTCTTCCAAATTGTGGCGCGCCGTTTGCCGCGCGCTGTCGAGAAATTTTTGCGCGGCGGCGGCGTCATTGGGCAGCGCTTGTTCCGCCGCTTCGAGCTGCATGACGATACTGGTGAATCCTTGCGCCAGCGTATCGTGAATTTCGCGCGCGAGGCGTTGACGCTCTTGTTGGACGCCCGCCTCGCGTTCGCGCTGCGCGAGTTCCGCGCGCGTCGCATTCAATTCTACAATCAATTTTTTGCGCGCGTCGCTTTCGTCGGTGATTTTATCAATGAACCAACCCAAGAGCGCGGCAAAGCCAACCGACGCGACGCCAAGCGCCAAGGCGGCGAAAAGATTTTCGGCGGTGAATTCGCGCGCGAGAAACATTTCCCATGTCAGTATGAGCGAAATAAAAACGCTTGCGGCAATCGCCCAGCGCGCCGTCAGTACGATAAACGTATGCGTGTACAACAAAAACACCATCAACCAAAAAATCGGATACAAATTGATGAGGAGAACGGTAAAGAACGTCGCGCCTGTCACATACAGCAACATCAGAAACGGATGACTGCGCGGCGACTGGATTCGCAGATTCAAAAAATAATGCCACAGGGCGAACGCTGCCGCGAATGCAAACGCCGCTATCTTTTGCGCCCATACGGAATCGCTTTCCAAAAACAGAACGACGCTGACACAGCACGCGAGGGTTACAAAAAACACAGCGTGCCATATCAACGTCATGCGGCAAAGCAAATCGCGCGAGTTGTTCACAAGCGAATTATACAGTGGATTGTTCCACATTTCCGCGTCCGGCAAGCCAGCCCGCCAACGCGCTGCCCAACAGAAACGCGACGAATTCGACAACGGCGCCGAATGTAAAGCCGCTCAGAATGCTAATAAAGGCATTGCCGACGGCAGCCAGCGCGCCCATCAAAAGCGCATTGGTAAATGCCGCGCGGCCGAGCTTGCGCGTGACGAACCACGCGCCGCCGAGCGCGCTGACGAACGCCAATCCCGGCGCGAGGGCGGGAATCGTCGCGTTGGCGAATTGATTGATGGCATTTTGGTCCGGCGCGCCGCGCGCTTGCATTGCCAAACTGCTCGCGTACACCGTGACGATAAATGTGGCAATCGAAAAGCCGATGACGAGTATCAACGCCGCGCCGCCGAGAACGCGCAGCCAA